>CAYVCY010000021.1:0-12134 GCA_964450265.1 uncultured Clostridia bacterium
CGCAACTATCGGCTTGTAGATTACCAAGGAGGTTTGAGTTGATGAATATTTACGACATGGCCCACGGATTGGCCCGCGCTTTACGTCAGCATCCGGACGTGCTCGCCTTGACAGAGGCAAAGCGCAAGGTGGATCAGGATCCCCGTGCTAAACAGATGCTCGATGACTTCATGCAGCAAAGCATGCAGCTGCAGATGCAGGAGATGAGTGGGGCAGAGGTGGACGAAGAAGCCAAGTCACAGTTGAACAAGCTGGCCGAGATAGTCTTTATGCACGGGGACATTCGCGAGTTTCAGGAGCACGCTATGCGGGTAGATCGTCTCTTGCAGGATATCTATCAGATTATCGGTAAAGCAGTCAGCTTGGAACAGGCAGAGGAATAGGCTGCGCGAAGACACATAATTGGAAAGGCGGAACTCTTGGATGTTATCATGTGGAATCGTCGGGCTGCCGACGGTAGGTAAGACTACGTTGTTCAATTTACTGACAGGGGCCCACGTCGAGACGTCGCGGTTTTTTTCCGGCAAGACGAGCTCGAATATCGGAGTAGCTAATGTGCCCGACCAAAGAATCGACTGGTTGTCTGGATTGTATCGCCCGAAAAAGACCACCTATGCACAAATGCAGGTGATTGACGTCCCTGGCCTAGTGCGAGGGGCCAGTCAAGGCCAGGGGGTTGGTAACGCGTTTTTGGATGGTGTGCGTCAGGTGGATGCATTGATCCAAGTGGTGAGGGCGTTTGACAACGAGGATATAGTGCATGTGGAGGACAGCATCGATCCGCTGAGAGATATGGAGACGGTTAGCTTTGAGCTCTTGATGGCGGATCTGGAGTTTGTGGATAAGCGCATCAGCCGTATCAAACAAGGCAAGAAGATCACGCCCGAGCAAGCCGTTGAACTGCCGGTGTTGGAGAGGTGCCTACAGCACTTGGAACAGGAGTTGCCCTTTTCCAGCCTGGAACTGTCTGCCGACGAGCGCTTGACGTTGCAGAACTATACTTTTCTTACGGACAAGCCGTTGATTGTGGTAGTCAACTTGGATGAGCAGCAGTTTTCCCAAGGGGATTATCCCGGACGTGGCCGGCTGATCGAAGTGGCTGCCGCCAAAGAACTGCCGGTAATCGAGCTCTGTGCGCAGATAGAAGAAGAGATCCTGCAGTTGCCAGCAGGGGAACGCCAGACTTTCTTTGAAGAGTTAGGAATTGAGGAACCGGCGATAGACAAGGTGATGCGAGTCGCCTACGATACCCTCGGTTTGGTTTCGTTCTTCACTGTGGGCGAGGACGAGGTGCGGGCGTGGACCATCGAGCGGGACACCAATGCCAAGCGGGCTGCCGGAAAGATCCACTCAGATTTGGAGCGAGGGTTCATCCGTGCCGAAACGATGAAATACGCTGATCTGTTTTCTTTAGGGAATGTGGCCAAGGTGCGGGAAGCAGGTAAGCTATTTTTGGAGGGTAAGGACTATCTGGTTCAAGACGGGGACATTCTCAACATTCGCTTCAACGTCTAGCTACAATCTCGGATGTTGCGGGCAATAATTAAGTGAGGTGGAGACCATGGATGTGCATTCGGTTGCCAGGCAGTTGACTGATTGGCTCAAGCAGCAGGTGGCAGCGGCTGGCTGTCAAGGCGTGATTTACGGACTCAGCGGGGGTATCGACTCGGCTGTAGTGGGTGCGCTGGCCCAGCGCGCCTTTGGTAAGCAAGCTTGGGGAGTGATTATGCCCTGTCACAGTGATCCGCAGGATGCAATCGACGGCGTACTATGCGCCGAGGCGCTTGACTTGGAGTATTTCACCGTTGATCTCAGCGATACGTTTGACCAGCTCTGTCATGCTCTAGGCGTGACGGAAGACACCTCCCATCTGGTGTTAGCCAACTTGAAACCTAGGTTGAGGATGACCACATTGTACTATTATGCGGCGATGAGAAAGTTGCTGGTGCTCGGCACCAGCAACCGCAGCGAACTGACCATCGGTTACTTCACCAAACATGGGGACGCCGGAGTGGACCTGATGCCGATCGCTGGCTTGGTCAAACATCAGGTTTGGGAATTGGCAGCATCTTTGGGAATCCCCCAATCGATCATTGACAAGAAACCTTCGGCCGGACTCTGGGCCGGGCAGTATGACGAGCAGGAGATGGGTATCTCCTATAGCCAACTGGATCAGTACATCCTTACCGGGAGCGCTTCCAAAGAAGTACAAGCGGTGGTGGATAGATTGCACCGAGGTAGCGAGCATAAGCGCCGTCTGCCGCTGGCACCGAATATCCCCATACGTTAGTTTCTGTTTAGCAGAAGACAGGCTGAGTGAACAGTTAACCTATATGATACTGGGAGGGTGGGGTTTATGGCAGGTCATTCTAAATGGGCGAACATCAAACACAAGAAGGCGAGGGCGGATGCCCAAAAGGGTAAACTTTACACGAAGATAGCCAGAGAGATTATCGTGGCCGCGAAACAGGGAGGCGGCGATCCAGACGCTAACTTTGCACTGCGGATAGCCATCGATAAAGCCCGCAGCATGAATCTGCCTAACGACAATATCAACCGGGCAATACAGCGAGGCGTGGGTGCTCAGGATGGGGACAACTACGAATCTTTCTCCTACGAAGGCTATGGTCCCGGCGGAGTGGCGATTATCGTAGATCTGCTCAGCGATAACCGCAACCGCACCGCATCAGACATCCGTCATCTGTTCAGCAAGCACGGAGGCAACATGGGTGAGACGGGCTGCGTGTCCTATATGTTCGATCGCAAAGGCGTGATTATCGTAGATCGGGAGCAGGAGTCCCGTTCTGAGGATGATATGCTGTTGGCGGCTCTGGAAGGGGGAGCAGAGGATCTGCAGATTGAGGATGACAGCTTTCAGGTAATTACAGCTCCTGAGGATCTGGAGGCGGTACGTCGTTCCTTGCAGGAGCAGGGGGTGCAGATGGAGTCAGCCGAGTTGTCCATGCTGCCACAGACGATGGTCGCCGTGGATGGCGAGGCCGCAGTGAAGGCATTAAGGCTACTGGATGCGCTGGAAGAACATGACGATGTGCAAAACGTCTACACCAACGCAGATATTGAAGACGTAGAGTAACGTCCGAGACTGCGGTCGCCCTGAGCGTGAGCGAAGGGTCTAGCGTCTTCGGCAGGGGAGTGGAGGCGGGGGACAGGCCCTACTGTTCTGTTCCGCCTTGGCGGAATGGAACGGAGGGCCTGTCCCATTGTGTCCCCCTGTCTGGCGTCAGGGGCAGTTCGATCTCTCGCGGTGATCTCCAACCCTGCATGTTCTTGGTAACTATTGGCTATACTAGTTGCCAAGAACACCAAGAATAGGGGTGGGAAAGTGTCACGCAGAACGAAAACGATTCTTGCCTGTCTGATGGTGGGCGTACTTGCCGTGGGATATTATTACTACGACTCACACTGGGGGGATCGGGGATTGCCCGATCCTGACCTGGCGGCTGCCGGTGGCCTCGGAGGGACTTTGGGTGCTGCGCTCGGCCACGATCGATCGGTGCTCTACCAACTGCAGTTTACGTGTGGACACGACGGGCTGTTCACGCCGGCGGAAATGACAGAGGCAGGGCTCGACTTTCTGGTTTACGATCTGGAGCGGACAGCGACAGTGGTACAGGGAGGTTTGCAGGAAAGAACTGTCCTCAGTGGTCAGGTGCCTTTACCCTGTCGCGACTGTCAGAACTCATACCTGATCTGCGAGCTGGACGGTTACATCGCTGTTTATCGCGGTACCGACCGGGAAAACGCAGTACTCATCCAGCGCTACCCAGACATGCCGGTATCCCGCCTGCCCCAGGACGTGCAGCAGCGGCTGCGGGAGGGGATCTTGGTGCAGTCTGAAGAGGACCTGGCGCGGGTACTGGAAGGGTTGGACAGCTAGATGCACAAGCCCCGCGCTTTCCAGCGCGGGGCTTGTGGGTTTTTAGGGACGGGTACGAAAAACCCACTCACGGGGCAAGCAGGTGTTTGCCCCTTTGTTGTCGAAGGAGAGCAACGGTAGCTAATTAGGGAAGGATGTGAGGGGGTGCTGATTATGGGTATCGATCCAGGGATAGCCATCACTGGCTATAGCTTCGTTAAGCAGCGAGGCCCAAATAGCGGACAGGCAGAGATCTATGGCTGTCTGCGCACTCCAGCCCACACCGAGCTCAGCTTGCGCTTGTTACAATTGCACGAAGGGCTGTCGGCACTGTTGACGGAGTTTCAGCCTGACGTGATGGCAGTAGAAAAGCTGTTCTTCAATCGCAACACCACCACCGCCTTTACGGTGGGACAGGCCAGAGGGGTAATGCTGTTGGCCGCGGCAGAGCATCAGGTGCCGGTGGTGGAGTATACCCCCCTGCAAGTGAAGCAGGCGGTGGTGGGTTACGGCCGAGCCGAGAAACAGCAGGTGCAACAGATGGTCAAGGCGTTGCTCCATCTGCCGGAACTGCCCAAACCGGACGACGTGGCCGACGCCTTGGCCATAGCCGTCTGTCATCTACATAGCCAGCAGTGGCAACGATTGACGTCTGAACGGAGGCAGTGAGAGATGTATGCTTATCTGCGGGGAAAAGTTGCCGCCAAGACGGTAAATCATATAGTCGTCGATGTGCAAGGCGTGGGGTATAAAGTCTCTATGCCAGCAAGGATGATGCAGGACCTACCCCTTTGGCAGGAGGCAACGATATACACCTACTTGCAGGTGCGGGAAGACGCTTTGACCCTTTATGGATTTACCGAGCAGGAGACGCTAGACTTGTTCGAGCTCCTGCTGACGGTAAACGGGGTGGGCCCTAAACTGGCCCTAGCCATCGTGGACGGCACCCGAGTCAGTGCGCTGTATCAGGCCATCGTGGATAATGAGCTCACCCAGTTGACTAGGATCCCGGGAGTAGGCAAGAAGACAGCCCAACGGCTGGTTTATGAATTGAAGGATAAGGTCGCGGCCAGCATCTCCGATCTTTCCGTTTTGGAGGCAGGGGATGCCGGGCCCGGCGATAAATCGGTGCAATCGCAGGTGATTGCCGCTCTGACCTCCCTCGGCTATCGCCTAGACGAAGCGCAGGGAGCTCTGCGAGCAGCCAAGAAACAGGCACCACACTTGATGGAAGAGGTGGATGCGTTGTTGCGCGAGTCATTGAAGTATCTTGGCAACAGAGCCAAGTAGGCAGGAGGGGCAGTGATGATGGAGGAAGAGCGGATCGTTGCCGGCAACGAGCTGGTTGAGGACTCTGCCGTAGAAAGCAGCCTGCGCCCTAGATACCTGAATGAGTATATCGGACAGGAGAAGGCCAAGGAAAATCTGGCCATATTTATTCAAGCGGCCAAGCAGAGATCCGAGGCGTTGGATCACGTCTTGTTGTACGGCCCGCCGGGATTGGGCAAGACTACGCTATCACATATCATCGCCAACGAGCTAGGAGCTAGTCTGCGCATCACCTCTGGGCCGGCTATCGAGCGCCCGGGGGACTTGGCAGCGCTGTTGACCAACCTGGCACCTCATGACTGTTTGTTCATCGACGAGATCCACCGTCTTCACCGCAGTGTGGAGGAAGTGCTCTACCCAGCTATGGAGGATTACGCGCTGGATATCATGATCGGCAAGGGTCCCAGTGCCCGTTCCATCCGCTTGGATTTACCCCACTTCACCCTCATCGGCGCCACCACCCGCGCCGGAGCACTTTCGGCACCGCTCCGGGATCGGTTCGGCGTGATCAGCCGTTTGGAGTTCTACACCTGTGAAGAACTGCAGACCATCGCCTACCGCTCTGCTCGCATTCTGGGCATCGAATTGGCCTCGGATGGGGCGGTGGAGCTGGCCCGGCGGGCACGGGGAACTCCCCGAATCGTCAATCGCCTGCTGCGTCGGGTGCGCGACTATGCCGAGGTGAAAGGGGATGGGGTGGTCACTTTGGATATTGCCCAGCAGGCGTTGCAGCTGCTGGAGATAGATAGCTTCGGTTTGGACGCCACCGATCGCCAGCTGCTACGTGCGATCATCGAACGATATGACGGCGGCCCGGTGGGACTGGATACCATGGCGGCTACCATCAGCGAGGCCTCGGAGACGATCGAAGATGTGCTGGAGCCCTATCTGTTGCAGATAGGCTTCCTGCAGCGTACACCCCGTGGGCGGATGACCACTCGCTTGGCTATAGAACACCTGGGAATAGAGCCGCAGGTGAAGGATAGAGGCACAGATCAGCTGAAGCTGATCTGAGGGGGCCGAGACTCCCCCCAGTCGCTGACGCGACAGCCCCCTCCACGAGGGGGCCGAGATTTGCCTCCCTCTGATCAGGGGGTGGCATGGCGTAAGCCATGACGGAGGGAGAGAATGCGATGCCTTACTCAGCAAATCCGGAGGTGAACCTGGATGAGCCAACCTCTGCCCTGGGGACGGATGCAAGGCGTGCGTCCCAGCAAGCCCTTTCAGCTGTTCTTGGACGCCGGGCTTAATCCGGCGGAGGCTGCGGAGCGGATGCAGTCTGCATACGGAGTGTCCCCCGAGAAAACAGAGCTGCTTTGCCAGGTGAGCCAGTTCACCCGCAAGCTGTTTGAGGATATGGATAGCAGAGCAGTGAGCATCTACGCGGGCATCCCTTTTTGTCCCACCCGCTGCCTCTATTGCTCCTTTCCTTCCCACTCCTTGGCAGAGCTGGGGCGGGAACGGGGCCGGTTTGTGGCTGCGTTGGAAGAAGAAATCACTTTGTTGGGGCGGCACCTACGGACGCAGGGGCGCCCTGTCGATTCTGTCTATGTGGGCGGCGGGACGCCGACCGCTCTCAATGCTTCCGACTTGGGGCGGGTGCTAACGGCATTGCGCGAGCAGCTGCCTACCAAATGGCGGGAGTTTACCGTGGAGGCCGGGCGACCGGAGACGCTGACCGAGCAGCACTTGTCGGTGTTGACCGATTGTGGGGTAGAGCGGATCAGCATCAATCCCCAGACCAAGCATGATCCCACCCTGCAGGCGATCGGCCGCAGCCATCGCGCCAGCGATATCGAACGCGCATATGCCCGTTGCCGAGACCGGTTTCGGGTGATCAATATGGACTTGATTCTCGGTTTGCCCGGTGAGGATTTGACTGCCGTGCAGCAGAGTCTGGAGTGGGTGCTGCGGATGCGTCCGGAGAATATCACCCTGCACATGTTTTCGCCCAAGCGGGCATCAAGATTCAGTGAGGAGCAGATGACTTGGGCCGATCAGTTACCTGACGACCAGGCAGCCCGCAATGTGACTGTCTGGTGCTATCGGGAGTTGGAGGCCGCCGGCTACCGCCCCTACTATCTGTACAGGCAACGCAATATCCTCGGAGGTCAGGAAAACATCGGTTGGGCGCTGCCGGGCACCGAATGCCGCTATAATGCGTTGATCATCGAGGAGCGGCAGCACATTCTGGGGTTCGGCGGCGGTGCCAGCAGCAAGTTCATCCATGATAATGGCACTCTGACCACGGTGGCCAATCCTAAGAACGTGTTGGTCTACCTGCAGCGAGTGCCGGAGTTGATCGAGCGCAAGCTGCGCCTATTGGCGGAGTGAATCAAAGGGAATCAAAGGGGACGGAGGTTTCTGATTCAATCTTTTTCAGATCATTCTGAGCGCCAGCGAAGAATCTTAATTCCAAGGGGGAAAACGATGAAAGTCCTCTTACACGCCTGCTGCGGCCCCTGCGCTTCCTATTCAGTAGAGGCCCTGCGTAAAGCCGGGCATCAGGTTTATGGCTACTTTTACAACCCGAACATCCACCCGTCCCAAGAGTATCAGCGCCGCTTGGAGTCCTTCAAGCAGCTGGCCGAGGAGGCGGATTTGCCGCTGCTCCCCACCGGCGATTACGACTTTCAGCAGTGGTTGCGGCAAGCCGCCTACCGGGAACAGGTGCGCTGCCGCCTCTGCTATCAACAGCGATTGGAACAGACTGCTCGCCTTGCCAAACACGGCAAATTCGACGCCTTCACCACCACCTTATTGATCAGCCCCTATCAGCAACATGAAGCGATCAGGGAGGTGGGTGAGGCGTTGGCAGCCCAGTATGAAACCCCGTTCCTGTATATGGACTTTCGTCCTGGCTTTAAGCGCAGCGTAGAGCTTTCCAAGCAATACGGTCTCTACCGTCAGCAGTATTGCGGCTGCATCTACAGCGAAGCCGAGCGGTACGCACGTCCGGAAAAAAACTAAGCTTTGCGAAACGTAACTGAAGAGGGGCGGCCAGATATCCAATAGTTGGACATCAGGCCGCCCCTCTTCTTTTCCAATAGGCTATTCACAAAATCCGAATTAGTGCGTATAATAAATATGAATACATGAGCAATTGTTCATATGTTATTCGAAGGAGGCTGCTATGCGCAAGGATATGATGGAAATCTGTGAGGAAGAGCTGGTTCATTCGGGGCCGGTGGAGCGAGCTCGGGCGGCGTTGGCACCGGACCAGCAGATCGAACAGTTGGCCGCTGTCTTCAAAGCTCTGGGAGATCCGACTCGGGTGCGGATCATCCAGGCGCTGTTGGCGGAAGAGCTCTGCGTCTGCGACTTAGCTGACGTGCTCGGGATGACCCAATCCTCCGTCTCCCATCAGTTGCGGGTGCTGCGCAATCTGCATATTGTGCGCAATCGACGAGACGGGAAGGAAGTATTCTATCGCCTAGACGATGATCATGTGGTGGGGCTGCTCCAACAGGCCTATGAGCATGTGCAGCATACAGGAGGAACGGGAGGCAACTAGATGAACAGAGAGAGGGCTTTGCACAAACACAACCACGACCACGACTACAAGCATAGCCACGATCACGATCATAGCGAAAACTGCGCCTGTGGTCATGACCATGGACACGATCAAGGTTGCGCCTGCGGCCATGACCACGGACACGATCACAGTCACGACCACCGCCGTGCTCACGCAGAGGTGGCTGCAACGCTGGAAATGGCCAATTCGACAGTAGTTCCGGTGGCGGCGACGCAGGCATTGCGTGTGCGGGGTCTGGATTGCCCGGATTGCGCCGCCAAACTAGAGCGGCAGCTAAAGCAGCAGCCGGGAGTAGAACACGCCGCGCTGGTCTTCGCCACCGGCATGTTGCACTTCGCCCCCAAGGCTGCCCAGAAATCACTGATGGCGGCTGTGGCCAGAGCCGGCTATCAGGCGGAGCCGTCGGACACCGACAGAGAGATGGAAGCACAATCTGGCATAGTCGCTTTCTGGAATAGCAATCGCAGGGCTTTGACTACTGCTCTTTCTGGACTGTTCCTAACGGCTGGTTGGATATCAGAACTGGCTTGGCAGCATACCCTACTGAGCCGAGTGCTCTTCGCACTTGGGATGCTGGTCGGTGGTTTCTATGTGGCTCGGGCGGGACTGCAGTCGCTTCGCAACCGTGCCCTGGACATGAACTTCCTGATGAGTGTGGCAGCCGTCGGAGCAGTCGCCATCGGCGAGTGGCACGAAGGGGCGATGGTCGTCTTCTTATTCTCCCTGGGGAATACGCTCCAATCCTATACTATGGATAAGACCCGTCAGTCCATCCGCAATCTCTTGAAACTGGCACCGAAGCAGGCATTGGTGCAGCGCGGTGGTGAAGAGGCGCTGGTGGATATCGATCAGCTGAGGATAGGCGAGACCATTGTGGTGCGCCCGGGAGAGCGCATCGCCATGGACGGGGTGATCAATGCTGGCAGTTCCAGCGTCAATCAGGCACCGATCACCGGCGAGTCGATACCGGTGGATAAGCTGCCGGGGGATCGGGTCTTTGCCGGAACCATCAATGGCAATGGCAGCTTGGAAGTAGAAGTGGATCGCTTAGCGGCAGACAACACTCTGGCCAGGATCATGCACCTGGTGGAAGCAGCCCAGGCGGAGAGGGCCCCGGCTCAAGCGCTGGTGGACAGGTTTGCCGCCTATTACACCCCGGCGGTGATCGCGTTGGCAGTGCTGTTAGCCACTGTGCCGCCGCTCGTGGGCGCTGACTTCGTCAGCTGGTTCAAGCGGGCCTTGATTCTGCTGGTGGTCTCTTGCCCTTGCGCTCTGGTTATCTCCACTCCCGTATCCATCGTCTCGGCTATCGGCAACGCTTCCCGCAACGGGGTGCTGATCAAAGGCGGTGCCTATTTGGAGGCGATGGGGCGCATTCGCACGGTGGCGTTTGACAAGACTGGGACACTGACCGCCGGGCAAGTGACGCTGACCGGGATGCTGGCTTTGTTCGGCGATCAGGATTGCCTGCTGGCGCAGGCTGCGGCGCTGGAATCCCGTTCCGAGCATCCTTTGGCGCAGGCTTTAGTGCAGGCGGCTGTCGCCCGCGATCTGGTGCTTCCGTCGGCGCGAGAATTTCAAGCATTGACCGGCAGCGGAGCCACAGCTGTAGTGGATGGGCGGCAGCTGTTCATCGGTAATGAACGCCTGCTGGCTGAGCTGGGCTTGTCTATGGATGTCGATACAGAACAGCAGGTAGCCACCTGGCGGTCAGCCGGCCAGACGGTGGTGCACCTGTTCGATCGGGCCAGAATCCTGGCCAGCTTTGCCCTGGCGGATCAGGTGCGTCCGCAAGCTGGAGAAGCCATCTCCCGCCTGCGTCAGGCCGGCATTCAATCGGTAGCTATGTTGACTGGCGATCATCGTCTGGCGGCTGACGCCATCGGCAATCAGGTAGGCGTCGATCTGGTGAAGGCAGAGTTGCTGCCGCAGGATAAGGTAACGGTTATCAATCAACTGCTAAAGGAATATCGGCAGGTAGCCATGGTGGGCGATGGAGTGAACGACGCTCCGGCGCTAGCTGCCGCCACCGTCGGCATCTCCTTAGGGGCAGCCGCCACCGACGCAGCCATCGAGACGGCGGACGTCGCCCTGATGGCCGATGACCTGAATAGGCTGGCCTGGCTGATCAGTCTGAGTCGAAAGACGGTAGCGATCATCAAGCAGAATATCGCCCTCAGCCTGCTGATCAAGGGAATAGTCTTAGTCCTGACGTTGTGGGGGAAAGCGGAGCTCTGGATGGGTGTCTTTGCAGATACCGGTGCCGCTTTAGTGGTCATTGCCAATGGCATGCGTCTGATGAGACAGAAGAAGGGGCTCAGCGATAATTGATGACCTGGGCAGGTGCCTCACGGCACCTACTTTTTGCGGCGAGACCGACCCTGGAGTGAGACGGGGGGACTGGCCCTACTGTACAGCTCTTCGGAACGGCACAGAGGGCCTGTCCCCACCGTCTCACGGTGCTATCTGCCTTGGGTTCAGGCCTGCCCTCCAGCGAGGGGGCCGAGACTTGCTGAAAAACCACCGCCTCACGGCATCCGCTTCTTAGGCAGGATTATCGACATCTTCCGTCGAAAGTAGTCAGGATTTGCCGGAATGAGGTTACAGCGGAGGAGGTTACATATGAGGCGTTGGCGGATACATCTTCTGATTGCTCTGGTGCTGGCCGTCGCAGTCTGGCCGCAGTTGCCAACCCACGCAGCCCCTGGCGGAGGACCGGTGAGGGTGGGGCTTTACTATGACCAAACTGCCTTGTATGAGGTGACCCTGACTGCCACTTCCGGTTTGATTTTGGCCTCTTTGCCTAGCGGTGAAGATGTGCCGGTCCCGCTATTTGCCGCAACCGGGCAGGCTTCGTGGACGGTAAGGGCCGATGCCTTTCGGCTACAGTTCGGGCCGTATAGCAGTCGGGCAGCGGCCAGTTCGGCCTTAGCTAGCCTAACAGGGGAGCGGACGCATTTTGTGGTGCAAGAAGACGACCAATACTTCGTGCACTTTGGTGCCTATAATTCGGCTGCGATAGCTGAACAGGTGCTGCAGCTGATCAAGAGCCAGCCTGGCCAAGTGATCGGTTGTTACCGGGCAGCCAGCGATACCTTGTCGGATCTACAGACAGCCGAAAGGCTGCGGGATGAGGTGTTACTGAGCGGGCTTCCCGCCAGTCTTGCCTGGATGGGGGACGGGTGGCAGGTGCACGTCGGCCACGGCAACAGCGCTCAACAGGCTAATCGGCTAGAACAGCAGCTGAGCAATTCGCAACCGACGGTAAGTTGGAGGACGACCAGTCCTGATCTGATGCGCAGCCTGGTTTATGATAGTGAAGGACAATTATTGTTGTCTGTGCCGGGGATGGACCTCTACCTAGGGGCGATCGGGGCGGAGCAGCAACAGTTG
>CAYVCY010000021.1:12144-21274 GCA_964450265.1 uncultured Clostridia bacterium
CCGGTAGCAATCAATACCGTGGGTTTGTGCAGTTGAATCTGCAGCCCAACTCTCTATATCGAGTCATGCTTTACCTGACTGTTGATCAGTACTTGATGGGTGTGTTGGCGGCTGAATCATGGACTAGTTGGCCGGAAGAGGTCCAAAAGGCGCAGGCGATCACCATGCGCAACTGGACCGTTGGTAACCGCGGCAAACATGCCAGCGCTGGGTTCGATTTTTGCACCAGCACTAACTGTCAGACCTATCGGGACTATCTCGGAGAACAGCCGTCCACACGGCAAGCGGTGCGGGAGACAGCCGGCTTGGTGATGACATACAGCGGCCAGATAATTACCGCCTACTACTGTGCCGATGGGGGAGACTACACTGAAGCGGTGGAGAACGTTTGGGCGGGCAGTCGACCAACGCCCTGGCTGGTCAGCGTGCCTGACCTTTATCCTCGGGAATCGCCCTACGTGAGTTGGGAGCATCGGTTCAGCGGAGAAGAGTTATCCGCCCTGCTCGGGAAGAATGGGATAAGTATAGGGAAGGTTGTTTCAGTCCAGGTGACCGATTACACGGCGGCCGGGCGTGCCATGGGGTTGCGTTTGGCGGATAGCGGAGGCAAGAGCGTCATCTTGACTGGCGAGACGCCGTTGCGCCTCTTCCTGCCGGCGCAGGTGAAGAGCCGCGCCTACATTGTGCAACCGGATACGCCGCCGGTGAGCGCAATGGGTGCAGATGGAAAGACGGTGCAGTTAAGACCTAGCGGATTGCAGGCGGTCACTGCTGCGGGCATATCCACGCTTGACCGCACGGACAGCTATCATCTGCGCGGTGCCGGTTCCACCATTAGCAGCAACGCTGCTGCCAGCGGGTTTGTCTTTCGGGGCACCGGTTTCGGTCACGGCGTCGGTCTCAGTCAATGGGGCGCTTATGCTATGGCCAAAAACGGGCATAGCTATGAAGAGATTTTGCGGCACTACTTCCAGGGGATAGAGCTGACGCAGTTGGGAGACTAGACATGACCAGTATTCAAGATTACGATTTTCATCTGCCGCCTGAGCTGATCGCTCAGGCACCTTTGCCTCTGCGCGACCGATCACGACTGCTGGTACTGCGGCGTGAGGGCGGCAGGCTAGAGCACCGTCAGTTTACAGACATCGCCGACTATCTGCAGCCGGACGACTGCCTGGTGCTGAACGACACCAAGGTGCTGCCGGCGCGGCTTTTCGGTAAGAAGACGGATAGCGGCTTACAGGTAGAGGTGGTGCTGCTGCACCAGAGCAGCCTCGATCAGTGGGAAGTGTTGGTGCGGCCCGGGCGGCGGGTGAAGGTGGGCGCAGAGCTTTCCTTTGGCGACGGGGAACTGACGGCAGAGGTGATTGGCAATACTGAGGCCGGCGGGCGAGTATTGCGCTTCCATTATCAGGGGCAGTTCATGGCCATTTTGGATCGCCTGGGGCAGATGCCGTTGCCGCCATATATCCGGCACACCTTGCAGGACAAGGATCGTTATCAGACGGTCTATGCCCGCGAGCTAGGCTCAGCGGCAGCCCCTACCGCCGGGCTGCATTTTACCCCATCGTTGTTACAGCAGCTGGCTCAGCAAGGGGTGCAGATCGCCAAGCTGACTCTGCACGTCGGCTTGGGTACTTTTCGGCCGGTGAAAGTTGAGGATATCGAGCAGCATCAGATGCATGCTGAATTCTATACTTTGACTGCCGAGACTGCAGTGACGATCAATCAAGCACATCAGCAAGGACGGAAGGTGATTGCCGTGGGCACCACCGCGGCCCGCACCTTAGAGACATTGGGCAGGGAAGACGGCACTGTCGCCGCAGGATCCGGTTGGACGGATATCTTCATCTATCCGGGTTACCGCTTCAAGGTGTTGGATGGTCTGGTGACTAATTTTCACCTGCCAAAATCCACGCTGATCATGCTGGTCAGCGCGTTGGCCGGGCGGGACGCGGTGCTTCGGGCCTATCAGTCAGCCATTTCAGAGCGCTACCGCTTCTACAGCTTCGGCGACGCGATGTTGATCATCTAGAGGAGGGGACAGGGGGACGGGGGAGCCACGTGGCTCACTTCTCAAATGACGGGAGGGTAACCTTTGGCGATCAAGTTTGAAGTACTCAAGGAATGTAGCAGGACGCGGGCCCGAGTGGGCCGCTTAATTACGCCCCACGGGGTGATCGATACCCCAGTGTTCATGCCGGTCGGCACCCAGGCCACGGTGAAGGCGGTGGCGCCGCGGGACTTGTTGTCCATGAACGCACAGATCATCTTGAGCAACACCTATCACCTTTACCTCAGACCGGGCCACGATTTGGTGGCTGAGGCTGGCGGGCTGCACAAGTTCATGAACTGGGAGCGCAGCATCCTCACCGACAGCGGCGGCTTTCAGGTATTCAGCCTCAGCACCTTGAACAAAGTTACCGAGGATGGGGTAGAGTTTCGTTCCCACATCGATGGCAGCAAGCACTTTTTCAGTCCCGAACACGCCATTCAAGTGGAAAATGCGCTCGGGGCTGACATCATCATGGCCTTTGACGAGTGTTCGTCGGCAGACAGCGACAAGGAGTATGCTCGGGCAGCCATGGAACGCACCCATCGCTGGGCTAAACGCAGCCAGGCGGCGCATCAACGGCCTCATGACCAGGCGCTGTTTGGCATTGTCCAGGGCAACATGTTCGCCGATTTGCGGGTGGAGAGCGCCAAGACTCTCGTGGAAATGGACTTTCCCGGATACGGCATCGGCGGTTTGAGTGTCGGCGAGCCCAAGCCAGTGATGTATGACATGCTGGAGGTGACGGTGCCCCATCTGCCTAAGGAAAAGCCCCGCTACCTGATGGGGGTGGGCTCTCCGGACTGCCTGATGGAAGGAACTATTCGCGGAGTGGACATGTATGACTGTGTTTTGCCTACTCGTGTAGCCAGAAACGGCACCGCCATGACCAGCGTTGGCAGGGTGGTGATTCGAAACGCCTCCTATGCGCGGGATTTCTCCCCGCTGGACCCCAACTGCGATTGCTACACCTGTCAGAACTTCACCCGTGCTTATCTACGGCATCTGATCAACGTGGATGAGATTTTGGGCCTGGAATTGATCAGCATCCATAATCTTAAGTATTTGATCGATTTGATGGCCGGTTTGCGCCAGGCGATCATAGAAGACCGCACGATTGAGTTTGTGAGAGAAGTATTGGCCTACTGGAAAGCGGAGATGTACGACCAATCCACCTACTGTTAGCAATTCACCGATAGTTATGCGCGCAGGTTGTTCATATTTGTCCCCTGTTTCTAATAGATTGTCTGTGAATAGAGATGTCAGCGGCGGGTCTTTGCGCCACGCCCGTTGCCACGCTCTGGAAATTAGGGGAGGTGAAAGACGTGCCTGTGCGCAAGCCGTCAAGACGCAGTTCCATACAATCTCCGCCCGCTAAGGCAGGGTTTTCGCTGAGCGCAGTGTTCTCTGGCCTAGTCTTCTCGCTGATATTTGCAGTGATCGCTTTCATGGTCTGGAGTCTGATCTTCACTTTGACTTCGTTGCCGGACAAGTATATGACCTATGCCGCCTACTTAACTAGCTTCCTGGCCGTTCTGTTGGGGGGCCGCCGCGCTGCCGCCCGGGCAGGGGGAGCCGGCCTGCTGAACGGTGGAGTGCTGGGGGTGGCATACACCATCTTGCTGATGGCCGTGGCCACCATAGTGCTGCCCACACCGATCAGCCAAGGGTTAGCCGGCTGGGCCCGCCCGGCTGCCGACATCTTGGCTGGTGTGGTCGGGGGGATCTGGGGAGCGGGATCTCGCTGACCGGACAGCGAAACAGAAGGGACGGTTCTATTTGTTTCGATCCCCTTAACCTAGTTCCGCCGGGATTAGCTGTGCCCTTGACGCGAAGGGTGGCCAATTGTGGCCACCCTGTTGTCATAATCGCTCCCTATCCTTCCATCAGGTAATGCTTGAACCAACCCACGGTGCGCGTCCAGCGATCCAGCACGTAGCTGGGCTTGGTGAACCCGTGGTATTGACCGGGATAGCGAACAAAGACGGCTTCTTTGCCTAGGCGTCTGAGGGCGGTAAAGAATTGCTCCGATTGGCCAATCGGGCAGCGGATGTCCGCTTCGCCGTGCAGCAACATGATCGGCGTCTGCACCTGACGCACATAGCGCATCGGGCTATGCTGCATATACTTATCTTCCCGGTCAAAGGCAGTGCCGCTCCACAGGCCCTCGGCGTAGCCGTGGCTGTCGCTGCAGCCGTACAAGGTGTACCAATTGCTGATCACCGCACCAGCTACGGCTGCCCGGAAGCGATTGGTCTGCGTTACCATCCAGCAGCTCATAAACCCGCCATAGCTCCAGCCGGTGATGCCCACCCGCTCCGGATCCACCACCCCGGCCTCAATGGCATAGTCCAATCCCAACATAATATCCTGATAATCCTTGCCGCCCAGATCGTCTATGCAACCCCGGGAGAACTCGTTGCCGTAGGTGACGCTGCCCCGCGGGTTGGTGAATACCATCGCAAACCCCTGCTGCGCTAACAACTGAAACGGGAACTGGAAGCTGTCAGTATAGGCTCCGGTGGGTCCGCCGTGCACACTGAGCACGGTGGGATAGCGTCGATCCGTCTCGTAGCCCAGCGGGCGCACCAACCAGCCCTCGATCGGCCAGCCGTCTGCCCCCTGGTAGGTGAACTTTTCCGCCGGACAGAGGGCGTGTTCCTGCCAGAACTCCTTGTCCAGGTCAGTCAGCTGTTTGGCACCGCCCCTAGTCTGCTGATAAAGCTGGGATGGATTGATGAAGTTCTGGGCGACGAAGACCAATTGGTTCTGGGCTAGGTCAAAGCGGGAGATTGTGGCTAGCTCAGTCACCGGCAGGCGTTCCGCCTGCCCAACCTGTGCCTCCGAGAAAGGAACTTTCCATAGTTCACTGCCTCCATGCCACTGTTTAAGGAAATACACAGCTTCGCCGCTGGCATCCCAATGAGCTTCGGTACAACTGGCTTCCTGCCCCTCGGTGAGACACACAGCCTGCTCAAACTGCAGCGGCCTTTCCCGGAACAAGTCCAGCGCCCAGAGCATCGCTTCGCCGGTTCCGCGGGGATAGCGGTTGTCGGTCCCCGAGAGCAGCAGCCAACGTCCGTCCGGAGCTAGATCCAGACGATTGAGCATGCCGTCGAATTCCAGCAACTCACAGATCGCCCGAGAAGCAATGTCCACCTGGCAGACGGTGGTGGTAGACTGGGCAGTATCTGGCTGATAGTTTTGCCGTAAATAGAGCAAGGCGCCTCCGCCTCGGCTCCAGATGAAATCGCCGATGCGCTGCTTACCTGTAGTCAGTTGTTCACAGGTTCTGGTCTTCAGGTTCAGAACGAACAGCTGCGCAAACTGATCATAGATCATACCCTGCCGATCGGCCCGATAATTGATATCGGTGATCACGTGCACCTTTTCCGTACTTTTCTTATCCCTTTCTAACTCTTTACCTTTGGGAATCAATTCTTCCGGTTCGCCGGCATAACGGGCGCTTGCCTCCGGCTCCACAATGGCCTTGAAGGCGATCCGCTTGCCGTCCGGCGACCAGAGCGGGGTGGAGGCGGGGGCGTGCTCTTGCACCACCAACTCTGCTTCGCCGCCGTTAACATTGATCACGTAGAGAGCCGGCTTCTCCTCCCGTTTGGAGACAAAGGCGATGCGCTCGCTATCCGGTGCCCAGCGGGGCGAATTGTCGCTGTCGTGGCGGGTCAAGCGCAGTGGTGCTGCATCCTTGTCCAGACGCCGCAGCCAGAGGGAAGTAGTGCTCTTGTCTTTCTCCAGGTCATATCCCTGGACCACATAGACCACCTTCTTGCCATCTGGCGACAGTTGAACGTCGCCGATAGTGTGTAGAGCGAATTGATCCTGAGGGATGAGTGCTTGCTTAGTCAGTGCGATCATCTCCTTCGCAGTGATTCAAAAGGTTTATCAAGGGTACATTCTCATAGTTTTGCTGTTTACCTTCTTTTGGGCAACAGAGGTGTTCGACAATGCTCGACATGCTGCCCTGGCGGTCTCTGTCGGTTACTATTGTCCCTGCGCCTGGCCTGTGTTTGCCCTTGCCAGCAGTTGGCTGTTGTGAGAACATATGATTGGGTTTTTGCTCGCCAGACTTTGGGGTGAAAGGGTGGTGCAAGGTGATTTTGGTCGGCACCTGCAGTTGGACGGATAAGACACTGCTCAACTGTGGACGCTTTTATCCGGCCAGCGCCAGGAGCGCAGAACAACGCCTGCGCTTTTATGCCGAGCATTTCGACACGGTGGAAGTGGATAGCTCCTATTATCACTTGCCGGCAGAGCGAAACTCTTGGCTCTGGATCGAGCGCACGCCGGAGCATTTCATCTTCAACATCAAGGCTTACAAGTCGCTCACCCTGCATGAACGGGACCGTAAACCAGAACAATTGGAATGGCAGATGTTCGAGAGCGCGATCCTGCCGCTGGCGGAGGGGGGTAAACTGGGATACGTGTTGTTCCAGTTTCCACCCTGGTTTGTTTGTTCTGAGGAGAGCAAAGCATACATATTGCAGTGCCAACAGCGACTGCCCCGGTTCCGTCTGGGCATCCAGTTTCGGCACGCCAGTTGGTTGAGCGACCGCGAGCAGGCTCGGGAGACACTGCAGTGGCTGCGGGAGCACGATTTGCCCTACGTGGGAGTAGACGAGCCCCAGTTTCAAAGCCGCCGCACCATCCCGCCAATTGCAGTGCCTACCGCCAAGGATCTATCCGTCGTCCGCTTCAATGGACGCAACTTGAACAATTGGTTTGCCAAGAATATCCCAGTCTATGAGCGTTTTCATTATCGCTACAGCCAGCAGGAACTGGCCGACTGGGTACCACGCGTCGTCGAACTGACGGGCAAGAGTCAGCTGGTGTTCGTGATGTTCAACAATTGCTTTGAGGACGATGCCATCGTCAACGCCAAAGAGATTATTCAGCAGTTGTGTGCGATGGAACAGGAGCCGACGCCCTTGCACGTGAATGATCAGCAACAACGGGAGTGATAACGATGAAAACAGCAGTTCTTCTGCTACTGATGTTTGCCCTAGCGGTTACTGGCTGTCAGGTAAATAGCGAACCACCTGAAGGAGATGATCCTTTGCCCGGCGCCGATGAGGACAATCGCCTTGCAGAACTGACGCTTCCACAGAAGGTGGGTCAGTTGCTGTATATCGGTCTGATGGACAACGACGTTACCGCTAATCAGCTGATCTTAAGCGACCTGCAGCCTGGTGGGCTGATCCTGTTTTCCCGCAACTTCACCATTCTGGAGCAGACGGTGGAGCTGGTGAACTCTTATCGCCAGAACGTCGATTTGGTTTGGCCGCTTTTCGTCGGCACCGATCAGGAAGGAGGGGCGGTCAGCCGCCTGCCGGAAGAGTGGGCCACCAAGTTTCCCACCGCCCGGCAAGTAGGGCAGAACGTGAGCCGGGGCAGGGAACTGGCTGCAGCTATGGGCAGAGAGTTGGCCGCCCTAGGGTTGAACATGGACTTTGCGCCGGTGCTGGACGTGCACAGCAATCCCCGGAATCCGGTGATCGGCAACCGATCCTTCGGCTCTACCCCAGGGGACGTTTGGCGGGCTGCAGAGCAGGTGATGGACGGCTTGCGATCTCAATCAGTGATTCCGGTGGTCAAGCACTTTCCCGGCCACGGCGATACTTCCTCCGATTCCCACCTGGAATTGCCGGTGATCAAAGCAGGCAGAGAACAATTGGAAGAACGGGAACTATGGCCCTTCCGGTCAGCCGTCGATGCCGGTGCGCCAGCGGTGATGGTTGGCCATCTGCTGGTGCCTACCCTGGATGGAGAGCACCCGGCCAGCCTGTCCCATGAGATCATTACTGGTTTGCTGCGTGAGCAGTGGGGGTATCAGGGGTTGGTGATCACTGACGATATGGAGATGGGTGCCATCGCTCAGGATAACATCGGCGAAGCTGCAGTACAGGCGGTGTTAGCAGGCGTGGATGTGCTGCTGATCTGTCACTCCTATGACAAGCAGGTGGCAGTGCGTGATGCTCTGCTGGAGGCGGTGCAACAGGGGCGGATTTCGGAAGCGCGCATCGACCAGTCGCTGCAGCGCATTCTGAAGCTGAAGGATGAGTATCAACTGCACCGGGAGCCGATGGACATTGAGCGGGTCCGCCAAGTGGTCGGCTCGTTAGGACATCGGGAATTGGTCAGTTCATTGGGTAGATAAAGCGCAAAGGTTTGAGTGCTACTCGGCCCCCTCCGCGAAGGGGCTGTCACGAAGTGACTGGGGGAGTTTCTACTTGAAGATCTCCCAATACTCGTCTCCCCAGTACCGCTTGATGAACTCGTCTCGGCCGGAGATCTCCCTATCCGATTGATATGCTGTCGGCTGTTTATGGTAGAAATCCTGATGATACTCCTCGGCATCGTAGAAGGTGGTGGCCGGCAGAATCTTGGTCACAATCGGATCGGGGAAGCGGCCGGAAACATCCAGTGCTACTAGTGATGCCTCGGCTTGCACCCGCTGCTCATCTGTCGTATAGAAGATGGCGGTGCAATAGGATGGCCCGCGATCGTGAAATTGGCCTCCGTCATCGGTCGGGTCTATCTGCATCCAAAATGCCTTCAGCAGTCTCTCGTAGCTGATCACTTGCGGGTCATAGCTGATCTGCACCGCTTCGTAGTGCCCCGAGGTCTGCGATTTTACCTGCTCGTAGGTGGGCTCTTCAATGTGGCCACCGATATATCCCGATTTGACCTCTATAATTCCTTCCAGGACGTGAAAAGGCGAAACCATGCACCAGAAGCACCCACCGGCAAAAACGGCTATTTGATATGAGTTCTGCAAGATAAATGCACCTCCTAGTTGACATCAGGTAGATATTCACCGTCGCCATCAGCTTTTCCTTGCAGCGGGCGGGGATTGTCCAAAACTACTGAAGAAGCTCTTCAGAGTAGAAGTTCCGCGGGACAGTGGGGACAGGCCGCTCTGTGAGATCTCTCGCTACGCGTATAATGACAGCCGTTAGGCGACTGTCTGGGGCGGGTGCCATTCTAAGTGGGACTGGGGGACAGGTGCTCCTGTACCGCTCTTCGGAACGGTGCAGAGCACCTGTCCCCCAGTCCCAC
>CAYVCY010000022.1:0-20805 GCA_964450265.1 uncultured Clostridia bacterium
AATAAACCGGACAGAGGGACCCCAGCCACTTGGCTGGGGTCCCTCTGTCCCCCTCTTTATTTGCTTCCAAGAACTACTTTCCCGTTTCCTGTACTCATATCCAACTGCAAGGCGCCATCGCCTCGGGTAGCCTGGATGCTCTTTGTGGAGAGCTTTCCGCCTACGATGGTCCACTGACCCTCCCCGATATCCAAGGTTCCATTGCCCACGCGAGCATTCAGTTCCAGTCCCAACCAGTCCGGGAAAGCCGCTTCCACTCTTCCGTTAGAAGAGCGTAGGGTGCAGATGCCTGCATCCGGCTGGCCAGAGACATAGATGTGGCCGTTGCTGGTGGTGGCCTGGATATTGGCCTGACCGGACCCGAATTGGATCTCGATGTGGCCGTTGCTGGTGCTAGCGTTGACGTCGCCCAACTCGCCTTCCGATTGAATGTCAATGCTGCCATTGCTGGTCTTGAGGACCAGTTGTCCCTGCATCTCGTTTACCTCGATCGAACCGTTGCTGGTATTTGCCCGCAGCGATAGATGATGGGGCACCGACAGCTCGTAGCTGATCTGCAGTCCGCTCTTTGTACCTCCGCCATAATCGGCTACGATCTGTAGGATGCCGTTCTCTGAATTGTTTCGGGAGTGCATTTTGGCTAGCGCTTGGTCAGCCGTTACCTGTGTGCGGGCCCGGGCGGAGAATCGGGTGATCAACGTGATTTGATCGGCATCCGTCCCAGTAACGACGATGGAACCGTTCTCAGTCTCCACCCGCACGCTGCTTAGATCCAACGCCGGGAACGATTCCGTGGTCTCCCGGGTGGCCCTTGCTGCTCCCACGATGCCTTCAAAATCGAACAAGTGGCCGAGGAAGTTGAGGCCAACGCTGGCTACCATGGCTTGACCGACCATCAATACGCCCCAGACGATAGCTACTACCGCCAGAGCCTTGATCCAACGGGAATTCATCCTTGCATCACTCCTTAGGGATAGAGATTTGAGTAGTGCCGAAACGGGTCCAGATCACTGCGCCAAAGCCAACCAATCCATAGAATAGGCTGGCCAGGCTACCGACTACCGGCAACATGGTCAGCAGACCTAGCACGAGTAGCCCCAACAGCACCTGGTAGATGATCGCCGACGGCTGCAGGTTCAGCTGTTTGGCCAACCACTGGCCGGCAATCACTGCCAAGGCCACCTGCCCCAGCAGCCTGGCGGCAGACACCAACAACCACAGGATCGGGACCAGAGGGATGCCCAGAACGGTGATGATCAACAGGATGGTCAGTGGCACCACAGCCAAATATCCTAGCAGACCGAACAGGGCCGATTTGGCTGGGTTGTGGTTTAGGGCATCGCTGCTTCGCTGTACTGCCATCGGGAATAACCAGTAGACAATAGCGCCTAAGAAGAGGACGCTGAGCAACCTCCACAGAGAGAAGTTGAAGTTCAGCCAGCCGCCGAGGAAGGGCAAAAACTTCAGGTTCTCCAGCGAAAAGGACCCGATGTTCACCTGCTGTCCCCCAATACGAGCATCGCCTTCCACATTGATCGTTCCGCCCAAGCAGACTACATCGCCGAAGACCTCTGCTCCTGGGTGCAGCCAGATGTTGCCGCCGATAGCGACCACCGCTTCGGTCACCCTGCCACTGATCTGCGCGTCGCCAGCGATAACCACGACGTTCTCCACTTCAGTTCCGGCCAAAACGGTGGCATCCTGTCCGGAAATGACAATGCTATTCGGCTGAGCCGCCAGCACCAGACCGGGAACCACCATCAGCATCGCTACCAGACAGATCAACACTCGATAATTCCTCATGCCAAACCCTCTTTCTCCAATCGTCTAATCCCCAAGACGGTCAAAATGACCAGCAACAGCAGTGTCACCACAGCAATTGGGCTAACTGCAACCAGGCCTAAGCTGCGCCAGAGAGTGGAGAATACGTTTGCCACTTCGACCAACAGCAGCTCTGACCGTCGGAACCACCCCAGCAAGTCTGTGAGCAGTGATGGTCCAAAGAAACGGAAAACAACCAACGACCACAGACCGACATAGGCCGACCACGCATAGGCTGCAACTCCTATTCCTGCCCACCAGGGGACGGCAGGCTGGGTACCATCGATCATCCGCTCGACCCACCGATCAGCGGGCTCCATCTGGAACCATTCACCAGAGAGCATCAAGTCCAGCTCTTCATCCTCCGGTAGGAACAGTGCCTGGCAGGTTGAACAATGGGCGATATGGGCCTCTATTTCGGCCCTTGCAGGCGGCGTCAAATTCCCCGCTAAGTAGTCATCCAACCGTCGCTCTACTTGTTTGCAGTCCATCAATCTGTTCCCCCCTCAAGCTTCAAGTAAGCATCTTTGAGCAGCCTCTTCGCCCGATACAGTCGGTTCTTGATGATGGACATCGGCTGATCCAGTCGTTTCATCATCTGCAGATAGGAGAGATCAGCCGCATAGTGAAGGACCAATACCTCCCGATACATGGCAGGCAACTGCTGCAGCGCAAGGTGCAAGGTCTGCTGTTCCGAGCGGTGCACAAACTCCTGTTCTGGCGTATCCGCGCAATAGGCCTCGTCCTCTGGTGCGTGCTGAAGGTGCTTCTTCTCCACCTGCCACCGGCGCAGCTTATCCATACACAGGTTAGACAGCACCCGCTTCGTGTAAGGCAGAAAGTCAATCTCTGTCTGCTGCTTCAACTGTCGGTAAACCCGGAGCAGGGCCTCTTGGCAAGCATCCTCGGCCTCCTCTCTGGACTTTAGCAGGTGCCAAGCCAAGCCGAAGATCAGTCGCCGATGCCTGTTCACCAAGGTGGCAAAGTGTTGCATCTGCCCCTGGCGGCATAAAGCGACTAACTCTTGATCCTCCATGCGGCCCCACCTCCCAACGCCCTCTCGCGCCATTCATCAACTAGAACGCACAACGGCGAAAATTGTCTGCTCAGTTCGAAGAAGATTACGGTGAACAAAGAAAGGGGCAGCGTCAGCTACCCCTTGTTGCTTGTCTCGCTCATATTCTTAATCGCGTTCCTGCTCGCCGAGCGGTCGCATCAACGGGAAGAGCACGCCGTCACGGATGTTGGGAAGATCTAGCAGCACCTGCAACAGTCGGTCGACGCCGATGCCCCAGCCGGAAATGGGCGGCATGCCGTATTCCATCGCCTTCAGGTAATCGTGATCCAGCGGCATCGCTTCTTCATCGCCCTGGCTGCGCAACTGGGACTGCTCTTCCAGGCGTTGCCGCTGATCGATCGGATCGACCAGCTCCGAATAGGCGTTGATCAACTCGGCACCATTCACCACCAGCTGGAAGCGATCGGCCACCTGGGGGTTATGGTCGTTTCGCCGGGCTAAAGGCGATAGTTCGATCGGGTGTTCCGTAAGAAACACCGGCGAGATCAGCTTCGGCCGGCTGACCTTCTTATATAGCAGATCGATCAGGTTGCCCTTGCCTAGGGCCGGCAGGTTATCGTGTTCCAAAGCGATGCCCCGCTGTTGAATTGCCTTTAGCAGGGATGCTCCGTCCGCATGCTGATCGATGTCGATGCCGGCATCCTGGATCAGCAACTGGCGGAAGCTCTGCACAGGCCAGGGCTGCGAGAAGTCGATGCGGTGATCCCCGATCTGAATCTCGAATCCGCCGAACACTTCTCCCAAAACGTGCAGAATCAGTTCGCGCATCAGCTTGATGTTGTCCTGATAGTTCCAGTAGGCGCTGTATCCTTCTACCATGGTGAAATCTTGCAGGTGTACCGGACTGATGCCTTCGTTGCGGAAGCAACGGGCCACCTCGTAAACGTGAGTGAATCCGGCCACGATGCAGCGCTTCAGGTACGTCTCCGGCGCGATGCGCAGGTACGTATCGATGTCCAAGGCGTTATGGTGGGTGATGAAAGGCTTGGCCAAAGCACCAGAAGCCTGATTGGTCAGGATCGGTGTTTCCACCTCCAAGAAGCCGCGGCTATCCAAGAAGCTGCGCAGCGCTTTGATCGTCTTGGTGCGCAACAAGAACACCCGGCGGCTGTCCTCATTGGTGATCAGGTCCAGATAGCGTTGGCGGTAACGGAGCTCGATATCGCTCAGCCCGTGCCACTTCTCCGGCAGCTCCCGCAGTCCCTTGCCCAGAAAGGTATAATCGTCCGCCATCACCGTCTTTTCGCCGGTCCTGGTAACAAAGATGGAGCCGGTGACGCCGACGAAATCGCCGATGTCCACCGTTTGGTGAAACTCGGCGTAACGGTCGCCTAAGACATCCTTCTTCAGTGCAAACTGCAACCGCCCTTGCAGATCCTGCAGGTGGGCAAAGGTGAGCTTGCCCAGCTTACGAATGGCTACTACCCGGCCGGCCGCCTGCACTCCAGCCGTATCCTGCGGCAGCTTGGCGGCCGCCTGCAGGGTGTGGGTGATGGGGTAGCGCTCAGGCCACACCTGAGTCCCTGCGTCCTGCAGATGGGCCAGCTTCTGCGTGCGGTATTCCGGAAAATCCGACATGTAATTTACCTCCTCAAAGAAAAATCAGACCTTTCATCCCTTGAAGGGACGAAAGGTCAACTTTCGCGGTACCACCCTGCTTGGCTGTATGCACAGCCCGCTTCAGTGCCCGTTATCGGTGAGCAACCGTACGGCTCGGTCCGAGCGAGTGCTCGTTTTTCTTGCCGTCACTCCGCGGCTTTATTCCCAACGCCTTCATACCGAGTCGCAGCTCCCTCGGCTCTCTGAAAATCAGCACGTCGGTACTATTCGCATCATCGTTAACGCCACGATTATAGCACAATGATTTTGTGAGCACAACGGCACGCGGCAGCCCATTGGCCAGTGACACGTGGGGACTGTCCCCACGTGTCACTGGTCGCAAATCACTCTCAGCGCACGTTCCACCGCCTCGATGTCCTCCTCTTTAGTGAAGAACCCGGGGCTGAGACGATAGCTGCCCAGCGGGAAGGTGCCTGCGGTACGGTGGGCCATCGGTGCGCAGTGCAGTCCTGGACGACCGGCGATCTGAAACTGATCGTTCATCCTCTGTCCCAGTTCGTCCGGCGTCAAGCCCTGCAGGTTGAAGCTGACCAATCCGGCGCGCTGGTCCGCCTGGCGCGGCCCCAGGATGGTCGCCTGGGGGTAACGGGAGAGGCAATCTAGAATCTGCTGCATATGTTGCTGTTCTTTCCTTCTAATTCGCTCCAGGCCTTGTTCAAGGATAAACTCGACGCCCTTCTGCAGCCCGGCGATGCCTACCGCGTTCAACGTGCCCCCTTCCAGGCGATGGGGCAGCTCCCAGGGGTGCAACCGCGAGTCGGACCGAGTTCCGGTGCCGCCATCGCGCCAAGGGGGGAGGTCGAGGTCGCGGATGGTCAGGACTGCTCCGGTGCCGAAGGGACCGAGCAGGCCCTTGTGACCGGCAACGATGAGAATATCGATTCCCATGGCCTGCATATCTATAGGAACGTGTCCGGCGGTCTGGGCTGCGTCTAGGGCCAAGAGCGCTCCGTGGCGATGCGCCACCCGGGCCAGTGCGGTCACGTCCGAAATCGCTCCCAGCATGTTTGAGGCGTGGGTGACAATCACTAGGCGCGTCTCAGGGCGGAGTACCTGCTCCAATTCGTCCGCGTGGATAAAGCCTTCCCGGTCGGCTTGCAGATAGGTGACGTCTACCCCCTGGCGTTCCAAACGCCGCAGTGGTCTGCTCACCGAATTATGTTCCACAGTGCTGGTCACGGCATGGTCGCCCGGCATGAGCAGTCCCTTAATCACCAGGTTGAGGCCGTCGGTGCAGTTATGGGTGAAGGCAACATTGCGTGCATCGGGCACATTAAAAAAACCCGCTAACAGCTGACGGGTTTCCTCCACCAGGTTGTCCGCCTGCTGAGCTAAGCAGTGGCCTGACCTTCCCGGGCTAGCGCCGACCTCCCGGGCAAACCGGTCCGCCTCACGATATACGCTTTCCGGCTTGGGCCATGATGTAGCAGCATTGTCCAAGTAACGCATCTTCTGCATCTCTTTTCTCTCCTCCGATCACAGCTGGCCGACGAGCGCTGCAAGCTGATTTGCTCGCCTATTTTGCCCTCATGCGAGAGCATCGATGCCACCTTGTATGGGTGAGCGCTACCGTGCTACACTGTGAGCAATAGTGGAACGCGATATACGCATCTTGGGCAAGGAGATAAACATGAGCAAAGGCAAGGTTCTGCGTTTTTCCCAAAAGCAAGACTTCTCACCGGCGGGGGACAAGAGGACAAAACATAACTTCCTGTCCTTGGTAGTCGATGGATCGTTTTTTTCTATGGGATCAGCGTTTCTGGAGGCCAATACGCTCTTCCCGGCTTTCGTGAGCCTGTTGACCAGTAACGCTGTGTTGATTGGATTGGTCAGCTCCTTGCGCAACGCTGGATACCTGTTGCCGCAGCTCCTGGTAGCCGGTTATGCCGAGCGCCTGCCGTTGAAGAAGCCCTTTCTGTTTAGGGTGGGCGTTGCTAATCGTCTGGCGATTTTGGCGATGGCTGCCATCGCCTACTATTGGGCCGGAAGCGCGCCTGGCTTGGCCTTGCCAGCCTTTTTCCTCGCCCTGGTAGTCTTTGCCCTCACCGATGGAATCAACGGCGTTCCCTGGACGGATATGGTGGCGAAAGCAATTCCCAGCACTCGCCGTGGCCGGCTATTTGGCACCATGCAGTTTGTCGGAGGGGTCGGTGCCTTCGCTGCCGGCTTCTTGATCAGACAGATACTGGCCAGCGAGCAGCTTGGCTTTCCATCCAATT
This sequence comes from uncultured Clostridia bacterium, assembly GCA_964450265.1. Taxonomy (GTDB): domain Bacteria; phylum Bacillota; class UBA994; order UBA5500; family UBA5500; genus JAEZJZ01. Next base: position 6,739 of record CAYVCY010000022.1, read on the forward strand.
ATGCTTTGTTGATGTTGATCGGCTTTGTTCTACTCTGTGTCTCCTTTGCGGGGACCATGGGGGTAAAGGAGCCAGCGGGGTCGGCGCGGCAGGGCACGACCATGGGGGACTTTTTTCGTCGCCTGCCGGCGGCTTGGAGCAGGAACGCAGGATTTCAGAAGATGATGTCTGTGCGGATGCTCTATTCCTTTCTCTACCTGGCTTTGCCCTTTTATGTCGTCTTCGCCCGCGACACGCTGGGGCTTCCGGAAAGCATCATCGGGGTGTTCATTTCAGCGCAGATGGCTGGCAGCATCCTCGGAGGCCTGCTTTGGGGCCAGCTGGGAGACCGTTTCGGCAACCGGCTGGTGCTGAGGTTGCTTGGTCTGGTAGCACTGTGCACTCCGCTGTTGGCGCTAGTGGCCAGCCTGATGCATAGTTTGGGATGGGGGCAGTTGGCGATCGTCCCATATTTGCTGCTATTTGTAAGCATCGGCACCACTCTCGGCGGGATGTGGATTGGCTTCACCAACTACTTGTTGGATACTGTGGCTGAACTGGACCGCCCAACCTACATTGGGATGATGAACACCCTGGTCGCTCCTTTCACTTTCTTGCCGCTGTTAGGAGGGGTATTGCTGGAGTTCCTCTCGCCTCAGGTGCTGTTCTTGGCAACCGGTGCAGGCATCTTGGTCGGCAACCTCTGCGCCAGGGAGCTGGCAGAGCCTAGGGAGCAAGCGAGGGCAGGCGAACAGGTGAGTGAGAGTGAATAGACAAAAACAGGGCAGGGATGGTCACTCCCCCTGCCCTTTAGATTTATCGAGCTCTTATGCTACGCGAACGAAATACAAGCGCCTACAGTTCCGGGGCCGGTATGTACTCCAATCACCGGACCGACCTGAGTGACCAGACCCACCTCAAGCTGAAAGGCTTGCTGCAGCAGTTTAGTGAGGCGGCTGGCTGCCTCCGGGGCAGCGCCGTGGGCAACAGCAATGCGCTTGACTTGCCGCCCGTCTGCCAGCGTGATGAACAGATCGGTCATTGCCTTCAATGCTTGTTCCTGACGGCGGGCCTTGCCGGCAGTGACATAGATGCCATCCACTACCCGGACGATCGGTTTTATGTTCAAGAGCGAACCCATCGTCGCTTTCACCCTTCCGATGCGGCCACCTTTATGCAGGTACTCCAAGGTATCCAGTGTAAAGAGTACTTCCATCTGGCTGCGTTTATCCAACAGGCGTTTGACAACTGCCTCCGCTTCAAGGCCCATTTGAACTAGCTCCACTGCTTCGTAGACCAAATCCCCAATCCCCAAGCTGATGGAGCGGGAATCGACCAGGTGTACATCGCCTGTGACCATCTGCTGGGCAGCGATAGCAGAACTGAGAGTGCCCGAGAGGCCTGCCGAGAGATGAATGCTGATCACACTGTGATGATCTTGCAGGAGGCTTTCATAAAGCTGCTGGAATTCGGCCGGCGAAGGTTGTGAAGTGGTCGGTAGCTGTTCTGCCTGTGCCAACATCTGATAGAACTGATCGCTCTTAATGTCAATTCCGTCGCGGTATTGTTTCATGCCGAAGTTGACCATCAAGGGGATCACCGTGATACCCAGTGATTGCGCAAGCTCCTGTGGGATATCGGATGTGCTGTCAGTGACGATGGCGATGCGTTTCATAAAAATGCCCTCCTCATCTAGCCTCTTGTCTGTCGCTTTGTGTGCAAGAAAAGGGGTATAATTAGAAGTATTTTCCTAGGGGGTTCCTTGTGATGTCAGCCACACTATCATACTCTTCTATTATAGACTGAGATCGGCCCGGCAAGTGTCGCAGTTTGCGCAGAAGACTTGCCCACTCCCTAGTCGCTGATGCAGGAAGAGGGGAGGAAGGGCGTCAATCCATCGGTAACTGCACCAGGAAGACGAGGCCCTCTGCATTGATTGCATAAAGCCATTCGCTTTGTGAGAAGACATAAGTCAGTTCACTCGCTAGTTGCGAGGGAAGTCGCCAGGTAACTAAGTCCGGTCGATTGGTGTGAAAGGCGTACAGCGATTGATCTGCGATCAATAGCACTCGGCCATTGCTCAAGGCTGTCTTTCCGGCCTGCTGCAACTGCATCACTGGATGCGCCTGTCGGCTGCTGAACAGGTAGAATTGGTCGGTGGATAGTGCTAACCAGCTGCCGTCTGGCGAGAATCGGAGATCGGTGGCCAGGGCTTGATGGTCGAACACCCAGGTGGGCTCAGAGACCCAACGCTCAAACAACAGTAGCTTTCCTCCGGAAGGGCTTTGCCCCAGTTCTACAGCTATGTAAACCCCGTCCTCGGAGACAGCAAACGCCTCTGGGTTGCCATCCAGCTCTGCCTGCCAAAGCGGGGCAGAGGCATCGGGCGAAAAGACTGTCAATTTATCGTCAACCGTTACCAATGTCAGTCCATTGCTGGACATCAGCAGTGACTGGGTTACCGATTGGGACGCCGGCTGTTTGGCCCAGCGTAGGTTGAGCAACGGACCGTGAAAGAGGTACAGGAAATTGTCACAGTGGCAGGCAATGTTCAGTCCATCCTGAGACACGAGGACAGTCGCCTGCGAGACTGGCTGTGACCATTCTGTGTCGCTAACCAGAGAAGCGTCGGCGGTAGAGAGCACCTGTAGCCCCCTGGCTGTGGCTATGGCCAGCCAGCCACCATCTGCACTGAGGGCCATGTCCAGCACTGGAGTTTGCTGGTTCAGGACAATCGGCACCTCTTTAAGGCTGCCTCCTTGGTTCTGCAGCAGCAGCAAACCACTGTCGCTCTCCACGACCAGCACTCTGCCGTCGGCGGAACAGATGGCAGTGTTCGGATCAGGAATAACGGCGAGCTGTAGCTGTTCTTTCAGCACCGGTACCTGTGGTTTGACCGGCGGGGGGGAACCGCTGGGCACGCCAGGGAACAGCGGCTGGCATGCCCAGCCGATCGCTGCTACGAACAACGCCAAGATAACACAGAAAAGTTTTCTCATCTGCTGACCACCTCAGAGTTAATTTATGTCGGAAGCCGGCTACTTACGCATGCAGGAGTGACACGTGGGGACTGTCCCCACGTGTCAGCCCCTTGTCCTGAGGCCGGAACTCTGGTATAGTGGGTCTGACTGGAACAGTTTAAAGGGGAGTAGCAGACGCTCGAGGGCGTTGGCTGGGTCAACATGCTGGTGCCGTCTGCACCTGGCCCATCCGCGAAATGCGAGACCTTTAACGCGAGCTTTGCTTTGCGTTAAAGGTTTTTGTTTTTCTCCAGCACACGATGGGAGGACTAAAGGTGAACGAGTTTCTGACAGCAGCCGGATTGATCTTCTTGATGGAGATGGGGGATAAGAGCCAGCTGGCGATCATGGCCTTGGCTACCCGATACCGCTGGCAACAGGTTTTGCTGGGATTAGTGCTCGCTTCTGCAGCGATGCACGGCTTGGCGGTACTGGCAGGCGGGTTGATTTGTGATCTGGTTCCGATCGCCTACTTGAGGACACTAGCTGGGGTTGCATTCTTGGTCTTCGCCTGGGTGACACTGCGCCCTGATGCCGAAGAAGAGGTGGCAGCCAGCAGTGCTAAGACAGGATGGCTTGGCCACTTTCCTGTCTTAGCAGTCGCTGGCACCTTCGTTCTGTCGGAGTTTGGGGACAAAACTCAGCTGGCTACGGTAGCCGCTAGGGCGGAAAGCGGATATCCATGGCTAACCTGGGCAGGGGCTACGGTGGGCATGGTGTTGGCCGGCAGTCTGGGTATTCTGTTAGGGAATCTGTTGCAGCGTATTCCGGAGTGGATAGTAAAGGCCGGAAGCGCAGCGGTATTCCTCTTGTTCGGATGGACCTGCCTCGGTAATACGTGGCATTTAGCTTTACCCTGGCGCCTAGCCGGGACGGCTGCTCTCTTTGCAGTCTGGATGGTGCTGGTGCTGGCGCAACACAGGATTCACAGCAGCGCTTCGCGGCTTTGACATTTTGCCAATTGACATCATCCGAGCGACCTGGCTCGAATTGCATCTGAGATGAGCGAGAAAAACAGGCCTGGCAGGGACTTACCCCTGTCAGGCCTGTCTTAGCTAGTGCTTTTCGGTTGGCCTAGATCACGCCAAACTCCTTGCCCACATCTTCCAGAATGGCCAGAGCTGTGTCCAGATGCTCGCGGGTATGATTGGACATCAGGCTGATCCTCACCCTAGCCAAACGTCTCGGTACTGCCGGGTACTGCACCGGGTTGACATACAAGCCTAACTCGTGGCAACGCCGGGACATTTCCCGCACCTTCAGATCATCACCGATGATCAAGGGAAAGATAGCTGTCTCTGCATTTCCGATGTCATACCCCATTCCCACAATATGTCTGCGGAAATAGTGGATGTTATCCCATAACTGTTGGCGTAGTTCTGGCTCAGACTCGATCACTTCCAAAGCAGCGATCAGCGAACCGGTGACCTGAGGCGTGGGAGCGGTGGAGAACATATAAGCGCGAGAATAGTAATGCAAGAGCCCGATCAGTTCTCTGCTGCCGGCGATGAATCCGCCTACGCCGCCCAGCCCCTTGCTGAAGGTGCCCGCCACGATATCCACTTTGCCCTCAAGGTGAAAGTGTTCCGGGGTTCCACGACCGTGATCTCCAATCACTCCGGTGGCGTGTGCCTCATCCACCATCACGTATGCTCCGTATGCATGGGCCAATTCTACGATTTGGTCCAGCTTGGCGATGTCGCCGTCCATGGAATAAACGCCGTCTACTACCACTAGCTTGGTGCGGTATTTGTCCTTGGTCTTGTTTAGAGCACGTTCTAGCGAGTCCATGTTGTTGTGGCGGAAGTGTTGCACATTGGTGCCCTTGCAGCCATCCACGATGCTGGCATGCACCAACAAGTCTAAAATAGCCACGTCTTGGTCCCCCAACATTGCCAACAGGGTGCCGCAATTGGACCCAAATCCGCTGGTATATAGGATAGCGTCTTCACACGACTTGAATTCGGCAACCTTCTTCTCCAATTGCACATGCAGATCGAGGGTGCCCCCGAGCAAAGGGACACTGCCTGCACCGGCTCCGTACTCTTCTAGCGCGGCTCTGCCGGCAGCGATAGTCTTTGGATGCTTGGTCAGGTTAAAATAGTCGTTAGATGCCATGTAGATCATTTCTCTGGTCTCGCCGGTGTAGGGGTCAAGCACCTGCATGGTCGGTCCGGAACCGCTCAGTGATACCCGTCGAAACTGTAGGTGGCGCCTAGCTGTGGTATCCTTGATGAACTCGGAAAACAGCTTAGCTCGATCCATGATATCAAGCTCTGGGGTGTCGAGAAAATCTGCCAGGGAATACTTGGTAGAATCCACTTGCGATCAATCCTCCTCCAGGCTGAGTTTAGACAGTCTGCTGATTTTCGTCTGGGAAAACCAGCGCCTCACCTCTCGGTCGTGCGGTGGGCGTCTGACAATTATGCACAATTTATGAGCCTGTTAGCTCTATTGTAAAGCCTGGCTCGAGCTTGTGCAAGAAAATGTGCAAACGGTCACAAATCCAGACTAGAGAAAAGTATTTGGGGCGGGATAACCAAAACCATCTTGGCAAAACCTATACGGTGATTAAGAAAGCGGGGGATGCACGTGGCCAACAGTCTAGTTTGGGTTCTGCTCTTTATTCTGGCGGCGATCGCTATGTTAGTGCTGGTACCACGTCGCGACGTGGTCAGATTGCTTCCCTTTGGTATTGTCGGCGGTTTCCTGTTAGCACTAGCAGTTCAGTGGGTGGCGGTGAGTCTGTTGCGCATCTGGAGATTTAACTATACCGAGTTCGCTTCCTATGCGGGAATACCACTATTTCTTGCTCTCTCCTGGATGCCGACAATGATCATCTTCGGTCACTGGCTACAGCAGATCCGCAGCAATACTGGACGTTTCTTCTTCATCGCTGCGTTTGCCGTGGGCACCGTTCTGCTGGAGTGGGCTTTCGTGTTCACCGGTTACCGGGATTACCTGCGTTACTGGAATGTGTTCTACACTGCCATTTTGGCGCTGGCAATTCATTACCTGCTAGCGTGGTATCTGTTGGCGACGCGCCATGTGGGCGACCATGCCCCCAAGGTGATTCCGCTTAAGGACTGATGCTGGGGACTAGATAGCGGGGGGGGCAGACCTCCTGGTCTACCCGCAGAGCTGTCGCGTTAGCGACGGGGGGTGTCGTCTCTCCCTCCGCCATGGCTAACGCCATGCCACCTCCCTGATCAGAGGGAGGCAAGTCTTGGCCCCCTCCGCGAGGGGGCTGTCACGAAGTGACTGGGGGAGTCTGGGAGCCACTGATGTGATATCATAGATCAAAATCTATAGATGGAGGCTAGACCATGCAGGGCAAGCGCAAGCTGTTGATCACTAGTTTCTTAGAACCGGAACATGTAGAGAAGATCAAGGCTGTCGACGACCAGATCGATGTGATCTACGAGCCTAGTCTGATTGCTCCTCCCCGTTACATCGCCGATCATAACGGAGACCCCACCTTTAGGCGTACAGAAGAACAGGAGGCTAAGTGGCGGCGCCTATTGGCTTCGGCCGAAATTCTGTTTGACTATGACCATACCCATCCTACTGATCTGCCTGAACTCGCGCCCAGCGTAAGATGGATTCAGTTCACCAGCTCGGGAATCGGTGTGTTTGTCAAGAAGAACCGCTATGCAGACAGGATGCCCACTACGCTATTTACCACCGCTTCTGGGGTGCATGCCCAGCCGTTGGCCGAGTTCTGTCTGTTGGTGATGCTGATGTTCAGTCGCAGGCTATGGCACACGATGGAGCAGCAACAGCAGAAATTGTGGGAACGCTTCACCGGCAGCGATCTGCACGGAAAGACACTGACCATCTTCGGCGTCGGCAGGATAGGCCGCAAAGTGGCCGAGTTTGCCCGGGCGCTAGGCATGCAGGTGATCGGCATTGTGCGCAACCCAGCCGGCCGGACTGCCGCTGACCTGCATGTGGACGAATTGCACTGCAACGCAGATCTGATGAACATACTGCCTCGGACGGACTTCTTGGTGCTGATCGCTCCCCATACTCCTGAGACGGAGAACCTGATCGGTAAGCAGCAATTGGCGGCCATGCCCCAAGGTTCAGTGCTGATCAACATCGCCAGGGGGCAATTGGTGGTAGAGCAAGACCTGATTGAGTCGTTGCGATCGGGACATCTGGGAGGAGCAGGTCTAGATGTTTTCGCTATCGAGCCGCTGCCGACAGAGAGTCCCCTTTGGACCATGCCCAATGTGTTGGTCAGCCCCCATTCCGCCAGTACCAGCGATCGGGAGAACGAGCTGATCACCGATTTGTTCTGCGAGAACATCCGCCGCTACTTGAGCGGCCAGCCACTGCAAAATGTGCTTGATCCGAAACGGATGTACTGAGGAGAGGTGAGAGGTGAGAGGTGAGAGGTGAGAGGTGGGAAGTGGGAAGGGGTGGAACAATGGGGCCTGTCCCCCGGTTCCACCCCCCGTTTCCTATGGAGAAGGCTAGACGGTCTGCCCGTCCTTGATGATGGATACGAAGTTCTGTTGGTCCTGTAGCAGCTTCACGTCATCCAAAACGTTGCCTTTGACGATCACCAGATCGGCGAATTTACCAGGAGCGATGGAGCCAACTTGGTCTGCGCGGTCGCAGACATCTGCTGCCACTGACGTGGCCGCCGCCAGCGCTTGGGCAGGAGTCATTCCGTATTCGACCAGCATCTGGAATTCCAGTGCATTCACCCCTGGGCGATTGAGAGGGGTGCCGCAGTCGGTACCGAAAGCGATGGTCACTCCAGCAGCCAAAGCACGCTTGAAGCTGGCCTTGTGGGCATCGAAGACCCGATTTGCCTTTTCTACCGCATAGGCAGGAATCCCGGCTTCTATGCCACCTTGGACAATGTGGTAGGGGGCAACCAGGGTAGGCACCAAGGCGACGCCTCGGTCGAGCATCATCTGGATCACCTCATCGTCCAGGTAAATCCCGTGTTCGATGCTATCCAACCCAGCCAAGACGGCATTCTTGATGCCGGTGGTGCCCTGTGCGTGGGTGGCAGTCTTTCTGCCCGCTTTATGAGCTTCTTCCACGGCTGCCCGCATCTCTTCAATGGTCAGCTGAGGGGACCCTGGCTCCACTCCCGGGGTCATCACCCCGCCGGTAGCCATGATCTTGATCACCTCAGCCCCGGCGCGCAGCTGTTCTCGAGCGCCTTTGCGGGCATCGTCCGCCCCGTCCACCTGGCGACCGGACATCCAGCCGTGACCTCCAGTCATAGTCAGCATCTCTCCGGAGGTGATGATTCGCGGACCGACTATGTATCCCCGGTTGATCGCTTGCTTGACGGAAAGATCGATATAATTCCTGGTGCCCATGTTACGCACAGTGGTAAAACCTGCGTGTAGCAGGGTGCGTGCGTTCTTGGCAGCGCGCAAAGCAAACAGCGCATCCGGCTCCCGTTGCTCGGCGGAGCTGTCAGCGTCACCGCTGCTGGTGATATGTACGTGACAATCGATCAGCCCCGGCAGAACCGTACAACCGTCGGCATCGATCACGGTCATGGAGTGTTCAGTCGGCAACTGCTCCAGCGGCAGCACTTCCTTAACCCGGTTATGTTGGACCACTACTGCTTGTCCCTGTTGTAGGCTGCCACTACCGTCAAACAGCCATCCGCCCTTGATTACTTTAGTCATTCTTTCTTCCTCCTCATATTCAGTGATCTGTTACTAGCAGCAAGTGCAGTTACTGCGGTCAATGGCCATTCTTTCTACGGAAAGATTCGCTTTAGCGGCTGTGGTTTTAGCAACTATCGGCTTGTACATATATCAGTGATGCTTCGCAAGTGGCAGGTGGCATTGATAGAGTGGGTCAGCCAATGCCCCTTAGCTCGGTCGAACTCCAGCGTAGAGATGCCGGTGTTCTTCAGCGAAATCCGTAGGCCAAAGTCGACTGGGTCGATGTCCAATGCATAGGCCAGGATCGATCGCACTGGAACTCCATGAGTGACAACACAGTAACATCCGTCCCTTGCAGGCTCGATTACCCGCTGCCACCAGTCGATCACCCGTCGATAGACATCGGCGAAGGACTCGCCGCCGGGGCGAGGGGTATGCATCGGTTCGTTCATCAAGGCCTGCCACTGCTCTGGATACTGCTGTTCGGCTTGTCGATAGGTGAGCCCTTGCCATGCACCTACATCCATCTCGCCCAAAGCAGGCTCGATCTGCAGTGGACAACCATGCAAATCTGCTATCGGCTGAGCTGTCAGCCGCGCCCGCTGCAAGTTGCTGCAATACACGCCGTGCACTTGCTCTTGCTGAAGCCAGGCAGCTGCGTACCGTGCCTGCTGCCTGCCTAGATCGTTCAGGGGGACGTCTAGTGTACCCTGCATGATTCCATTTGCATTGTGGTCGGTCTGGCCGTGGCGTAACAGAAAAACCCGCGGCAATAAGCACCCTCCCTTTTCTTGAATCCCTGCCCATGATGCCAATATTGACACTAATAGGGTTTCGTTTATTGCGATTCTGTTTATTATTCCCTTCGTAGAATAGAAAACCTGCCAGCTGAGAAAAGGAAACGCAGCAGGTCTTGATTTAGCTTGGGCAGCTGTCTCTTCCTGGTTCAGCCGTGTCCAGCCCAGAGTATGGACGCCGTATTGTAGAACTGCAGGGCTACGCGCCCTGCAGTTGCTCTTTCGCTTTATTGATGCGTAACTTGGTGATCCGGTGCCGGTCGGTCTCGGCTACGGTGAGGTGCAGACCGTACTGGGGGAGAGGGATCTCTTCCCCGGTGGCAGGGATACGTCCTGATTCCAGGTAAGCCAGGCCACCGATGGTATCCACTTCATCGTCCGGCAGGTCTTCACCTACCAGCTCGCTCACCTCGTCGATGGGCAACCGGGCATCGACCAGCCAAGTGCCTTCACCCAGCTCGACCACTTCGGCTTCCTCATCCCAATCGTATTCGTCTTGGATCTCACCGACGATCTCCTCCAAGAGATCCTCAATGGTCACCAGACCGGCTGTTCCGCCATATTCATCGACCACTATGGCCACATGGGTGTGCAAGCGCTTCAGTTCGCGCATTAGCTCGCCGGCGTTCTTAGTTTGGGGCACGAAGTAAGCAGGGCGCATGATCGCCCTCACGTTCAACTGTTCATGAACACGCCAATGCTGCAGTAGGTCTTTGAGGTAGAGAATGCCGATCACATTATCGATCGTATCCTCGTAGACAGGAATACGGGAAAATCCCGACTCAGCCACTGTCTGCAACACTTCTGCCAGTCCGTCGTCAGCCGCGACAGTCTCCATGTCCACCCGTGGCGTCATTACGTCCTTCACTTGCGTGTGGTTGGATTCCAGCACGCCGACAATCATGTTCCGTTCAGTCTCTAGCACTCCGCCGCCCTCTTCACTCATGTCCACCATAGTTAAGATCGAGTCTTCGTCCACGTCGCTCCGATCGACAGCCGCCATGCGACGTCCCATCAGGCGGGGGATCTGGACTAACAGCAGAGCTAGCGGCCGGCTCGCAGTGAAAAACTTCTCCAACGGTCGAGCTATCTTCAGGGACCAAGCAACGGCGTTGTTATGCGCTACTCGTTTGGGCAGTATTTCACCGAAAATGAGGATGAGCACTACCATTGACCCGGCTGCCAAGTTAGCTCCGGAAAGGCGTCCAAAGCTGACATCCTTCAACAGTACGGTTGCCAACACCGTTGACAGCACCACAGCTAAGTTAGTTCCAATCAATATAACGCTGAGCAGACATTGACGGTCTCGCAACATACGGTCGATGCCATCGGCGCCCGCCACTCGTTGATCGAGCAGTTGTCGGACTGTCAAGTTGTCCAGGCGTACCAATGCGGTTTCCGAGCCGGCAAAGAAGCCGACCAACAGGAAGCTGACCAACCAGACGATGAAGGTAAGCACCATCTCTAGCATGGGGCTACCTCCCGGGTGGCCTCCGCCACGTCGTACTCGTCTACTATCTCGCCGACAATTTCCTCCATCAAGTCCTCCAGAGTGACCAACCCGAGAGTGCGGCCGCTTTCGCTGACCACCAAACAGAGCTGGGCTCGCTTTTGTCGCATCTCTGCTAGCAATTGGTTAGCCCGACGGCTGGGTCGGCAGCGCGTGACGGGACGGATTAGGCTTTCCAACTTATTGGGCCGCTGCCGGAAAAGATGAATCAGCAGGTCTTTAGCATAGAGCAGCCCTACCACGTGATCCAGATCTCCGCGATAGACCGGCAGGCGGGAGTAGCCCGCACTGCCGAGTAAGGCGATAGCCTCGTCAACGGAAGCGTCGAGAGGCAAAGCCACAATCTGCTCCCGCGGCACCATCACTTTGCTGACCGGTGTGTCATCGCTAGCAAAAATGCCATAGATCATCTCCCGGTTCTCCTGCCGCAGGCTGCCCTCTTCTTCACCCATGTTGACAGCTGTCTTGATGCTCTCTTCCGTCACTACGGGTTCGTCCTGTTCACGCTCGGCACTGAGGCCGCCTGTAATCAGATCGACCAAAAAGGCCAAAGGTCGGAGTAGGGTATGGGCATAGTGCACCGGTTTGGCCATCAGCGTCGCAAAGCCTTCCGCGTTGGCGGAAGCGATAGCCTTCGGTGTCACTTCGCCGAAGACAAGCAATAGTACTGTGGCAATGATGGTGGCCAGTAAACTAGCTACCTGCGCGCCGTAACTTCCTCCTAACAACGCCAACAGGCCGGTGGTCACCAAGCTGGTCGCCCAGATGTTGACCATGGTATTCCCGATCAGCAAGGAGGACAACACGCGTTGACCATCGCGGAGCAGTGCTTCTATCAACTGTGACCGCCTGTTTCCTTTCTCCTGCATCTGCCGTACCCGTATGGGGCTGAGCGAGAAGAGGGCAGTCTCAGAGCCTGAAAAAAGAGCTGACAGAGCTAAGAGCACCGCGATAATCAATAATCGATACGTACTACCACCAGGGTCGTCCAAGTGAAATCTCCCTCCCAAAAAATCATTTGCTTTCCGCCCCCGTAGATCACAGAGCGGATTTCTCCTATTATGAAAGTAATATTCGACTCTATGCAGTTAATTCCTGCTTTCCCAGGCCGCCATGGCGTCAAATCAAACCGCCGAACAGAGGGACTAATAGCGGTACTAGGCCGCTCAGTACCATGCCGTTGATCAATGCGATCAGAGTGGCAGCGCCAGTGCCAAAGCGGGATATCAGCGGCAGAGTTGTATCCATAGTCGTTGCTCCGCCGGGTGCAACGGCTGCTATTGGACCGAATTTTCTGGCCAGCCAAGGGATGCTCAGCATCGCCAACAGCTCTCGCAGCACATTGCTCAAGAAGGCGATGGCTGCTAAGGTGGTGAAGCCCAGGTTGTTTAGCAGGACCCCAGACAGGCTGTACCAGCCAAACCCGGCACCGACACTGAGTGCCTCCCAAGGGCCGAGGGACAGCATCCACCCAGCCACCAGAGCACCCAACAGGCTACCTAAAGCCCCGGTAAGCGGGACAAGCAGCACTCGCCACCCTAAGGCCAGCATCTTTCGCCATACCGTGCGGTCCGCTGCCAGTTCGAAGCCGATGCTAAATAGCAGGATCGTCAATGCCCACGGACCGACTCTAGTAAAGAGATCGGCATGTTCTGGCGAAAGCAGCCACCGCCCCAGCAACACTCCACCGCCGACAGCCAGCATAATCATCCAGGTCATATCTGATCCATGGACTCTTCTGGAGATTGCATTGCCTCAAGCCACGGCAAGACTACTAGCAGCAGTAGAAGGCTTCCCAACACTGTCAATACAGAGAAAAGGGAAGCAGAGATTCCTATCTCGGCTAAGCCTGACATCACCGTCTCATTGCTGCCTAGGCCAACCCCCATGGCGATCAGTAAGGTGAATAACCCTCCAGTGCTCAGTTTCTGGAAGAAAGGCCGCCAGCGTCTAGCTCCCCGCGCCAAGCCGCAGGCGAATCCGAGACTAAGGGCAACAAAGATCGTCCACAAATGGTGCACCTCCCTCAAGAAACATGTCTAAACAATTACCCTCTATTATTCCACCTATGTTCGGCCGGTGACAAGTAGTTCCCAAGCCCAGTAGTTGCCTTCTGCGCTCGTAGGCGCAGGAAGAGCCCCGCTGGCTGACTCTGCTGCATTCCAGGTCGAGCATGCTATCCCGGAGACGCCCAGACCGCCGCGTCTGACCAATAACTGCTGTTCTACCCGTCCATCCGAACGGGGGCAAGTTGGTTGCCGCTCATTTTACGACGCTGGTGGCTGTTTGCCGGAGGGAGTTGGTTGTAGCAGAGTGCACAGCAATCACGTTATTTATACCGTCAGATGCTGTGGTAGAATGGGAGGGAGACTAGTGCAAAGGTGGTATAATCATGTCTGACGCAGCGGTCTATCAGCTGACCACGGTGGTATACACTCTCGGCTATGCCCTCGGTTTCTTGTTGCTGGGATGGGTGTGGATCAGGTTATTCTTCCCAGGCGGTCTCAATTTGCGCAGCTTGGGCGTGTGGCCTTCCCTAACCATAGGGGCACTTTGTGTGTTGCTCACCTATCGCATTCAGATACCGATTCAGAGCTGGATCAACGGTCAGGGGGCCAGCCTCAGTTGGTCGTTCTGGTTGACCGGTAGCCTGTTGGTGTTGACCAGCGGGCTGGTACAGGAGGTCCTCAAGACGATCGGTATCGCGCTGGTGAGAGTGCCCGCAGGTTGGGAGATCAATTGGCGTAGTCTGGGGTTAGGGGTAGGTTTGGGCTTCGGCGTTTGGGAAGCTTGGCAACTGGTTGCCTGGCCACTGGGACTGGGACGCCTCTGGTCGCCGATCGCTGTTTTGGAACGGTTTTCTGCCATCGGCTTGCACATCGGTCTGGCGGCGCTGATTGCATATGGTTTTGCCAGTGGCCGGGTATTCCGCTTCACTGTCGTGGCTGCGGTCATTCACGCCGTCAGCAACTTCTCGGTATTGCTATATCAGCAGTGGTTGCTTGGTCTCTGGGAAACAGAAATTTACATCTTTGTGGTCGGCATCGTCACGTTGTTCTTAGCCAGGAGGTTGTGGCAGACTGTAAGAGACTACTGAAGAAGCCCAGTCTTGTCAT
>CAYVCY010000023.1:0-4803 GCA_964450265.1 uncultured Clostridia bacterium
GGCTGCACCAGCTCGATGCGTTCGCCGTCTGGCCCGTGGAAAAAGGCGATACGACGGCCATCCAGGGCGCTACGGATTTCGTCGGGCACGAACTGCACGGCTTTCTGCTTCAGTTCGGCAACCTTCTGCTCGATATCTGAGACATACCAGGCGAAGTGATCGTAACGACCGCGCTCAGGCCGTTGGCGCTTAGCCGGGTCAGTGTAGCAGAGCAACTCGATTGCCGGGCTATCGCTGCCCATAAAGGCGATGTCGATGCCATTGCCGCTGTCAGGATGTTGCTCCAGCACCTTCAAACCAACCACGTCCCGATAGAAACGGATGCTCTGCTCTAAATCTGTGACCACTAAGCCGACATGACTGAACTTGAACAAATTGATTCCCCCTCACGATGATTGCCTGAGTAGCGACACCCTGGCGGCAGCGTGCCAAAATGAGCCGAAACTACCAGCGCAAGCCCTTAGGATAATGGTTCTTCAAGATGCCGTTGACCACCTTCCCCCACCCTAATGAAAAGTCGTCAACCGTAACCAGAGTCCAACCGTTGGGAAGGTTGACAGGCAAGGTCAGTCCGTGCAGATAATCTAGCACTTCCTGACCGCTAGAGGCTAGGTCTAGGCACCGCTGCGCAGAGGCAGGAGAGCAACTGAGAGCGAGGCCGTGGCCAGGGATGAAGCGGCCTTTGCGCAGCTGTCCCAGCGGCCAACCGGGCCGTGGCACCCGGATTCCATCCAGCGCCGGCATGGGCACCTGAGGCAACTGGTAGAGGTAATCGCCGTATTCGACAAATGGCCCCTCGGGCAAGAAGCGTAGGTTCTGTTCGGCAAATTCCACCAGAGGCGTTGGGGGGTTGCCGACGGTGGCCTGGTGGGGCTGCCGTCGGTCTCGCTCTGCTAAGCCCCCCAGGCTATGGCCACTCTTTTGTAGCAACGCGATGAAGTGTCCCTCGCCTCGCAGCAGATGTGGCCACAGGCGAGCGGTGTTGGTCAGTTCATTGGCTATCCACATACCTGCTTCTGCCAGTCCGGCCCGCCAACCGGCGTGCAGCTTGATTGGCAACGGTTCCAGTTCGGGAAAGCGACGCAACAATTGGGCTACATTCTGCTCATTCTCCTCCGGCGAAAAGGTGCAGGTGGAATAGACCAGCCTACCGCCGGAGGCCAGCAGCGAAACAGCAGCCTGCAAGATATCCGCTTGCAGCACTGCACACTCCTGCACATGTTGCACGCTCCAGTATCCAGCGGCATCTGGGTCTTTGCGGAACATGCCTTCACCGGAGCAGGGGGCATCCACCAACACGCAGTCAAACCAAGCACCAAATCGTTCAACCAACTGGGTCGGTTCAGCCGAGGTGACGATAGCCTGACGGGCACCCCACCGCTCCAGATTCTCGACCAAGATCTTGGCTCGTCCGGGATAGAGTTCGTTGGCCACCAGAACCCCCTGATCGTTCATGAGGGAAATCAGGTGAGTAGACTTCCCTCCTGGGGCAGCACAGAGATCCAACACCCGCTCTCCCGGCTGCGGGGAAGCCACCTCAGCTACCGCCATCGCACTCGGATCTTGCAGGTAAAGGACACCTGCTGCATGGTAAGGGTGTTTTCCCGGCTGCGCCGTAGGCGGATAATAAAAGCCGTGCTGCGTCCAGGGGACCGGTTGCAGCGAGCAAGGAAGCTGAGCCACTAAAACCTGGGGATCGGTCTTCAGGGGGTTGATGCGCAAGCCGAGACTTCGTGGCTGTTGGTAGCTGGCCAGAAACGCTTCCATTTCGTCGCCCAAAAGGGCTCGCATTCGTTGAAGATAGTCTGTCGGCAGCAAAGACAGCACCCCCTTTCTATCGAATCAGTGACTAGCACGCAAGCCTGGCCGACCCCTAGGGCGAGACGGTGGGGACGGGCCTTGCGTGCAACAGGCACATTGGCTGCCCGTTCAAAGAGCGAGCAAGGCTGGATCAAAGGCAGCAGCTGTTTGAGTCGCCCCTGCTAACCCTATTTCAGTTCTGCAATAAAAACGTTTCCCTTAGTCTAGGCAGATAGCGCACTGGGTGGGCGACGAGTTCTGCTGCCTCCAGCCGCAGGGAGCTCATCCGTTAGCCTGGCAGACAGTGACTGGGCACGCAGGCCTGGCCGACCCCTAGGGCGGACTCCCCGTCTCACTCTCCCTGCCCCGCTGATGTATTGTGCGTAATAAAGGCGGCCTGTAGCAGGCCGCCTGTTTGAGGCTATTTGGACATCTCCACGAACAGGGGAGTCTCGCCAAATAGAGGCAGTTCCAAAGTGCGATGACCGACGAAGCCGAGGGACTTAAAGAAGGCGATGGCCCCTTGGTTATCCTGCTCCACCAGCACCCATAGCCGACGGTCCTCCAACGACTGCTCTACAGCCTGCTCCAGTTTCCGACCGATTCCCTGACGCTGATGGTCTGGCAGGATATAGAGCCTGGTCAGTTCGTAGTCGTTCTTGCCAGGCTTAGGAAGCGCCTGCACAAAGCCGACCACCTGGCCGTTCACTTCTGCCAGGAGGAACACCACTGCCTGGTGCTTCAGGCTGTGTAACAGACTATCCTCACTGTAAAACTCGGCTAGAACGCTTTCCACCGTCTCTGGACGCAACACCCCGTCGTAGGCAGAACGCCAACTGGCTTCAGCAACCTGCTGAATACCTGGGATATCTCTGTTAGTAGCTCGACGAATCTGCATTTTGGCAATCTGCCTCCTAGGAAAGGTCATTTAGACACCAACTCGGCACCGCTGTCTATTGTTCTTTGTCGAGTGTAGATTTCCTGCACAGAGGGCGTAATTTTTCCTTATTTGTGGCGTAAGGCACGACCCGCGAGATTCCCTGTCCTCTCTCCTTGATCCAGGCATACCTGCCCGTTGACCAACACATATTGCACCCCAACGGCATACTGGTGTGGATCGACGAAGGTGGCCTGATCCAGAATGGTCTCGGGATCAAAGATGGTCACATCGGCGAAACAACCTGGACGCAACAATCCGCGATCCCAGAGCTGGAAGCGGGCCGCTGCCAAACCCGTCATTTTGCGTATAGCTTCTTCTAGGGTGAGTATCTGCCGCTCACGTACATACTTGCCCAGCACACGGGCAAAGGTGCCATAGGAGCGCGGATGAGGTTTACCCTTGAACAGCGGGCCATCGGTGGCCATAGCACCGGCGTCGGAACCGATCATCACCAGCGGATGGCTCATCACGTACTCTACATCCTCTTCGCACATGCTGAACCGTACCATGCGGGTTCTAAAGTCCTCGGAAAGCAGCAGGGTCAATAGTGCCTCCACCGGCTCTTGGCCAGTGATCTCTGCTATCTCCTCGAGAGTCTTGCCTTCATACTGCTTGTTTTCTTCCACGAAACAGCCAGAGACCAACACACAGTCCCAGCGGCGATCGGCAGCGATGATCTCCCGCCTAATGCGAGCGCCGATCTCAGGGTCCAGCACCCGCTGGCGCATTGCCTCCACTCCATCGGCGTGGGCCCACTGAGGTACCATCGACTTTAGACCGGTGGAGCTGGCGATATACGGATACTGATCCAAGGTGATATCCAGGCCACTAGCCCGCTTATCTTCGATCAACGCCAACGTATCCCGCACTCGCCCCCAATTGGCTTCATCGGTTGCTTTGTGATGGGAAATATGCACCGGGATGCCTGACTGCTCCCCGATGGCGATCGCTTCCTGAAGCGACTGCATCAATTTATTGCCCTCGTTGCGCATGTGGGTGGCGTAGATACCGCCCTCTGCGGCTACCGCTTTGGCCACTTCCACCAGCTCTGCGGTATCTCCGTAGGAGCTGGGCGGATAGATCAATCCGCTGCTGAAGCCGAAAGCACCCTGCTGCATGGCTTCTGTTGCCAACTCACACATTTGCTGCAACTCTTCGCCGGTCGCCTGCCGATGAACCATCCCCATCACTCGACGGCGCAAATTGCCGTGGCCGATCAGCGGAATCACATTTACAGCTACCCCTTGCTGATCCAATAACTGTAAATATTCGGCCATGGTGCGCCAAGACAGCTCTTCTCCCACCGCCGTGGTCACTGGTTCATCGCTATTGCGGGGGGCAGCTGAACCGCCACACTGTCCAATCACTTCGGTGGTTACGCCCTGTCTGATCTTGCTTTCTGCCCGGGGATCCACCAGCAGCGGCTGATCGGAATGGGAATGAGAATCGATAAACCCTGGTGCCACCACCATGCCGGTTGCATCGATCACTCGCTTAGCCTCGCTACTGCTCAGTCTCCCCACTTCCACGATGCGATCCCCCGAAATGGCCACATCGCCATAGAACCACGCGTTTCCAGTGCCGTCTACCAGTCGTCCGTTCTTGATGATTAGGTCAAACAACAATGAGCGCCTCCTTTCGCTTGCCGAGAACCGAGACACACACGGGCCTCGGCCTCTGCATTGGTACTACTTCGCTAAACGAAAGAGAATACCTGCGGGCTGGGGAATGCTTCTTGCGTGGAACCAGACATCTCAACCGAAACCCCTATCATCTCAGCGGAACAGTGTGAACCTAGATCCCTCGCAGCTCTCGGAATGGCCTCGGTCATGCGTGACTTGAAGAAAAAAGCAACCATTTGCTTGAAAAACTTTTGACTAGCAAAACACTGGGTGTTTATAATAGCTAGTGCTCGCTAGTGCGGACGCTATGCTTGTGGCGTCAAGTCTCAGTCCATTTGATTTCCGGAAGACGCACTCCCTGTCTATGGTTTGAGACTTAACGCCTTGCTAGTGCTCGCTAGTGCGGACGCTATGCTTGTGGCGTCAAGTCTCAGTCCATTT
>CAYVCY010000023.1:4903-20648 GCA_964450265.1 uncultured Clostridia bacterium
GCTAGTGCTCGCTAGTGCGGACGCTATGCTTGTGGCGTCAAGTCTCAGTCCATTTGATTTCCGGAAGACGCACTCCCTGTCTATGGTTTGAGACTTAACGCCTTGCTAGTGCTCGCTAGTGCGGACGCTATGCTTGTGGCGTCAACTCTCGGTCCATCTGATTTTCCGGGGAAGCACATTATCTGTCTATAGTTTGAGATTTCGCGCCTTGTTAAACTGCTTGGGAAGGTGAGACATATGCCGCGCAACATCGCTATTATCGCCCACGTGGATCACGGCAAGACCACGCTGGTTGACGCTATGCTGAAGCAGAGCGCTATTTTTCATGCCAGAGAACTGGTGCAGGAACGGGTGATGGACTCCATGGACCTGGAGCGAGAACGGGGCATCACCATCATGGCCAAGTACACTGGCATCTTCTATCAAGGGACCAAAATCAATATTGTCGATACCCCTGGCCACGCCGATTTCGGTGGCGAGGTGGAACGGACACTATCCACAGTCGATGGAGTATTGTTGTTAGTGGATGCGGCCGAGGGGCCGCTGGCTCAAACCAAATATGTGCTGCGCAAGGCGTTGGCATTGAAACTGAAGCCTATAGTGGTGATCAACAAGATCGACCGTCAGGATGCCCGGCCGACCGAGGTGCTGGACAAATGCCTGGATCTATTTCTGGAGCTGGGGGCGGACGAGGACCAGATCGAATTCCCTGTGCTCTACGCATCAGCCCGGGGTGGCTTCGCCAAGTATCGTCTGCATGACGAAGAGCAGGACTTGGTGCCGTTGTTCGAGACGATCATGCGCGAGATCCCGGAACCAACCGGGGATCCAGAAGCACCTCTACAGATGCTCATCTCCAGCGTGGACTGGGATGACTATGTGGGGCGTATCGCTATTGGACGCATCTCCCGCGGTCGCATGCGGGTGGGGCAAACGGTGACAGTGCTGGCTACCGATGGATCGACCCACTCTGGAAGAGTGGTCAAACTCTATCAGTATGTTGGACTGGGCCGGGTGGAGAGTGCCACTGCAACGGTGGGGGATATCGTAGCGCTGACCGGCCTCGACGAGCTCGGCATCGGCTGTACCATCGCCGACCCCGAGCAGCCAGAAGCATTGCCCTTCATGCAGGTCGACGAGCCTACGGTAACCATGGACTTCATGGTCAACGACAGCCCTTTAGCCGGCCAAGAGGGAAAATTTGTCACCAGCCGCCATCTGCGGGACCGACTGCATCGGGAAGCCTACACCAATATCAGCATGCGGGTGGAAGACGGCGAGACTACAGACGTGTTCCACGTCTCAGGCCGGGGAGAGCTGCACCTGGCTATTCTAATCGAGACCATGCGCCGAGAAGGATACGAGTTCTCAGTCTCTCGACCGAAGGCTATCTTTAAGCGCAGCGACGATGGCGAACTACTGGAACCATTGGAGCTGCTCACCGTGGATGTCCCAGAAGAGCATCTGGGGGTGGTGATGGAGAAGCTGGGCAGTCGCCAGGCCCGCCTGCGGACTATGGAGCACGCCGAATCAGGCAGCGTGCTGGTGGAATTCGATATTCCTGCCCGCTCGTTGCTCGGCTTCCGCTCGCAGTTCCTCACGGATACTCGCGGCTATGGAGTGATGAACAATATCTTCAACGGCTACGGTCCCTATCGGGGCGAGATCCCCAAGCGCAGCCACGGCGTATTGGTGGCCTGGGAGTATGGCACCGCCACGGTTTATGGGCTTTATGCCGCCGAAGAGCGGGGCAGCCTGCTGATCGGCTCTGGCACCACCGTCTACGAGGGCATGATCATCGGTGAAACCGGCCGCCCTCAGGATATAGATGTGAATGTGAATAAGAAAAAGCAGATGACCAACATGCGCTCGTCCGGGGCGGACGAAGCGATGCGCTTAGCTCCTCCTCTCGAGATGACCTTGGACAAGGCGTTGGAGTATATCGAGGACGACGAACTGGTGGAGATCACCCCGAAGCATATCCGCCTGCGCAAACGCATTCTTGACCGGGCGGAACGCTTGCGCCGCCAGAAGAAAGCCAGTTATGAGCTGAATCAATAGCATGGTTCAAGGCCGGAGCTGGGATGGCATGGAGTGATCGCAACAAACAGGAGCCGCTGCAGCGTTTTCGCCGCAGCGGCTCCTGTTGCATGTTCATTTCATCGAGAGTTAGGCACCAAACCTGACTAAGGCCGCACTTGTTCCGCCAACCAGATGGAGAAGCCCATATCATCTGCAGCCTGCACCCGATAGGCTACGAAGCTATCATCGGCCTTGTGAATGGCCAATAGGCCTGCGTCACCGCCGCGAGATTGGGCCGATGCACGATAATGCGCCCTCAGGCTAAGGCAGCCGCTTCGTCCTTGGCCTCATTCGGCAACATCGGTACCACTCGCCATGTCTTCCACCGACCTCGCAGGTAAGCAATGACTATAATCGTACATTCTGCGGCTTCAGCTAAAGCATAACTGAGGGCAGCATAGACGAACGGCAACTGAAGCCAATATACGGCGATCAACAGGAAAGGTAGCTGCACCAGCCAACGGGCAAAGAGGCCCGAAATCAAGAACGGTAAGTTATAGCCGGCACCCATCAACGCGGTAGCTAGCCCGAAGGTGAGGCCGGTCAGGACCAATCCCGGCATCAGCACATAGATAGCACTTCTCCCCAGTTCCAACACCGCAACGTCCGTGGTGAACAGCCCCAGGATCTGGTTAGGGAAGATGTAGGCCAGCAGAGCAAAGAACAACATGCTGCCCACGCCCAACAGAGATGTCGCCCTGGCGGTCTGGTCTGCCCGGGAGATGTTCTGCGCGCCTAGGTTCTGTCCCACGATGGTTCCCCCGGCGGACATCATCCCTTCCAGTGGCACGAAAAAGAACCGACTTACCCGCTGTACGATGCCCATCGCCGCCACCGCCAATGTGCCGTAGACGGAGACGAAGCGCAGAATAAACACCTCGGCCAAGCTGCGCAGGAGCGATTCCAAGCTGACCGGCAGCCCGATGATGATCAGCTGGCGATCGATCTGCCAATCCAGCCGCAGCAGACCCTGCAATCGAGGCTGTACGTAGCTCTTACCAGAGAAAAGCATCCAAGCCCCGAACAAGAAGGAGACGGCTGCGGAAATTTCGGTGGCCAGTGCCGCTCCCATCACCCCTAGCCCTAGACCGGGGATTCCTAAGCCAGGAATGCGATCGAAGATAAACAGGGGGTCGAGCACGATATTCATCGCTGCAGCCACAAACATGATGTACATCGCTCGCCGGGAATCGCCGATGCAGCGCAGCGCAGTAGCGACTGTCAGCGAACTGAACATCACCGGCAACATGATCAGGCGCACCCGGCCGTAGGCCAGCGCATCTGCCAGAACCCCAGCATCGTCGGTAAACAACCCCAACAGACGGGGCAGCAACGGCAGCATGATCAGACTGGCTACGATTGCCAGCAGGAACTTGAAGACCAGAGTCTGTTCCACCACCCGCTGAGTCCTCTGCATGTCCTTGGCACCAAAGCTCTGGGAGATCATCGCAACAGAGCTATTGCCGACAACGTTGTTCAGTACAAAGGAAAGCCAGTAAAGGGTGGTGAAGATGGTTACTGCCGCTACTGCGTCGGCAGACAGCCGACCCACCCAGGCCATGTCCACGAGATCATAGAGTGTCTGAGCCATAAACCCCAACATGATTGGGACGGCTGTAGTCAACAGGTTGCCCACCACGTTACCTTTAGTCAAATCCCGCGCCATCTGTGTCACCTCATTTCACACCATGCCAGTATACAGAGGGGACGAGTGGGTTGCTAGGGAAAGAACAGTTCTGCCCTTATCCTACCCTGTCAAAGGGGAGTGAGACGGTGGGGACAGGCCCCTCGTGCCAAGAGTGTAGGCTGTGGGTAACGTCAGGCAACAGCACCTTAGCTGCCCACTTTGAAGAGCGAGCAGGCCTGAGCGACTCCTGAGGCGGGGGGCGAGACAGTAGGGCCAGTCCCCCCGCCTCACCTGCCCCCCGTCTCGCTGCCGCCTCCGTTGCCTCGTGGGGGGAGCCAAAAGGGTTGCTGTTTTGCAGCAGCCCCTAACACTATTCTGACTCTTTCCGGTTCTATTCGGCCCGTTGCAGCATGCGGGAGCCGGAGAGCGCCGCCCAAGCCTGTTGTTCCCCTTCCCGCGAGTAGAAGCGGACTACCCGTGGGATCTTGAAGTTGAAGACCAGGGTATTGGGGCCGCTCATGCGGGCTACATGGGTTCCTTCCTGGTTTTCTACCACCAGCTGTGCGGACTCCTGTTTCACCCTGATCCAGCCTCCCTCGGCCGCCCGGTAAGTGCCCAGTATACTGGCGATCTCTTCAGCGGTCGGATCGTATTCTGGTTCCACACTGCGCTGACTATCCAGCGGCAAGCCTAAGGCAGTGTTCATGGCTGCGATCCAGAGGGCGCTGGCGGAAGCGCCGCTGGTGTTGGTCAATACGACTACCACCGTGTCTGCCTCCGGCACAAAGCCGAAATTGGAAGCGACCCCTACCTGGCTGCCTCCGTGTTCCACCAGAGTGTATCCGTGGTGATCGGGAGTCACCTGTAGCGCAAAGCAATACCAAGTCTTGCGGCCACTGCGATACATCGGCCGCCGCATGGCATTGATGCTCTGGGGGGAGACGATCTGCTCGCCGTTATACTGTCCACCGCTGGCATAAACCTGCCCATACTTCAGCAGGTCGCGCACGCAGGAGCGGACGCCGCCGCCCACCTCGAAGTTGCCCAAAGCCGGCCACTCCTTGGCATCCCATTCCTCCGTCTGTTGGTTCCATAGGTAAGGCACTGTCACGTCTTGAAAGCGGGTTAGCTCCTCGATGCTGTAGGTGGAGCGATACATGCCGAGGGCATCCAGCAGATGCTCAGTCATGTACTTGCGATAGATGCGTCCGCTCAACCGCTCGATGATCTCCCCGAGCAGCAGGAAGGTGTCATTGCAGTAGCTGAAATACTCGCCGGGACGTCCGAGCATGGTGTACTCCTCATCGCGCAGAAAATCCATGTGTTCGCCAAAGGTGGCGATGTCCTGACGACGGCGCATCGGCGGCAACCCAGTAGTGTGGGAGAGTAGATGACGAACCTTGATAGCGCTCATGTCATCCACTCCACTCAGCCGCCATTCCGGTAGATACTTGGTCACCGGATCATCCACGCTGAGCAACCCGGCATCCACCAACTGCATGATCGCCAGAGCGGTAAAGGACTTACTGACCGAGGCAATTCCGAAGATTGTTTCCGGAGTGACCGGCAACTTGCGCTGCACATCGCGGTAGCCAAATCCCTGTTCGAAGATCACTTGACCACGCTGGGCCACAGCCACCGCTGCGCCAGCAATGTGCTCGCTGGCCATCAATTCCTCGACAAAAGCGACATACTGATTCCACTTGTTGTTAGACATAGTTCACTCCTTGGGGCTGTTCTTCCCGATCGGATAGATATCTTCGGGAATATTATCGTAGTGCAATTGAGACAGGTCAGCCACCCCGATGCCGGGGGCATCCACCCGAATGTCCACCTTACAGACGCTGTCCCAGAACGCACGGTGATGTACCCGGTCTTTGAGGATGACCACATCCAGGCTGTTCACATCGATGCCCACCGAGGTGAGGCCGGAGCTGTCGTTGGAGCCGCGCATGCGCTCGGACACGACCACATTGCGGTTATCTCCTAGATCTAACAACACCACCAGCCCGTCTTTCACTCGGCCGCCTTTGCGCATCGGGCCGACCAAGACGTATTCCGGGCGGCCGATGTACTTGATGGTGCCGCTTATCTCTACGGGTTCGCCAGAGAATTCGCTAGCCCAACCGCCGATCTTGATGGTCACCTGATCCCCCACCTGATGGTTCTCGGCCAGGAAATGGGTTGCCTTCGGGTCGGCGATGCCAGGAATGGCAAAATTCTTGGTGCCCTGGCGGAGCAGCTCACGCAGCACATGGGTGCTGTCTCCGGTGCGGTCAGCGCCATCGGCCAATAGGATGGGGCGGGTGCCAGCAGCGACATGCTGCATCGCTTGCCCCACCGCCTCGGCCGGATTAGGCAGGCGCTCGCTGAAGGAAGCGCGAATCGACCAAGCCAAGTCGGAAATGTCCCCAGCGATGGTGTCAGCCAATTCCTGATCACCGTTGGTGATTGCCACAACAGACATGCCCACATCCGGAACATCGGCATAAGCAAACCCGGGAGCGACAGCCACCCAGTAGACATTCTCCTTCTGTTCCCATTCGCTCGCCCGATCCAACAGATCCTTCATCGGATGGTAGCCCGATGCCTGGTAGATGCTGGCGGAGATGATCCCGGGCTTTTTCCAACCGATCTTCGGCTGGAACTGGCCCCGGACCGTCTCTACCATGCAGCGAGCAGCCGCATGGCCGGTTTCCTGGGAGTCGACATGGGGATAAGTCTTGATCACGAAGACGGCATCGGCTGCCTCAGCCAACTCCTCATCTTCATTGGCATGCAGGTCCAAGGTGACCATGATCGGCTTGTCACCTACAGCCGCCCGCACGCGGCGCACAATCTCTGCCTCCGGCTTAGGGACGCCACTGACGGCCATAGCGCCGTGCAGTGCCAACAGCACGCCATCGATCTCTCCAGCTTGTTCTACCCCAGATACCAACTCGCCGACGTATTTCTCGAAGCACTCGCGATCCCACCAACTGGTGTAAGGCCCTGGGGCCATGCCCACCCGAATGACAGGCACCAAATCGACATCGTCTTCAACATCGGCCACCTGAATAAAACCGTTGACGTAATTGGGAATTCCCCGCGAAGAGCTGATCACCTCTTCCCCTCTCTTCACGTATGGTTCCAGACGTTCGATGGTGGTGCGATCAGGACAATAGGTACAAGTCTCGTGAGAGATCTCCGCAACAACAATCCTCATACTCTCCAACTCCTCCATACCCCTAATTATTTAGCTAAGAACGCAACCTATCCCGATGGGGACATTCTTGGGAAGTGTGGTGTGGGAGATGAGATGTGAAATGCAAACCCCAACGTCTCACCCCTTACCTCCAACTACCCACCTCCCAAGCGTTTCCCCTGACCAACAATGAATTATCTCTCCGCACTCTAATAGTACAAACAGTTAAACAACAATTTAAACGTCCCGTGCATCTGTCCCCGATGCTGCGGGGCAAAGGCGATCAAGACCACTTCTCCGCGGCCGCACTTAGCCGCAATCATGGCCGACTGGTTGGTCACCAGCTCCTCGCCCATCAAGAGGCCGCTTTTGAGCACATCCTGCTCTGGATAGCGGGCGACCACATGGTAGTTCTCTGCCCGGAAGGTATCGGTCACCTGCAGTACCGGGCTATTCCAGTTGAGCACCCACGCCTCCTGGGGCATCCCGTAGCCGAGGCGATGGTCCGTATCCACTTCCACTCGCAGGGTGGAGCCATGGGTCTGATAGGTAGTAGCGGACAGGCCTGCCACCAGGTTGGACACCTTCAGGCCGCAGACCTCTGCGGCAAATTCGCAAGAGTTATTCATTGCCACCAAGCGTCCGCCCGCTTGGACGAACTCACGCAGCGCTTTGATACCTTCCTGTCCGATGCCGCTCTTATACTCGGCAGGAATGGTGTCACCAAACCAGCGCAGGAACATGGCTGCGCCGCGAGGGTTGTTCTTATCCGGTTGGGTGATGTCCACAATCAGCTGCTTCCAGTCGCTAGGCATGACCAGCACATCGAAGCGTTCGTTCAGGTTACCCGCCTTGATGTCTGCGTCCATCACGGTCTCGTAAGCAAAATCGAAGCGCTCAAAGATCAATCTGGTCCAGCCCTCGTCGGCGTTGCCCCCGTAATAACGCTGGAAGAGACCGATGCGCTGTGCCTGCACCGGCTGGATGCAGTGGCTAAAGGACTCTGTCAAAGCCACGCAGTCGACGCCGGTGTGCTGGGCCACCTCCTGCATCAGTGCCTGGTCGGCTGCTGGCACCACAAACATCCCCGGCGGGTATTGCCGTCCATCCAGGTCGATGCGTTCGGTGCAGCGGTTGACGGCCACGTCATGCTTGAGCAGCAGGTTGACGGCGCGGTAGGCATCGTTTTGACGAGCATCCAAGAGATAGCCATGGGAGGCGTTCTTGGCGACCTGTCCGCTGACCGGTAGCAGTTGCTCGATCACAGCCAAATCTCCAACCGGCAACTCCTCATTGGCCTGCACATGCACGCCCATGTATTCGGCCACAGTGTCGGTGGCAGTATCAAAGGCGGCAGTGGTGCCGTCGGTATGTTTGGACCAATAGGTGTTCGGATAACGGGTTTCTTCCAACAGCACCCGAATCACACCCAGCTTGGGTTGCGCCGCCAGCACCACATAACTGCCTGCCGGATAGACCTGCTTCCCTAGCCACAGTTCGCTCTTGGCCTGATGCACCTCCACTCCCTGATTAAGCAATACCTGGACCAGCTTGCGCACCGTCAGTGGGTCATGCTGGGCGGCGTCGATGACATAGGCTTTCACCGGCCCGGTGGCACCCCGTTCGGTCTGCCGCTGTGCTTTCTGATAGGCGTTCCAGAGAATCGTCTCCTTGTTACGGGCGGCGACATCCAATAGTGCCCAGGCGGAGATCTTCTGCTGTTCAACGATGTCCCGCAAGCGCCACCAGCCACCCGTCCATGGGTGGGGGAAGTTGGTCTGCGGGGCATATTCCGGCAGAGTGCGCTTATCGGCACCTTTCAGTTGGCTGGGCTGGATGTACAGAGGGGTGGCCAGCTTGGCGCTGGCGGATTCGGTGAGCATACCAGCGATATTGTGATGGTTGGTCAACCAATGGAAGCCAAAGTGCCCCCATCCCGGGAACTGCGCCCCGTTCAGGATGCCGGTCTTCCCCTTTTCCTCCAGCTTGTAGGCCATATGTGCCCCATACCAAGAGAGCTCCCGCCAGATCAGCGGATCGGCGTGCGGGCGGATTGGGTCCGAATAGGGCGAAACATAGAGGCGAGCACCGTAGCTGCCCATGTGGTGATGATCTTGATAGGCTTGTGGCCGCCATTCCTGCAGCAGCAACCCGCCGACGTATTGGGTTTCCACCAGGTTTTGCATGAAGGCGTCGCGGTTGTTGTCGTGGCCTGCGTACTTGTGATAGAGCCACGGCATGCTGCAACCTTCGTATTCTGTTCCCAACCACTGGTTATACCAATCGGTAACCATCTGCTGTCCATCGGGGTTAAAGCAGGGCACCATCAAGAAAACCACGTTTTCCAAGATGCGCCGAGTATCTTCGTCCTCGCTGCTGAGCAGTTCGTAAGCCAACTCTGGAGCCATCTGGGTGCCCCCGATTTCGGAGGCATGCAGGCTCATAGTCTGCAGGATGATCACCTTGCCCTGCTCGGTCAGCTGTCTGATGGCAGCTTCGGTCTGTCCCCGGGGATCGCTGATCTTCAGATTGATCTGCCGCAGTTCTTCTAGATTTTGCAGGTTTTCGGGCGAGGAGATGATTGCCAACAGGAAGGGATTCCCTTCGGTGGAAGGCCCCAGGTCACTCACCTGAATGCGATCTGATTCCTTGTCCAATTGATAGAAGTAGTCCACAATTCTGTCCCAGCGGGCGATCTTGCGGTCGGCCCCCAACTGATGGCCAAACCAGGTTTCTGGCGCAGTTACTCGTAACACTCTTCTAGAACACCCCTTTCGCATTCTTTCAACTAACGGCCAAGAGCAAGTCTCAAACTTGCGCATGAACACTATTTCGTCTAACGGAAGAATTATTCCTGCCACTTAGGTAGAAAACTTCCAAGGCATGGACAATAAACGGTGACTAACCTTTCTCGTCCGAGTTCTGCCAGAGAGGGCAAGGTGGTCGCCAACCGAGGAGCTCGCGCACGGCTACATACTTGTCCACCATGGAGACGATCCACGACTCCGGATGCCGTGGCAAACCCCAGGCCTTGGGCAGCATATGGAGCAGGATGATCTCCCTCTCCTTCGCGCTGAGCGAGAAATGCTTGGAGGCGTTCGCTAATGCCACCCGCGGATGATTCAGACCGTGATTGGGACCCTGTCGCTCCCGTTTATAGGCGCGCCAGTCGTAGAGGAAGAAATCGTGCAGCAGTCCGCCCCGGGCCGCGGCAACAAAGTCCAGCCCTAGTTGGCGACACAATAAGTAGGACAGATAGGACACAATGTAGCAGTGTTCCAACAGGGAGGTCCCGTGGTGACAATAGCCGGCTAACCTCAAGAAATCGTAGTTCTGTATGATATCAAGAACGATCTCTCTGTATTCTCTCTCCCAATCATCTCGCATGCCCATTGATGCCATCACCTCGGCGAATTTCAAATAGCAGCCCGCAGCAGCCAAGGCCGCTTGAAGGGGGTCAGAAGAATGTCAAACGTGAATATGATGCAACGCCTGCTATCTACAACCGGTGCGCCTTTGTCTGTCAACAATCAGGTCTCGGTTTATTGCCGCGGTGAGGACAAGTGGACCGCCCTGCTGGAGGATATCCAGCGAGCAGAGCATTTCATCCACCTGGAATACTTTATTGTGCGCAATGACCCTACAGGTGAACGCCTGGTGCGGTCATTGACTGAGCAGTCCAGGCGAGGCGTAAGAGTGCGCCTGCTCTGCGATGGATTGGGCAGCATGCGTCTGCCAAAAGACTTCTTTGCCCCGTTGCTCGCGAGCGGAGGTCAGGCGGCGCGGTATTTTCCTCTCTTCCGTTGGGGAAGCCTGCATCACCTGAATCATCGCAATCACCGCAAAATCTGTGTCATCGACGGCAAGATCGGCTATGTCGGCGGTTTCAACATCGGCGACGAATATGCCGGGCACCCGGAGGAGTTTTCCGCCTGGCGTGATTTGCATCTGCGCGTCGTAGGCTCAGCTGCGGATGGCCTGGATGCCTGCTTTCGGCAAGACTGGCTACTGGCCACCGGTGAGACAGTGGCGCAGGTCGACCCCACCTGGGCCGGGCCGCCGGGACAGGCCGCTATCCAAATTGTGTGCAGTGGGCCCGATACCTCGCTGCAGCCAGTGAGGGCCGGGATGTTGAAGATGATCCTTCTGGCCAGGAAACACGTTTACCTGCAGACACCATACTTCATCCCTGATCCTAGCTTGATTGATGCCTTGGGCATGGCCGCACTAGCGGGAGTGAAGGTGAAGGTGATCTTGCCTCGTAACCCCGATCACCCCTTTGTGCTGCCCGCCGGCCTGTCCTTTATCGGAGAACTGCTGCCCCGAGGGGTGAAGTTCTATTTCTATCGCACCGGGTTTCTGCACAGCAAGATGCTCACGGTAGATGGAATAGTGAGCACCGTTGGCAGTGCCAATTTCGACCTGCGCAGCTTCGCCCTCAACTATGAGGCAAATGCCTTTGTATATGATCAGCCTACCGCCAAGCAGTTAGAAACTATCTTCGATCAAGACCTAGCCCGCTCAACCGAGCTGACTGTAAGCGAATATGCCCGTAGGGGATGGTGGCAACGGGTAAAGCAGTCCTTCGCCCGCAGACTGGCACCGTGGCTATAGACTGATCGGCCCGGCTGTTGCCGGGCCGATTTGCTCAGAGAAACCAGCTGACAGTTGCTAAAGCAACAATCGCTCAGTGGGTTGGGTTGTGCCAAGCGCTGGACTGAGTGGTGTTCTGCTGCTTGGTCACCGAGTCAACGTGTGTTTGGTTGCTGCCTTTGTGCACAAATGTCTTGCAGCAGGTATCCATGCACGAGTCTGCTGAGGCGGTTGGGATGCTGGATGCCTGAGTGGCG
Organism: uncultured Clostridia bacterium; assembly: GCA_964450265.1. Taxonomy (GTDB): domain Bacteria; phylum Bacillota; class UBA994; order UBA5500; family UBA5500; genus JAEZJZ01. The sequence continues at coordinate 16,647 of CAYVCY010000023.1, forward strand.
TCGACCGAATCAGGCTGATTGTGTCCAAACTGGTCGCTGACCACTAGGATCTCGTTGGCTGCACACTTGTTGCCTTGGGACCAGTAGTGGCAATTGCTGACGGCGCAATGGATGTGTTGTGAGTGTGACAAGTCAGCACCTCCGATGTTGAATTTGGCTCTCGCCACCTTTAGGTTCAACTGCGTTGCTGAAGAGTATGTACAGGCTCGACAAAACAAAATCTGCTAGGCATCGGGTCCGCAGATTGAATTTGCCCCGGCGCTAGGATATACTAGTATCTGATCGTCTGGTTTGGCTGAAGACAAGGTAAAAGAACCTGCAAGTTCCTATTTGACCTCCGTTCTCCTGGCCACTGAAATGAAGACGAGATAACCGGAGGAAGGAGGTTGGAACATGTATACTGATAAGACTCTATCTTGCCGGGATTGCGGCAAGGAATTCACCTTCACCGCAGGCGAGCAGGAATTCTACGCTACCCGCGGTTTCCAGAACGAGCCGAGCCGTTGCCCCGATTGTCGCGCAGCTCGCAAAGCTCAGAACAGTGGTGGTGGCAGCCGGATGGGTGGCCCTCGCCAGCCCCGCGAAATGCACAAGGTTACCTGCGCCGAATGCGGCAAAGAGACTGAGGTTCCGTTCAAACCAAGCGGAGATCGCCCTGTCTACTGCCAAGACTGCTTCCAGTCACACCGGTCTCGCTGGTAGCAATTGATGCCAAGCAACACCAAGACCCCGGCTTAATCAGCCTGGGTCTTTTTTGGTCGGCAAGCTATTTGCTTTTTGGTTGTACTTAGAGTAAGATTAGAGTATCGTCGGTTGGCTGAAGACAAAGGTATGTAGACTAATGAGTCTCTTTTCACCTCCGTTTTTCCGGCCAGGGTTCATATGACGAGGATTTCCGGGGGAAGGAGGTAGATTCAATGTACACTGATAAGACATTGACTTGCCGCGATTGCGGTAAGGAGTTCATTTTCACCGCTGGGGAACAGGAGTTCTATGCAACTCGTGGTTTCCAGAATGAGCCGGGACGTTGCCCCGAATGCCGTGCGGCTCGCAAGGCCCAAAATGGTGGCCGTTCAGGTGGACAACGGGAGATGCACACTGTGATCTGTGCCGAGTGTGGCAAGGAGACTCAGGTGCCGTTCAAGCCGAGTGGGGACCGTCCTGTATACTGCCAGGATTGCTTCGCATCTAGGCGTTCTCGTTGGTAGTCATAGACTGCTAAGAAAAGACCCAAGGCCAAAAGCCTTGGGTCTTTTTTTGCTCACCGTCTTTCCTGGCGCCAGCAAGGGTCAAGATCCTTTGCAGATGCTCAGGATGACGAAAGAAAAGAGAACAGCTGAGGACAATGATACGCTTGATTGATACTCGGAACACCTAGCTGGACAGTTGCTAGCTGTTCTGACTGACTGCCTCGGCAGAGACCGGAATCTCGGATAGTTCAAACACATATAGATCCCGCTGGCTGTTCCAAACGCCTGCCGCCCGTAACTTGAGCAGCCCCCTCTTGGAAGCCCATTCGCCAATAGCAGTGGAACAGATCTGCCCACTATTCTTGTTGACGATCAGTTTAAAACTATCTTTCTTCTCACTCATGGGCTTGACTAACAACACGTCATCTTCCACACCGATTTGCACATAGCGTACATCCGATGCTACCAAGTGTTTGGTCAGTGCAGCATTTAGCCTCACACCCTTAGGCCTGTCGGTGAAAGTAATTCTGTAGGTCTTGTCTGCTCCTGAGCTACCTCTTCCTCTGGCGGCCTGTTTAAACCAAATTATCGACACCTAAATCACCTCACATCACGTTTTTATTTTCATCTTCTAGTATTGTTGTGTTTACGACCGTTTATTCAGCGAAAGAGGGAAATTTCGCTGAATTTATTGCGCGACCTGCCTTTTGGTCTGGCAACATAGGTTCGAACCGATAGTTGCTTGCGTTACGATCGCTAAGGGAATCTTCCAGCAGAAAGAATGGCCATCGTCCAGAACATCTACGGATGTGCTAAGCAGTATTTACCCGGTATTTCTGCGAAGTCCAAAAAAAACAAGGCTGGCTCAGTGATTCAGAGTCAGCCTCATTCCTTGAATGGTGTGTTATTTGAGGTACAACGTTTTGTGACTAGCTGTGGAGAGTTTGACCAGACCAGAGCTGACACAGATTTAGGATCACTTCCACTGCTTTCTGCATCCACTGGACAGACGCCCACTCTAAACGGGAATGGGCGTTGGATCCGCCGTCAAACAGATTTGGGGTAGGTAGGCCCATATAGGTCAGCTGTGAACCATCGGTACCTCCACGCACCGGGCGCATCACCGGCTCGGTGCCGGTCATGCGGATCGCCTCCTGCGCCAACTGCACGATCAGCGGATTGTCCTTGAGGATGCCCTTCATATTGCGATAGCCGCCGGTTTTTTCTAACTCAATTGTCGCTCCGGGGTAACGGTGGCAGAGCTCTTGGCAAATGCGCTGCAAAATCTCCTCCTTATAAGCAAGGCCGAGCTCGGTAAAATCTCGCACAAATACCTGCATGTTCACCTGCTCAAAGGTACCATCGATGGTATTCGGGTGGATGAATCCACGATACTCATCGGTCGTCTCGGGGCGCATATGGGCAGGGATAGAGCTGACCAGCTGGCCAGCCAGATGGATGGCGTTGATCATCGCGTCGCGAGCAGAGCCGGTATGCGAACTCTTGCCATTGATCCGTAGGCGATAGTTGGCTGCGTTGAAGGTCTCGTCCTGCATCTCGCCATACGCTCCGCCGTCCAGCGTATACCCCAGATCAGCTTCGAAGGCTTGTACATCGAACTTGCCGATCCCGGTACCGATCTCTTCATCAGGCGTGAACGCAATCTTGACGGTGCCGTGAGCCAACTGCGGGTTCTTGAGCAAGAAGCAGACTGCCTCCATGATGGCAGCAATGCCAGCCTTGTCGTCCGCCCCGAGCAGAGTATTACCGTCGGAAGTGACCAGAGTATGGCCGACCACCCGGTTCAAGGTAGGGAATTCTTCTGGACTGAGCACCGCTCCGCTGGGCAACACGATGTTGCCACCCTGATAGTCCTCGTGCACCAACGGCTTTACGCCCCGGTTAGGGACCCCCGGAACGGTATCCATGTGTGCCAGGAAGCCGATTACCGGGCAGTCGTGCCGGCTGCCCGGTAGGGTAGCGGTGACAAAGCCGTATTGATCCACCTTGGCATCCGCCAGCCCGAGGGTGAGCAGCTCATCGCACAGGATGCGGGCCATCTCCAGCTGTTCAGGAGTACTAGGGGTCTGCCCTGTGCCCTCTACGGCGGGAGAGTCAATTTGCACATAGCGCAGGAACTTTGCCAATATACCTTCGTTCAGCAGTTGGTCTCGAGTGATCACGCGATCAATCCTCCTTCGAATACTTTATGTAACATAGACCTAAGGTTGTTGATTTGCATCCCGACCCTCGCTCCCTGATCCGCTCTACTGAAGCATACATTCCACAACCGGTTTCTTTTCCCTGCTACACACTCACGCTTGCAGCAACCGAATAAACGCAGTCTGAAAGCGCTGGTCGTCAGCTTTGGTGCGGGCAGCCGGGCCTTTGGTGTGCCCCCCACCTCGCCGAAAACGAGCTAGAGCATTCCGCTGTTCCAGCATAAACTCCATCTTCTCTGCCTGATAGATGGTTCCCGCGGGCGACAGGGCTTTCCCGCCTTTGCCCAACACCAAAGCAGCTAAACCCCAATCCTGCGTCACCACCAGATCCCCCGCTTGCAGACGATTGATGATCGCCAGGTCCGTCGCTTGCGACTCTGGCCCGACCGTAATATGCCCAGGCACGTCCAGCAAGTGGTTGTGCGATGACACATTACGCAATTGAAAACCCCACCTAGGCTGCGCCTGCTGCAAGTATGAGAGCACAGCCCTGGGGCAAGCATCAGCATCGACCCAAACTACCATCTACAGTTACCCCCATAAGATGGAAATGATACAGCGGGACGTGTACCTCGTATCATCGCGATGAT
>CAYVCY010000024.1:0-20215 GCA_964450265.1 uncultured Clostridia bacterium
AGCCGAAGGTTTCCCCTTCATAGATGAAGAAGGAGACATCGTCGACGGCGCGCACTTCGGTCCTTCTTCTGCGCTTCCCGGAGGTGAAGATCACCTGTAGGTTCTCTACCTCGAGGATTGGCTTCCGTGCTTCCATCGCGCTAGACATTTCCACCACTCTCCCTCATCCACGCAATCCGCTGCCGCAGGATTTCCGGCATTTCCACCTTGGGCGCATCGGGATGCAACAGCCAGGTGGCGGCGTAGTGCGTGTCACTGATCTGGAACATCGGGGGCTCCTCCTCCAAGTCGATCTGCATGGCGTATTGATTGCGCGGAGCGAAGGCGTCCCCTTTGGGCGGATAGAGCATGTTCGGTGGCGTGCCCGGGATAGAAAGCAACCGTCCTCTGGTCTCCAGGTCCGGCATGGATCCCAACAGCGCCTGGGTGTACGGATGCGCCGGCTCAAAGAAGATGTCGTTGGCGGTGCCGTGCTCCACTATCTTGCCGGCGTACATCACGTATACCCGGTCGGCCATGTTGGCCACTACACCCAGGTCATGGGTGATGAAGATGATGGAGAGGTTGCGCGTCTCTTTGAGATGGTTGATCAGGTCCAGAATCTTGGCCTGTACGGTGACGTCCAAGGCGGTGGTCGGTTCGTCACAGATCAGGATCTCGGGGTCTCTGGCCAAAGCGATGGCGATGACCACCCGCTGGCGCATGCCGCCGGAGAACTGGAAGGGGTATTGTTCATATCGCTGTTCGGCATCTCTGATGCCCACCGCTCGCAGGAGGCTTAAAGCCTCTTCCCGAGCTTCTTGCCTGGTATACTTACCGTCCAGCATCAGTGCTTCGGTGATCTGCTTGCCCACCTTCATGATCGGGTTGAGGGCAGAGAGCGGGTCCTGGAAGATGAGGCCGATCTTGTTGCCGCGAATGCGGGTGTATTCGTCCTCGGTCAGCTTGATCAGGTCTCGCCCTTCATACATGATCTTGCCGGACTCAACGACGGCGTTTCCGGTCAAGATGCCCATGATCGACCTGATGGTCACCGACTTACCGGACCCGGACTCTCCCACTATACAGATGGTTTCGCCTTTGTTCAGTTCGAAGCTGACGCCCCGCACTGCTTTAACTAGACCCTCGTAGACACGGAAGGAGACGCTGAGATTGTCAACGGTCAAGATTGGTTCGTTGTTGCTCATGATCACACCCCCTATTCCTGCCCACGCAAGGTGGGGTCAAAGGCATCGCGCAGGCCGTTGGCAAACAGGTTGAACGCAATCATCAGGATCGAGATCAATAGGGCTGGGAAGAAAGTCTGATACGGATACTGCAGCAGCACCCTCTGCCCTTGGGATAGCAGCACACCGATGGACGGTTCCGGGGCCTTCAACCCCAAGCCGATGAACGCCAAGAAGGACTCGGAGAAAATGGCTCCTGGGATAGCAACCATCGAACGGGTGATAATCGGGCCGATGGAGTTGGGCAGAATGTGCCGGAAGATTAACGACATATCACTGACGCCCAACGTCCTAGCCGCCAAGACGTACTCCCGCTCCTTGAAGCGCAGGAACTGCGCCCTGATCAGCCGGGCGGTAGGTACCCAGCCGCGCACTACCAGCGCCATAATGATGGAGAAAACCCCGGCACCGAAGAAGAGGATGAACATCGTCACCACCACTATCTGAGGAAAGGCGTTTAAGACTTCACAGAAACGCATCATATACATATCCGCCGCTCCCCCATAATAGCCAGCGATGGCACCATAGATGATGCCGATCACGATGTTGGTGAACACCGCCACAAAAGCGATCAGCAGTGAGACTCTGGCACCGCGGCATAACCTGGTCCAGAGATCTCGCCCCAAATAGTCGGTGCCCAGCCAATAGTAGTCGTTTTCGGCATCTCGCATCTTGTACGCATCGATCTGCACATCGACCATCGTAACGCCCCGGACGTCGCGTTGGTTAAACACGCGCAAGATGGCGCCCTCCGGATAGACGGAGGCATCGTTGAGGTTTTCCAGGCGACGGTTGGTTAACACCGCGCTGCCATCCAGAATCCCCAACTTTTCGAGGCCTGGCACCCGAGGCGGCATGTTCGCCCGATCTGCATTCTGCTCCCGGAAGGTATACGGGTTAAAACCCGGTCCAAAGATAGCCAATAAGGAGATGACACAGATAATCCAGAAAGCAAGCACCGATGCTTTATTCTTCCGCAACCGAAGCATCGCATCCTTGAAAAAGCCGATCGGCTTGGTTTCCAGATTAACGTCCTTGATCTTATCGTCCAGTTGGATGAACTTGAACTTTTCAGGCGGCAATTTTGGTAAGCGTTTTTCTATCTGCATAATCACTTACCCCCTAACCGAATGCGCGGATCGATGATGCCGTAGGAAATATCCACTAACAGGATGGTGGCCAGCGAGATGATCGAGTAGAACAGCAGCACCGCCACCGTCAGAAAGTGATCGCTGGTGTTCACCGATTCGATCATGATCCCACCGACACCGGGAATGGAGAAAATGCGCTCCACCACCAGAGATCCACCCATAATGCCGGTGAACATGGGGATGATGATGTTGGCTAGCGGCACCATAGAGTTGCGGAAAGCGTGCCTAACCGTCGCCTGTGCCCTGCTTAGCCCTTTAGTTCTGGCCAACAGCATGTATTCGGAGCTGATGGTCTCGATCAGCTCCCCACGCAGATAGCGGGTGACGGTGGCAATGGGACCAAAGGATAAGGCCAGTATGGGCAAGACTAGAGAGTGCCACCTGGTTATGCCTTTGGCAGTAGCCCCATAGACGATAGGGAACAATCCTAGTTTGAAGGACAGCACATATTGCATCAGCGATGCGAACACGAAGGATGGCACCGAGATGCAGATGACCACCAGAAATGAAATGATGTAGTCAGGCAGCTTGGACTTGTATAAAGCGGCCGCAGTTCCGGACATGATGCCCAAAGGCAAGGCGATGAACAGCGAAACCAGGTTCAGCTGCATGGTCACCGGAATGCGTTCTTTGATCACCTCAAATACCGGCATACTGGGCGAAAGCTTCACCGAGACTCCCCAGTCCCCATTGAGGACACCTCTTAGATAGTATAAGTATTGCACCACAATCGGCTTGTCCAGATGAGCCTTGGCCTCCAGCGCTTGAATAATCTCGATGGAATACTCGGGGTTATCATAGACACTGCCCGGCATCAACCGCACCACCATGAAGGAGATGGTTACGATGATGAACAGGGTCAGAACCATAGCGATGACTCGGCTGACGATGTATTTTGACACGCCTGTTGTCTCCCCTCCGTTAGCCTGCACAGGTGACAAGCATATAGGTGCGGTGCCCTGTGACAAAAACACAGGACACCGCCGCCACTTCCACCTGTTTATGGCCCTACTTTCCTAAGTCAGCGTACGTCAGCGTAAGTCAGTCCCCAGCCGATGCTGGTGTGCCGTTCGTCTAGCGGCAGGATGACCCGGTCTGCAATCAGACCGGTGCTGGTGGTCTGGTTAATCGGAACCACGAGCAGCTCTTCCAACATCACTTTTTCCATCTCCATGGCCAGCTCAGCTACGCGGTATTCATCCTTACGCACCTCATCGAGGATGGATTCGGCATAGAGGGCATCCAGTCGATCACTGGCATAAGGTCCATTCTTGCGGGCATAGCCGCTGGTGTACACCTCGAAGATGCGGTTGGGCGCAAAGTCGCCTGCGCTGAGGGACCACTGCGAGATGGTGATGCCGTAAGCGCGTGGATTGGTGGGACTTGCTTTCAAGTTCTCCAAGTTCTGCGGGCTAGGCAGCCCGGCTAGTTCGATCTCGATCCGATCTGCACCAAAGATCTGCGGCAGAGATTCCTGCAAGTACTCAGCAGCAATCACTTGGTCATTGACGGTAGTGATGTAGTTCATCACGAACTGCAGCTTGGTCAGGCCCTCTTCATCCATGGCTGTGTTGAACAGCTCCAGAGCCAGTTCTGGATCGTATCCGTTGTTCTCTGGCACATAACCTTCACCTTCTGCCAAATCTCTGAACAGGGTGCCATCAGAGTAGGCCACGCTGGTATAAGGCACGATCCAAGGGGCCGGAATGGTGTTGCTCAGTTTAGCAATCGTCTCGCGATCGATAGCATGGTACATCGCCTTACGGAAGTTGGGGTTAGCAAAGATCGGGTAGTCAGGATGGGTAGCGTTGATCTCCATCGTACGCACGTAACGGGAAGCGCCAGGCAATACCCTGGGATCTTCGGCATAGGTCTTGACCCCTTCGGCGTCCAGACCAACATAGTCCAACTCGCCGTTTTCAAACATCTGTACCCTGGTGCCGGCATCCTCTACCACCCGGTAGACGATGGAATCCACATTTACCCTTTCCGGAACGAGGTAATTGGGGTTGGCTTCGAAGACCCGCTCGGCACCCTTCACCCAGTTGACCAGCTTAAAGCGGCCGGACGAGAGCAGCTTGTCGCCAGCGGTGCCATATTGGGTAGCGGTGCGTTCGGCGTTCATCTCTGCTTCGTAGATCGGCTCATAAACCAAGCCGGAGCTGTTCATGGTGAAGTGACGCATTACTTCCACATCAGAATAGGAACCAGCCAGATGCAGTTCGATGGTGTGGTCGTCTATCTTCTTGATGCCCACGTCTTCCCAGGCCACTTCCACCTTGGGGTCGGAGGTCGCTTGCCCGAAGTAGGCCCTGCCGTTCTCAATCTCGACATAGTTCTTGGAGAACGAGCTGGCTTGAGCATTGACCAACACCGGGTCCAAGCACATCTTCCAGCTGTAGATGAAGGAATCCGCAGTGATTGGCTCGTCGTTCTCCCACTTGGCATCCTCTCTGATGGAGATCTGCCAGACGGTTCCATCACCGTTGACATCTACAGGCGGTCCGTCGGCCAACTCGGGTGCCAACTCAGCGCCAAGGCGGTCAGCCCGTGGCAACCAGCAATACAAATTGCCGGTGATCAGGCTGGTGATCTCGCTATCGGCATCCAGGCTGGCCACGTGAATATTGGCGGTAGCAGCTGCTCTTACTGAAGGCAGATACAGAACCTTGGGCTCATCCGGTTCCTGCACCGCTGGTTGCGTGCAGCCTGCCAGGATACCGGCTGTCATAGCCAGTGCCAGCAGTAACAACATACCTTTTTTAAACATGGATTCACTCTCCTGTTTTCTTTTTATCTCAGTGGCAGGTTGCCACGTCTGAGACCGCGATGACCAGGGGATCGTCCTATCTGGTGGTGGAATAGATCTGACGGCTGACACGATACAGCTCCAGTTCCTTGGAGGAGCAAAGCACGAAGTGACCGGGCACCACTTCTCTTAGGATCGGTTGCTGCAAGCTATAATCGTGGTCATGTTCTGGATGGTATGAAATGCGTATTCGTCTCCGTTCGGCGACTGGGTTGGGCAAGGGCACTGCGGATAGCAGGGATTTTGTGTAGGGATGGAAAGGGTGCTGATACAGTTCATCGCTGTCTGCCAACTCTACAATCTTGCCGCGATACATCACCGCCACGCGATTGGAGAAATACTTGACCAAGGACAGATCGTGGGCTATGAACATAATGGTCAGCCCCATCTCCGCTTTCAGGTCGTTCAACAGATTGATTACCTGGGCCTGAATAGAGACATCCAGCGCTGAAACCGGTTCATCGGCGATCACTAACGACGGCTTAATGATCAGCGCCCGAGCGATCCCGATGCGTTGTCGCTGTCCGCCGGAGAACTCGTGGGGATAGCGGCTGGCATGCTCTCGGGTGAGACCGACTCTGGATAGCATGCTATAGACCAACTCGCGCCGCTCGCGAGGCTGCTTCATCCCTCTGACGATGAGGCCTTCTTCGATGATCTCTTGAATTGTCATGCGAGGGTTGAGGGATTCCACCGGATCCTGAAAGATCATGGCGATGTTGTCGGTGATGTATTTGCGCAACTCGCCGGTCATGCGACCGGATATTTCTCTCTTCTTAAAGCGCACCCTGCCGGAAGTAGGGTTATACAGGCGAACAATGGCCCTCCCAGTGGTGGTTTTTCCGCTTCCAGATTCGCCTACCAAGCCGAAGGTCTCGCCTTCGTAGATGTTAAAGGAAATGTCGTCGACGGCACGAGTGAAGACCTTGCGCTTACGGGTTCCAGAGACGAAGGTCACCTGCAGGTTGTTCACTTCCAGAATTGGCTCCCTACCTGACATCAGCGCCACTTCCTTCGTTGCTCATGGCCAGTCACAGCGAGACAGCGGCTGCCAGCAAGGAAGCTAGCAGACAGAAGGAACCAGAAATCAACAGTGGCCGCACCTGATGCTTCTGCCGCGATCGCGACACGTAGTCGGCGAAGGTCTGGTTGACTGCCTCCTCATCTTCCGGCTGCTTATTGGTGATAATAGCCAACACCCGCCGGGTACTGAAGGCAACGATGTCAAATGCGCCACTGTTGCCAACCACACCGGCAGTTCCGGCCACCAGCAACCCGATGCTGATGAAAAACAGCACATCCGAAACCATGTAAACGCGGGCGGATTGGCGGATATGCCAGACCATCAAGAGCAAGGATGCGCCTAAACTGAAGCCAACCATCTTTTTCTGCTCCCGGCTCATCCTTGACGACCAACCTTTCGCGGCCTGAATTGATGCCATTTTAGGAATTGACGCTCTCCTATGCCTAATTTCTCTGTCAAGGCAAATCACTCCTGGTTTCTCTCTTATTTCTCTGGGGCAGGGACAGGGACAAGTGCCTTTGTCATTACGAGCGTAGCTCCCCCCGGTGTCATTCCGAGCGTAGCGAGGAATCTGGATCATCCCCCGATTAGGGTTCTAATTTGGTGGCCCGGTACTTCTTGCGAGGCCTCCCCTGCTTGCCATAGCCGTGTTGCACCGTGAGGTACCCTTTGTCTTCTAAATAACTGAGATAGCGATGGGCGGTGGAATAGCCTATCTTCAGGGCTTTGGCCGCTTCATTGATGGTGAAGTACTCGCTTTGATTCTTGCTGTAGTTCAGGATCAGATCGACCGTCTCTTGATTCATTCCTTTTTCCAATGGCTCGGCCGTCGCTTGCGGTGAGCTCTGCCGCAGCCTGGCCACCTCCAGATTGAGGTTCACTCGATGGATCAAATCCAGCGCCTTGATCGGCTTCAGGGAAAAGTCGTTAGCGCCAGCCTCGCGGCATTGTTCTGCCAACACACCATCGTCCTCCACCGTCAACATGATGATGATTACGCAGGCATCCCTCTTTCTAAATTCAGACAATGCCTGTAAGCCGTTCATGAAGGGCAGGTGATAATCTAAAATGATGATGTCCGGGTTGAACGCCTCCAGCGCGATCAGCGCGCTCTTTACGTCCAAACAAGAGTGAACTGACCAGCCGGCATAGGAACCGATAGTCTCTACAGTGAAGCAAATGTCGCGGTCGTCATCCACAATCATCACTCGCGTACTAATTTTCAATCACCTCCGGAAGATAGATCACCACTTTGGTACCCACACCGGGCACCGACCACAGGTTTGCCGTGCCGTCATGTTTGCGGATTACCTCTATGGCAAAGGGCAGGCCCAGCCCGGCTGTCCCCCGGGTGCTATACCCCAGCTCGAAGATTTTTTCTTTCTCCTCTTCTCGGATGCCCGGGCCGTTGTCGGCAATCACGATGCGCACCCGATGATCCGGCAAGGACTTGACCGAAATCTCGATCTCCCCGCCGGTAGTGGACATGGCATGCAACGCATTCTCCAAGATGTTGGCCAGAGCCCGGGCCAAGCGCACCCGGTTGCCAGCCACCTTTAGGTCTGGGTCTTCCACCGACAGACTGATGCTGCAGCGGCCCTGCTTGGGCGACACCTGAGCGGTAGTATAGGTTAAGAGCTCTGACAGGTTGATCGGCTGACGCCGATCTTGCATGATGATGTCGGTAATCATCTCGTTCATGTTGTCCGCCGCTTGGTCGATGCGATCGCAGATGGCTACAGCCCGCTCACCTTGGTGGGAGACCATCAGCTGCAGCACACTGGTCAGTCCCTGAATGGCAGTCAATGGCGTCTTCAAGTCATGGGTAAGGCTGCGCACCTCGCTGAAAGCCTTAGCCTCCAAGGCGGCCATGCGCATCATCTGCAACTCCTGTTCCCGCTCGCGGTCCAGTCGCTCTCGATGCAACTCGTGGCTGTGCACCACCATCATCCGAATCAACATGGCGACCAGAATCAACGTGAAGCCAAGGAACAGGAATCCGATCAAGTTCAGCGCCGATTCCGCCTGCATGAACCGAGCCACGTGCTTGATCTCCGCTAGGATCTCCTCCTTGCCGCTGCCGAACCGATCCATGCTCGGCATCAGGTTCAGCCATTGGGCACCAAACAGGACCAGAGCGATCACCAATGATCGTTCAGGAAGGCTGGGGCTGTGCTTCCGCATCGCCGCCGAAACGCCGGCACAGAGGGCAATCAGCACAACCGATGTGAACAGGCCATAGCCGACTCCATAGATCAGGTAGCTCAACCCATAGTGGACAAACAATAGTAGAGCCGGCACCCATAGCCCAAAGTAGCGTCCCCGGGTCTGGCGCAAGCGGTACAACTCGTCGGTCAAGATGAAGGCACCCAGAAACTGCGGGAAGAGCTGCAAGGCGTTGATGGACAGCACCTGCGCCGCAGTCATGATCAGCAAACCCTGGTCCATATTGCGCACAACCCGGTGCAGGTTGGGAAATACGTTGAGCCACCTGGTCTGAATGGCGAACGGCATCAATAGCCCTAGCAGGATCAATCCGAGACCCAGGTAGATTGACTTACGATTGTATTCAGTTGCTGTTGAAGCTACCTCCACGCTACTTGCCTCCTTCAGGCCAGTCCCTTCTTGGCCAAGGGCTGTGCTCCGCCAGGGCCCACTGAGGCCGCACTTGCTACTTGGAAGTTGCCGCTGCATCCGGCCTGACCAGACTATCCAGAGGCCCTACACTGGCGTTGATATCCTCCACCGAATCCAAAGGGATGCCTTTGCTCTGCGCCACCCAGTTGAACAGGCCGTCGGCGTTGCCTTCGGCTACCACAATTAGCCGATCCACCAGAGGGCCGACCTCCCGCACGATCTGATCGGAATGGGGCCCTCGGCGAATACTCCCGCCGATATGCATGGCCACCACTGGAATGGACATGCGGCGGGCGTTTAGAACCAAGCCGCGGGCACGGGCGATCTCGTTGGCAGCGGTGGTACCAAACGCATCCAAACACTTGGGCCCTCCCCCCAACACCAGCAGCAGAGTCTTCGTCTCCCTTGTCAACTGAGCAGGCACCAGGGTCATCTCCAGGTTGTATTCCAACCCAGCCCGGCTGCAAAGCACCCCCATCATTGGGGCATCAGTGCTCTGCCCGACAGAGGTGATCATGATCGGCTGGCTGAAGTTCTGCACGGGCTCCTCCGGTTCCTCGGCAAGAGGCTGCCCTGCATCACCCTCTGCCTCGTCGCCTTCCGGCGGCGGCGGAGATTCGACGAGTTGCGACTGCAGGGGCTGCGTAAGCGGATGCAACTGTAGCGCAAGCTGCGGCTGACTGCAGCCTACGCAGGTGGCGGCCACGCCAGCTAGTAACAATATGGTAACGATGACCTCTATCCGTGGCATAAGCGTTGGCCTCCCTTAGCCGTTATTACTTACCTCTTTCGATACCGAAGGATAAGCTCCTCTTTATGGCGGCAGGAAAGAAAAGGCCGATCAAGGAAGAGGCTGCGCATCGCAGCCTCTTCCTTGATCCCCCAGTCGCTAGGCGACTGTCTAGTGGACCCTACTTGCTGAGGTGGGACGGTGGGTCAGCAGCCTGCCGCCTGTCCGTCGCGGCGGGGGTCGGCCCCGCCATAGAACTTGCCGGTGTTGTGATCATACATCACGCCATTCACGCCGCCGAAGAAGAAATCGAGAGCGCCTTTCACCTCAACCTGGTGCCCCTTCGCCTCTAGAGCTTCAACTACCTCCGCAGATACTCTATTCTCGACTGAGAAAGCAGTCTCGTCTGCAAACATTCTGGCTGCCTCTATCGCTTGCTGCATGCCCATGCTATGGTCTATAACATTGCTGATGATCTGGGCAGTGGTGGTGATGATGCGCTGGCTGCCGGGGGACCCGATACTCAGGAACGGCTTTCCGTCTTTGAGCACGATCGTCGGGGACATGCTGGACAGTGGCCGCTTGTGGGGGGCGACACTATTCATATTACCAGGATCGATCTTCCATGCCCCTCCATGGTTATTCAGCAAGAACCCTTTGCCCGGCACGGCGATGCCACTTCCGAAGAAGGCATTCAGGGTTTGGGTGATGGCGACGGCATTGCCTCTCTTGTCGATCACGGACATGTGAGTCGTGCTAGGCGATTCATTATGGGGATAGGGGTTCCCATGGGCCGGAGCGCTGGCGACTAGGGGATCGAAGCTGCTGATGCGCTCGCGGGCATAAGCCTTGCTTACCAACCCGGTGATCGGCGGGTTGACGAAATCCGGGTCACCGATGAAGCTAGCCCGATCGGCGAAGGCCCTGCGGGCAGCCTCCACCCAGAGATGCAGCGACTCGGCGGTGTTATGGCCGAGGGAAGCCACATCGAATTCTTCCAGCATGTTCAGAATCATGGCAATGGTGGTCCCGCCAGAGCTGGTGGGTGCCGATGATTTGATCTCATAGCCGCGGTAATTCATCCCTACCGGTGCCCTAAAGGCAGGCTTTGTTAGAGACAGGTCGCCCTGACGGATCAGACCATCGTTGGCGATCATCATCTCTTCGATCAGCCGGGCAGTCTCGCCCCTGTAAAACGCATCCGGCCCTTGCTCCGCAATTGCGCGCAGGGTGTTGGCCAAGTCGGCGTTGCGGAGCAGCTGCCCCGGCTGATAAGGCTGACCATCGACCAGGAAGTACTTGCTGGCATCCTCGTTGGCCAACAATTTGGCTTGATTTTCGACGATCATACTGTGGAGAAAAGGCGTTACTGCAAAGCCTTCCTCAGCGTATCTGATGCTGGCTGCCATCACCTCTGTCAAGCTTAACGTGCCATATCTCTCCTGCAGAGCAGTCAACCCGGCCACGTTACCTGGAACCATAATTGAGCGATAACCGGTGGATTTATCCTCTGGGCGCTCCACATACATCTCTGGCGTGGCCAGGCCGGGAGCCATCGACTGGTAATCGATGAACACCGTCTCCCCTGTTTCGGCCACATGTACCATGGCATAGCCCCCTCCGCCCAATCCTGAGGCGAAGGGCTCCACTACCCCGATGGCAAACGCCGTGGCCACAGCGGCGTCGATAGCGTTGCCGCCTTGCACCAAGATGTCCCTTCCGGCTTGCGCCGCCAACGGATGAGCAGCCGATGCCATCCCGTTGTCACCCACTACTTCCGGACGTATGAAATCATGCTTCTCAGTTGTCATTGTTTACCCTCCCGTTATTGAATCAAAGGGAATCAAAGGGGACAGTCCCCTTTGATTCATTGTCTGGTTCATCACAACTGCAGTTAGTCGGAGCTGCAATGGAACATCACGTCTTCCAACTGCACATCCGACATTGACCGGTATTTGCTGCTGGAAAGCTTGTAAAACAGCGCCCCTACCGCAATCCAGATGATCAACGCTATGCGGGATGGCAATGACAGATAAGCCGGCATACCCGGCACCACCAGCAGCACCACAAATCCTAATGATAAGACGGCACCTAATAGACTGCTGATCTTGAGCAGCGTATCCGTATTAGAACGCCTGATGAGTTTGTAAGCGGCGGCGCAGGTATAAAAATAGGCAATGGCGGCTCCGGTGGATGCCATGTCCACCACCCAAGTAAGCACTTGTCTGCCAAACCAAGGGACGATCAGCGAAATCAGCAGCACAAATATCGTGCTATTTGCCGGGGTGTGGTGTTTTGGATGAATCTGCCCAAACCACTCCGGCAGCGCGTTAGCCCTGGCCATGGATAGCAACAATCTGCTTGCGGCCATCAAAAACCCCTGTATGCCAGCAAATATGGCTGTCGTTAATGCAATCCCTAGCAATAAGAGCCCTGCTCTTCCCATCAAGTGTTCCACTGCCGTTCCGGTTGCCCAGAACGGCTGGCCGGAAATGAACTGATGCCAGGGAAAAGTTGCTGCGGTAATGGTGTTGACGGCTATGTACATCAAATATCCAAATATGATTGCGACGGTCATGATGCCAAAGGTTTTCTTAGGAGCGAAGCTAAACTCTTCCGCTGCTTGAGTTACACAGTCAAAACCTACATATGCCCATGGGGCGATGGCCACAATCGATAGAATTCCTTTCCACGGCAACACACCCGGGGCAAACCCTGGCGACAGATTGGCGAATGATACTTCAGGATTCAGCAGCGCTATTACGGTAAGCAGAAATATGGATCCTATAAGGGCAAAGGTGAGGACGGATTGTAACCATCCGGCAATTTCAACCCCTTTAATACTAGCCATTGTGAAACCTATCACAGCTACCGAAGCAACTATAATCTCGCTCAGATATACATCCCAGCCGGCGATGGTATATAAATATCCTCGTTGCAGCAGGCCTGGGAAGAGGTATCTTCCGATTAGCCCCAGAGCTGTGGCATTCAAAGGAACTATAGACAAAAGCGACAGCCCCAGAAACCAAGCGCAGACAAAAGCATGATTTCTTCCGAACCCCTTAAAGGCAAAGGCAAACTCGCCACCTGCTACAGGATACTTGGTGACCATATATCCAAAGGAACTGGCAATGATGATCATTATTAGAGCGCCTATTCCCATGCCAATAGCGGTTCCTAACGGACCTGCTGTTTTCAGAAAGGTGTTACCCGGCATTACGAAGCAGCCCCAACCGATAATACTACCTAAAGCAAGTGAAAATATGCTAGCAGTGGATAAGCTTTTGTCTAATGTCTTGTTGTTGTCGCCCACGTTTTCCACTCCTTAATCTTCTAACATGAATCAAAGGGGACAGCCCCCTTTGATTCACCGCTGCTCCATGATGGCTAGCGCGCCATGCACCAACGCGCTGACGCCAACGGCGAAACTCTCTTCGTCTGGGTTGAAAGCACCGTTGTGCCCGGCGACGAAACTACCTGCTTCAGCCGGCGTGCACCCCAGCCGCAAGAAGGTCGATGGTACCTTGGCAGAAAGGAAAGCGAAGTCCTCGCCGCCCATACGCGGCAGCGGAACATCGATCAGCTGCTCTGCGCCCACCACCTCGACCAGTCGAGTCCGTACTATCTCCGTAATTCTGGCATCCGACACCACCGGAGGGTAGCCGTCGCCAAAGTCCAAGGTATAGCTGGCCCCGGTGGACGCGCATATCCCGGAGATAGCCTGTTCCAACAACTCGGGCACCCTGTCAGTGACATCCGGGTGGTGAGTGCGACAGGTTCCCTCCATCACTACCTCCTCGGGTAAGACGTTGTACCGGTCGCCGCCGGTGATGGTGCCAATGGTCAGCACCAAAGGGTCAGTCGCTTTCACCTTACGGCTGACGATCGCCTGCACGCCCATGATCACCTGCGCCGCCGTCACCACCGCGTCCACCCCTGCCTCCGGTGCAGCCGCATGGGAAGCCTTGCCCCGGATGGTGATCTTAAAGCGGTTGGATGCCGCGTTCATCGTGCCCGGCCGCATGCCCACCTGCCCGGTCTTGTACTCAGGTGAAACGTGTAGGGCCAGGGCGGCGTCGATGGTGGGATTCTCAAGAATTCCTTCCTCGATCATATAGCGCATGCCACCCGTTGGGTTGCACTCCTCCGCCGGCTGGAACAGCAACTTCACACTGCCGGCCATCTCCTCCCGCAGATTCCACAGCACTTCTGCCGCACCCACCAACATGGCGGTGTGCGTATCGTGGCCGCAGGCATGGGAGATGCCTGGAACGGTGGATTGCCAAGGCAAACCCGTGGTCTCCTGGATAGGAAGGGCGTCCATATCTGCCCTAATTGCGACGCATGGCCCTGGCTTTCCGCCGATAATCAGCCCGACCACCCCGGTATTCGCCACGGGAGCCTGAAACGGAATGCCGATTCTGGCTAACTCCCGCTGCACCAATGCCGAGGTCTTCACCTCTTGCATACCCAGCTCCGGATGAGCATGAATCTCATGCCGAACAGACTTAACGTTAGATGCAACCGACTGCACCAGCTCTGCAATACGACTGTGCACGTAAATCACTCCTTATGCCCAGATTGTGAAATGACATGTACTACTTCTGCCCTAAGGGGTGAATACCTTTACAGCGACACAAAAAGAACCGTCCCTGTTGTTTCGAAACAAAAGGGACGGTTCTTTTTGATTCAGGCCCGCCTCTTATCCTTTATTCACTTCTCCACATCAATGGCGAGGGGATAAGGGTGGTCGGATACCACTGGAATAGACTTGCCAATCAGGCGCTGAATGTCCTTTAGAAGGGGTTTCTCTATTTGATCGCAAAACGAGAGGGCGACGCCACCCAATCCCGCTCGGCCGGTGCGCCCGATGCGGTGCACATAGGTTTCGGGAATATTCGGCAACTCGAAGTTGATCACGTGGGAGATAGCCTCCACATCGATCCCCCTGGCGGCGATGTCTGTGGCCACCAGTACCCTGGTCTGCTTACACTTGAAGTTGCCCAGCGCGCGCTGCCGCGCCCCCTGCGACTTATTGCCGTGAATGGCTTGCGCCGGAATCCCTGCCTTCACCAGCTGTCTGGTCACTTTGTCTGCCCCATATTTGGTGCGCGTGAAGATCAATGCCGAAGCGATGGAACGGTCCTGCAGCAAATGCACCAACAGGTGCCGCTTGTCCTGCTTGCCCACGAAATAGACCGCTTGCTCGATGGCATCCACCGTCGAGGAAACAGGTGTTACTGCCACCTTCACTGGGTTACGCAGCAACGAGTTGGCCAAGGCGGAAATCTCTGGCGGCATAGTGGCCGAGAATAACAAGGTTTGTCGCTTGGTAGGCAGCAGGGCAATTACCCGGCGCACTTCCGGCAGAAAGCCCATATCCAACATCCGGTCAGCCTCATCCAGGACGAAGTGACGAACGTGTTCCAGCCGCAGATATTTCTGCTTCACTAAGTCCAACAGCCGCCCCGGGGTAGCCACCAGAACATCCACCCCAGCCTGCAAAGCATCAGTCTGCGGGTTCTGCGACACACCGCCAAAGATGACCAGGTGCCGCAGCTGCAGGTGGCGCCCATATGCAGCCAGGCTTTCATCTATCTGAATCGCCAGCTCGCGGGTGGGCGTGAGAATCAAGGCCCGAATCGGCCGCTGCCGCCTTGCGTTGATTCCACCTCGTTCGCCATCCAACAACTGCAAAATGGGCAGTGCAAAGGCCGCAGTCTTACCGGTGCCCGTCTGGGCACAGCCGATCAGGTCCTTCCCCGCCAGCAACGAAGGGATGGCCTGCGCTTGAATGGGCGTCGGCTGCTCGTACCCTGCCGCCTGCAACGCTCGCAGTAGGGGCTTAATCAATTTCAAACTTCTAAACGACATCTATTTCTCCTTAAATAACGTGGCTATCCGGAATTTTGGGTTGCCTTATCTGAGCACCTAAGACGCCACCATGCTCCACCTACAACCAACCAAATTTCGGCAGAGCTAACTGTGTCATTGTATGACTTGAGTGCTGACTAGTCAAGCAAGGAACTCCAGCCCTCCGGCCCGAGTGAATAGGAAGCTATCGTATTGGTCATCGGACATGCAAACCTTCTTATCCCAGAGCTAAACAGATAATGACCCTGCCAATCAAACGCCGCCTGAATGATCTTTACGCTGAATCCGGACACCTCTTGCGGGAACAAGGGAGGGGTTAAGAAAACACGCTGGCCTAGCCAAACGAATGGTTAAGCCAGCGTGCTCCAGATTACCCTATTTCGTCAAGTCGATATCGCAAAACATCAGAGCCCAGCCAACTTGCGGATCGTATTCGTCCACAATAAGCATCAATCGAGGTGAGAACATGGTCCGGTAAACCTCCTCATAGAGCGGGATGGCCATTACATCCCGGAGGAATATCTCCTCCAACTTGACGGTAGCGTCAAGCAGTTTCTCCCTGTCCAATCGATACTCTTCCGTGACGGACAGCTCGTATATTTCGTCGAACTCTGTGTTGTTATACGGTGCCTTGGTGCTTGAGTAGCTGGAGGCAAAGTAAGTGAACTGTCGGTTCGGATACAAGAGGGTATGGGAGTGAGTCCAATAAGTAAAGCCCATTTCGTAGGAATTGGCGTTACTGGGCCAGCTTCTCATGGTAGGGCTGATGGTGTTGCCTGGAAGGGCTGAAAGGGTGATTCCGAATCGGTCCTTACCAAAGATCTCCGGCATCGACTTCTGGATGTATTCGGCAATGATCTTGTCGTTCGTTCCCGACTCGGAATACATGATGTCCACTACTACTTTATCGGTAAGGCCCATCTCCTCAACTGCGGCATTGAAGTATTCTAGGGCCTTTTCAGGATCATAACCGCCGTTAGGGTTGACTAAAGCCTGTGCCTCCGGCAGGTCGCGATAGACTATTCCCTCTTCAGGATAAGCGCCAGCCAGATGATGCAAGTAATGGGGCGCTGGCATCTGCTTCGTCAGATCCGCTAAGGTGTTGCGGTCTAGAGCCCAGTAAAACGCCTTTCGGAAGTTCATATTGCCCAAGATGGGGTTTTCGGTATTTCCCATGTTCATTTCCATGTGAATTACTGTTCTTGATGGATAAACCCTGGTACGGGGATCCTCCCCATACTGCTCCATGGTGTTAGCATTCAGGCCAATGAGATCAATCTCGTCAGCCAAGAACATCTGCATGCGGGTGCCGGCATCGGGCACAATGCTGACGTGCGCTTTATCTAGCTTGATCATCTCAGCCAGCGTTGACAAAGGATTCTTGGCGTAGATTCTTTCGGAACCTTTCACCCACGACTCGAGCACAAACGGCCCACAGCACATCAACTTGTCTTTTTCCGTTCCATAAGTAGTGGCAGTTCTCGATTCGTTCATGTACTGCTCATACCAAGGCTCATATACCGGTTTAGCGGCTTTGCTGGTAAAATGGCGCATCACTTCATCCACCGTATAGCGCTGCGTACCGGTGATCTCAATCGTCATGTCATCGACCTTCTTGATACCGACTTCCTCCCAGCCGACCTTAGGATTGCCCTCTTCGTTCTGCAGATAGTACGCTTGGGCGTTCTCAATCTCGATGAAGTAGTTGACAAACCCATTAGCTGTGGTGTTGAGCATGTTAGGATCGAGTTGCATCTTAAAGGAATACATGAAGGTATCTGCGTTCATGTGCTCGCCGTTCTCCCAGACTGCATCTGGGCTCACACTAATTCGCCATACCCTTCCTTCCTCGTCTACCCTAACTGGTTCCGCAGCAGCTAACTCAGGAATTAGCCTAGCCCCATTGCCGTCAGGAGCAGGGATACTTCTATACAGCGCGCCCATCACCCAGGCAAGAATGCTGTCCTCAATGGCGGCCAAGGCCTGATGAGGGTTCAAAGATGAACCATCGGACGAATCGGTAAAGCGGTAGATCTTCTGCTGGTCAGTCACCGGAGGAACTGTAGTGTCAGTTTGGCATCCCGATAGTACGAATACGGTGAGGAGCAGGACGGCTAGGATCCTTTTTGTCATTACTACGCATCTCCTTTTCGTTTCTTCCATATTTCACACCTCTGCTGGACTATCTGCCGGACGGCTATCACAGCGCTCCTGAATAATCCAGGACAGAGGCTGAAACATAGTCAGGGATGCTGGCAAGTAATGCAACACCATGATGAGCCAGCACTAGTGACACGCGGGGACTGTCCCCGCGTGTCATTTTTGGTATATGCGACTGCCTACGCTGACCATGCTGCAGTGACCACCATAGGCGTGAAACTGCAGCACTTGCCCCGGCGATAGGACTTTGCCTGACCCGGACGGAACGAATACGTTTGCGCCGCAGAAGCGGAGCGGCTCGCTGTCTTCATCGCGTTTACAGACCAGAGAACCGTTATCGGCCTCGATGACCAGCTCCGAGCCGGTGCCTTCATTTGATCGATAGGTGCCGGCGTAGATCGCGGCATCCTCCAAGTCCTCGTCGATGGGCACCGCCCACGCATGGCTCGCATCAAGGGCTAGTCCGAGCTGCAGGTTGAAAGCCGCATTGGTGATCACTGAGCAATCTACTCCAGTCAGGTTGGTGAGCACGGTGACCGCGAAGGCGCCATCTTTAATGAAGCCGCCCCGGGAGGACACCCCGGTCAAGCCTCCCGAATGCTCGCACAAAACGACGTCCCTAAACAGGCGCTTGTTCAGACCGTAGCAATAGACCCCGCTCTCGGTTTCGGCAAAGCCTCGGCCGACCACACGTTCCACAACGCTTTCGGGGAACACCCTCTGTCCCTTATACATACCCCTTTGGGACAGCGCCAGATAATATGCATTCATGTCCACAGCTGTCGACTTCACCCAACCGCACCCCCGATAAGGAGGGGCCACATCCCAGTGGTCAGTGCAGCGCAGGACTCCATCTTTGTCCTTCACGTAGAGACTGGTGATATTGCCCTTCGCAATGGCCTCGTGGACATCGAATGTAGTGCGCTCCATCCCCAACGGTTGGAAGATGCGTCTCTGGGCATAGCTCTCTAGCGTTTCTCCGGAAGCTTGATCGATCACGCTGGACAGGAGCGCATAGCCTTCGTTCAAATAGCTCATGTACTTGCCCGGTGGGCCCATTACGCTGAACCCCTGACCCTCCGCGATATAGGCAATGATGTCGTCGATATCTGCTATCTTGCTCTGCGCCTTGGCCTTGATCTCCGCTCTCGTCTCACTGTTCCACGGGTCTGCGGCGGTATGCCAGCTCCTCGACCAGGACAAGGCGGGGAGGGGCGGGACTCCTGTGGTATGATTTGCTAAATGACGTACCAGAACCGATTCTTTAGGGGTCCCGGGAATACGAAAGTGCGGCAGGTACTTGGTAACGGGATCGGAAAAGCTGAGCTTTCCCTCGTGTTCTAACAACGCCGCCAGAACACAGGTGATGGACTTGCTCATCGACGCAATGCCAAAGATTGTGTCCGGCGTTACCTGCTTGGTGCGTGTGGCATCGCGATAGCCAAATCCCCGACGATAGAGCACGCCAGTCTGATCGCTGACACATACAGACGCCCCAGGGACGTTTGCCTTCTGAAGTGCTCCTTCCATGAACTCTTGGAAGCCATCCCAGTCATAGCCCATTATTAACCCTCCAAACCGAATATCAATGTTCAAGACCAGGTGTTGTCAGAAGCTCTAGTCTTGGCTCCGGGGCACTATGCGCGAGCCCATGCCGAGGCCCCAGACCTCTCCTGTGTCATGATCGGCATAGGTTTTGATCAACATCTTGTTGGTGTTGATTTGGACTAGAAGCGTGTGGGGATTGATTGGGGTGGCCGCAAACCTTTCCTTGCCGCGCAAGAAGAAAAGCTGCCCGCCTTCTAGGGAAACCGTGACAACGGCGCCTTCCCCAGAGGCGTAGGTGCCGCAGGCCGCCTGCATCTTGGTCGAATCCCAAGTAACAGGCGAATAAGTGATGTCCCCGCCACGCACAAACTCCCTACCGCGAACCATCTTCATGGCTGCATCGGCAATGGTCTCCGCGCCTGCGTCGGAAGTATTGCACAAGACCATCACCCCGCAGTCGGCTTCATAGGAGAACGACATGTTCGACGACACACCGGTCAACCCGCCCCCATGCCCCACAATCCGCAAGTCATCCATTGGCTTCATCCTGACACCAAAGCCATAATAGGTATTGATTCCGGAGATCATCCGCGGCTTGGTCATTTCCTTGATGCTGTAGGGGCTGGCTATTCGCTGGCCAGCGACCGCCTTGCCATAGTTGAGATACATACAGATGTATTTTTTCATGTCGTTCAAGGTGGATTTTAGTCCCCCATTGCCTAACAGCACGAACGCATTGTCGCAATAGTCGTCGGTATCGGTGAACTGCCCCCGCCGATAACTATATAGTCTAGTCACGTTGTCGTCCTTTCTTGGGAAAAGGAAGTCAAATCCGCTGCGGCTCATCCCTAACGGCCCCAAAATATGCTTGTTCACGTAGTCTGCAAAGGTTTTTTCCCCGCCGTATTCCTTCACTATGGCGCTCAGTAGGGCGTATCCGTCGTTGCAATAACTGAAATACTCGCCTGGCTTGCCGATTAGCTCGGTTTGAGAGCTCAGGCGCTGGGCGGTCAGCTTAGCGCCAACCTCGGCCAAACCTACATGGTACGCAAAATC
>CAYVCY010000025.1:0-19765 GCA_964450265.1 uncultured Clostridia bacterium
GCCAACCCGGCGATTACGCCCACCACTTCATCGGATATGCGCACCGTACCGCTTTCCCGGTACTCCTCGTGTATATTGCTCACGCTCAGCCCTCCTCACTCAGTCGCGGATGCATCTATATTATACTAAACCGGCCTGCTCATAACAATCTTTTCCGCCCAGCGCCCCGCCCAGAGTAATCGGTCGCTTCCAAGAAAAACAATAACCGGGCGCGCTACCGCCCGGTTGATCAGAATAGTGGGCCCGACACCAACCTAAACCCCTCGCTCGATCACTCTCACCCGGTCGGTCTTCACCCCTAAAGAGGTAGCCACCAACTCGATCACCTGCAGGGCCTCCGCCGAAGTCAATCCTTGCGCCTTGATGATCACATTGGCCACATCCTGGTTAAGGACCAGGATCACATCATCAAAGCCCTTGCTGACCACCAGCTTTTCCACCGTCAGCTCCTTCTCCATCAGGGCGGTCAAACCCAGCCATTCATGCTGCGCTTGAGTGCGCACCTCGGCACTGGTGTTGGCGTTGTTGATAATCTCCCGCAGCAGCTCCACCTGCATGCTGCGCTGCTTTTCCCGCTCTAGCCGATGCTCGGCAAAGAAGTCCCGGGTGGGTTCGACGATCACCGGCGGCGACCCTGGCATCAACCCGGGCTCGCCAGGGGTCACTTTGGCTGCAGGGTTCCAAACCAGCTGTTGTTCGATGTAGTAGTTGATCAAAGTGTGGCCGCCTACCCCTAAAGCGATCAGGATCAGGATAGCTACCACGAGCGATTTGTCGCGAATGAGCACGATTACCACCTCTACTTCCCTGCAATCACTTCGATACGGTGGGCGGCGATACTGAGCAAAGTCTGTACCACCCGGTTCAGCGTCAAGCGCACCCCGGCATCATCTGCCCCCTGCGCCACCACGATCACGCCGGTGACCGGCGGGAGATTCTCCTGCAGCGCCACCAGTTGGTTATTTGCACCGGTAAGCAGGCTGCTGGATTGGCTTTCCTCCCTAGTCACTCGGGTGCCGCCGCTACTGTCCTTCTCCTCGGTAGTCTTCTGTGTGGTCTGCACATTCATAGCTGGGACTGCCTCCGGTGATCCCGCCAGCGTCAGCATCACGCTCACTTCGCCTACCCCCGAAATGGCTGCCAGCGTCTTCTCCAGCTGCCGTTCCAAGGCCAGGCGATAATCGTTGATCGCTCCTATCTCCCCGCCCTGGGGCAGATTCTGGCTGACAGATATCGCGTCCGGAAGCGGCTGTGACAAACCGTGAGTGGGCCAGAGCAGCTGCAGAGCCAACAGTGCCACCACTCCCACCAGGGCGACCAGCAGCATGCGATTCTTGCCTAACCGCTCCCAAACTCCAGCCAACACTGCCTGCTGCGAACTATTCTTGGACATTTGTCTCCCCCCTATTTGATGGTCACGGAAACCTGTTCCGGATCCAAACCGAAATGGTTGGCCAAAACGCTCTGTATGGCAGCTGCCTCGGCGGCAGTATCTGACGCAGACCCAGGGTGCAATTCCACTTCTGCTTCGCCCACCTGTATCGGCCGCAGCGCTGTCACCGCTTGTACCAGGCCCTGTCCACGACTAAGCTGCACCCGGATAGCGAGGATGCGGCCGAAATCCTCGGCCTGGCGCTGTTCCACCAAATCCACTTGGCAACTCTGCAGCATCGCCTCTCCTGACCGCTCGGCCAGGTGCTTCACCTGTTCGGTCAACGCCTGCCGATAGCTCATGAGCAGCGTCTGCTCGTTTTGCTCTTGCCAGACTTGCCCTTTCAGCTGCAACTCCTCCCAAGCGACGGTCGTCGTCGCCTGACTGAGCACCACCCCGAAGTCCAATTGGCCCCGGGACAGCTGCACCAGCGGCGTGACCAACACCAAGACCATGATCAGGCCGACCGCCAGCTGCGCATAGCGACGAATATTGCCCTCCGGCAGGATCATCTGCAAGAACGTACCCAGCAGCATCACCACGATCACATTTTGGACAAATTGTCTCAGCGCGGCAATCAATCCCTTCCCCCCTCGTCAACGCAGCATCAGGGCACTATTGCTGGTGCTGACCACCACTGTAATCACCATGAACAGCAGCACCCCCACTAGCGCCAACGCACCAAAGAAATAAGTGAAGACTCCAGAGATATCATTGAGAGCATTGGCTATTCGCCCACCGCCGATCGGTTGTACCAGAGCAGCCGCCACCCGGTAGATGATCAACATGCAAATCAGCTTCACCGCCGGCAAAGCGCAATAGAGCAACACTCCCACAGAGCCGATGAAACCGAGGGAATTGCTGATTAGGGCTGAACAACCGGCTATGGTCTCGTATCCATCTGCCAGCAAGCTGCCCACCACCGGGAGAAATGCCTTCACAGCAAACTTGCCTGCCCGAAAGGCTACCCCGTCAGCCACCGCCCCCAGTGTGGATTGGGCGATATTGAAGCCGACGAAAACCATGAACAGCAGACCCATCAAACCGGCACCCACATTTTGCAGCAGCTTGGCCAGATGAGAAACCTTGATGGTGTCGGACAGATTGTTGACCAGGATGAGCACGCCGGCGAAGAAGAGCAGCGGCACCGCCACGTTGCCGATCAAGGTGGTGATGCCGGTCAAGACCACCAGCAGCATCGGGCTGAACAGAGCGGCAGAACTGACATTGCCGATTGCTAACAGGACGGTCAACAGCAGCGGATAAAGGGCCTGTACGAAACTGACCATGGTGCTGAGGGCTTCCCTGGTCACCGAGAGGGCTAGACCAAAGCTCTGCAATGCAAAACCCATGATCACCAAGAAACAGATCAAGTAAGCGATGGTAGCCACCTTCCCGTCCACCGCTTCATGCAGATGCTGCAGCAACACGCACAGTAGTGACAACACCAAGACCCGAAGCAGCAGCGTCCATTGCCCAGCCAACTCTCGCCAGGCCATCTTCAGTACCGTGTTCAAGAGCTCCCCGGCAGACAGGCCATCCTGTTGACGCAGGGACTGCACCAACCCCCTAAGGCTCAGTTCAGGCAGATAATCGGCATATTCGGCGGACAGCTGATCCAGGAACGGCTGCAACTCCGAAGTGTCCAGATCGCTCAGTTGCTGTTCTAGCACCTGATCGATCATCTCCCCGCTGTCCTGCTCTGGCGAGACGGATGCTGCAGGCGAAGTGAACAGAAGCATCACCAGCAAGAGACAAATCAGCGTTTTCTGCAGCATAGATCCCACCCCTTATCTCAAAATGCTTTGCAGCCAATGCCTGGCGCGACCATGACAAGGCATTCCGGAGCATGTTCTAAGGCAGCAGCCCCAGTACGGTGTCTAGAATCACCAACACGATGGGCACAGCCAGCACCATGATGATCACCTTGCCGGCCAGCTCCACCTTGCCGGCGATAGCGCTTTCGTTGGCATCTCGACAGATCTGCGCCCCGAATTCGGTGACGTAGGCTACTCCCACGATCTTCAGCAACATGCCTAATTGCAACGAGCCGAGTTCTACCCGGTTGGCGATGGAATTCATGGTATTCACCACCATGACAATTTTGGGCAAGGCCGACAAGAAGATCAAAGTACCAACCAGGATGGACAGGATCAAAGCAAACTCTGGGCGGCTTTGCCGCAGCACGATCAACAACACCGTGGCGGTGATGGCTACACCGACGATCGGTATGATCTCCATGGTCAGAACAGAAATAAGGTGCGGATGGTGTCAAATAGTTCGCTCACCCAGCGGATGACTGTAAACATGATGATGATCACTCCCAGCAACGTCAACACCTGCGCGTATTCCTCGCGACCAGACTTGTCCAGAATCTTGTGCAAAATAGCCACCACAAAACCGAAGACCGCAACCTGCAAGATTACTGTATAGTTGATGCCCATACCCGTCCCTCCTACATACAAAGGCTACTGCCCGGAGGCAGTCTGTCTATAAAAGCGTCAAGCCTAAGGCCAGATTGACGCACCGCTGGTCGTTCCTGAAATTACTTGGACTCATCCTGGCCACCAGATGGTGGTCTTAGGTTTACGCCGTACGAGCTTAGATTAGGACGATCACTAAAAGAATTCCGGATAGTACTCCCAGATAGCGCCACATGCGCTCGTTGCTCGAGCGGGCATCCTCTGCCTGGGCTTCCGCCCGCGCCAGCTGCTGAACTGCCAGCAACAGATGCCGTTCCTGATCCTGTCGATCAGAGAGTCCCAACACGCTACCCAGCTGCTCGATGATCGCCAGGTCAGAGGTCAGCAACGCTGAGTCGGGAGTCAGCTGATCCAGCCCTTGCCGCCAGGCTTCGGCGGCCGTAGTGCCGGGGGTCTTAAGGGCCGTGCTGGCGGCTTGGAACAGCCGGGACACCGGAGGGGAGCTGCTGGCGGCCAAACGCGCAAACGCCTCCGGCAAAGGAGTAGCCCCATAGGCAATTTCGGTGGCCAGCCCCTGCAGCAAAGATTGCAGGGTGCGCAGTCTGCGCGGGCGATCCCGGTATCCCCGGGCTACGCCGAAGCCCACTCGGCTGGTGGCAAAGACCACCAAGGCGCCGGCGAACAGCTTAAGTGGCCACACTGACACTGCTTTCCCCTCCTATCCGGTCCAAGACAGCCTCGACGGTTCCAGGCCCCAAACGGGCACTGAGCAAGATATAGCGGGCAAAGGACCGGCTAGCCAGCAGCTGCTTGAATACCGGCCGCTGCCCAAGCTCAGCCAAGCCGCTGGCATGGGCGCTGCTGATCACGGCCACCCCACTGTGCAGCGCCTCCATCACCGCCGCTGCATCCTCCGGCCGACCGATCTCGTCGGTGACCAACACCTCCGGAGAGAGGGCGCGCAGCGCCATCACCATCCCCTCTGCCTTGGGGCAAGCATCCAGCACGTCACAACGGGGACCGAGCTCCAGGGTAGGTACCCCCTGATAGCAGGCGGCTATTTCCGACCGCTCGTCGACCACGACTACCTTCATCCCTCGCGCCACTCCGTAGAGCCCCAGGCTGAAGCTACGCGCCAAGTCTCTGAGCAGGGTGGTCTTGCCGGCCTGCGGCGGAGAGACCAACAATACGCTGTGCGGAGTGCCGTCAGACCTGAGCAGCTTGGGCAGCAAGGGCTTCGCACAACCGATCACCTGCTTAGCCAAGCGCAGATTGAAGCCGGTGATGTACTTGAGGCTTTTCACCCGCCCTTTATCCAGCACCGCCCGACCACAAAGCCCTACCCGATGCCCACCTGGGATGGTCACATAGCCAGAACGCAGCTCTTCCTCGAGTGCGTAGAGGGAGCTCTGACTGATGGTGGCCAACAGGTGGCGAATAGCGCTCTGATCCGCCACTAGCGGCTGCTCGGTAGCTGCCACAAAGCCGCGAGCAGACAGCCATAGCTCTCTTTGGGAGCTGTAAGCCAAGACCGGTTGCCCTTGCCTGATGCGGATCTCCTGCAGGCCAGCCAGCACCGTAGCCTCGCTGGCCAACAGCGCAGGTTGCCATTCTTTAGGCAAGACAGCGCAGACTTGCTGCAGATAGCTGGACATAATTCTCCCCCCTGTTGATAATCCATATGGCCTGTCCACGGGCTTTATGACAGGAATTAGACAAGCCGTTATTGTTGCCAGGGCAAAGGAGAAGCGAGCAGATGTGCAGAAAGGGGAAGTGAACGAATTCTCTGCGCGAGGGGAGGGACGGATGTGAAGGATAGGAAGACAGCCGGCTGGCGGTGCCTGGCGGCGGTGTGGCTGTGCGCCATCCTGCTCTGCTCTGCCGCGACTGACACGTGGGGACAGTCCCCCCGTGTCGCCGCCGCCGATGTAGAGGGCGCGCTGCTGATCAAGGGAGAGCCGACGTCGCCAGGCCAGGCGTCAATCGTGGCCCTGATGCTGGCCGGCACCGCTTCCCAAGGGGAAGACGAGACCCATGCTGCCCACATTGCCGAACACATGGTCTTCCAGAACCGGGTAGAAAGCGCTCCTTCGCTGGCCGAGCGGGTGGCGGATTGGGGCGGCATGCTGAACGGACACACCGGACTGGAGCATACGGCGTTTGAGATCACCGTGCCCAAGGAGCACGCCCTGGAAGCTTTGTCGGAGCTGACGGCAGCTCTGTTCGCCTTTGAATATGACCCAGAGGTGTATCAACGGGAATTGGAGGGCTATCTGCGGGTGGAGTTGCACTCGATGACCACCCGCTATCCGACCGCTTTGCACAACGCGTGGCGGCAGCACTTCTTTCAAGGAAGCGTCTTTGCCGAAGACATCTTCGGCGTGGACATCACCCAGGTGCCGCAAAGCACCGTAGCGGATTGGCATCGGCGGGAGTATGGAGCTAATCGGCTGGTGTTGGCGGTGAACAGTGAGGCCGGCTGGGAGGACATCGTGAAGGCGGCTTCCTCTGCCTTGCGGGGGGCGCCTCAAGCGCCGCCCCCCGCTTCCTACCAGGATGCTCGCCTCTCCCCTCCGCCGATGGCAGCCGCAAACATCGTTGGCGCTCCTGAAGGGCTGGTCACGCTGGGATTGTGCGTGGATGGAGTAGACCGGGAGGATCAGGCAGACCTGCTGCTGTTGCTGGAACTGGTCAAGCGGCAGATGCGATGGGGTGGAAGCATCATGCAACTGCGGGCGCTGCCGGAACTCTGCCTTACCGCCTGGCAAGGGGGAACCGCCTATCTGCAGCTAGCCTGGCGTCCCACCGGCCTCCGTCCCCAAGAACCGAATCCGGAAGCTGCCCAGATGGGACAACTAAAAGAAGTGGTGGATCAATTCGCTGCCGGGGACATCGGCCCGGGCCACCTACGCATATTGCGTGACGACGAAGACTCCGCCCAAGTGACGAGCGGAGTGCTGCAGGAAGCCTGGGCATTGGCAAGTGACCATTTACCCGCCCACATCCAGGGCGAGATCGACTACCTGCAAGGGATGGATCCGGAGGTGTTATTGCTGCGCTTGCAGAAGGTGGCAATGAAGTATCTTCCACGTGCCCAGCTGACTACGCTGCAGGTCGGCGGACCTGCGCCGATACGTTGGGCAGGGGCACTGGTGATACCGGCGGCACTGCTGCTCTTCCTGGCGGTATCGGCGTTGCTCGTCAGGGCAATAGCGCGGCGCAATCACCAGCTATATGTGTTCCTGATGCTGGTCGTGGTCACAGTCAAGTCTGCTTTCAGGCCGGGGCGAAGCGCCGGATCCGAAGACAACCGCAGCATGGAGAGCCTGCGGAGGTTACTAGCAGCCATTCTGCTCTTCGTCCTCGCCTTCCATCTGTCAGAACTGCTGGTGCAAATCTGTCTGCAGCTTGGTCAACCGGAGCTGCTGTTCATTCTGGCCAGCACCGCCTTAGCTATTCTGCTGGTCTTCTACGGAGGATACATGCTGCTGTCCGTCTTTCTTTGGTCGAAGGACCAGCAGCTGTTGCTGACATTGCCACTATCGTCGGCGCAGATCGTCTTGGCCCGCCTGCTGGTAGTCGCCCTGTCCCAATATCCGCTGGCGTTGCTGTTCCTGTTTCCGCCGGTGCTGAAGTACAGTGCCTACATGCGCGGACAGTGGGGCGTCTGGCTGGCCGCCATCGCCGTCGCCATGCTGCTGCCCATCTTCACCCTCACACTGGTGGCCTTACCTATCGTAGCCGCCATGCGCCACATCACCCCCAGACTGCGGGACCGGTTGACGTTGCTCTGGTCGGTGTTGATGGCCTTGGCCACCATTTCACTTCGGGTGCAGGGCGGGCTGAGGACAGACCAGTCCGGCATGCATAGCCTGATCATGCGCTGGCTGCAACTGCGGCAAATTGATCTGACCAATACCATCGGCCGCATCTTTCCCCCGGCGATTTGGGCGGGCCGGGCCATGGCCTCACCCGGCGCAAGCGAAGGCTTGACCAGCTTAGGGCTGCTCATTCTGGCTTCTGCCGTCTGTCTGTGGCTGCTATACCATCTATCACTACGGTGCTATCTGGGGGGTGCAGAGGGAGAGAACAAGTCGCGACAGCGGCGGCCGGCGGCTGCCGGTAGCTTCTGGAAGGCAGGCACGCCCCGGCGAGCGCTATTTCTACGGGAATGGCGCACCTTCTGGCGCACCCCGGCACTGCTGGCCATCACCTTGCCTAACATCTTTGTGCCGCTGGTGGCCTTTTATCCTCTGTTGCGAATCGGGTTCAGGGA
This sequence comes from uncultured Clostridia bacterium, assembly GCA_964450265.1. Classification (GTDB taxonomy): domain Bacteria; phylum Bacillota; class UBA994; order UBA5500; family UBA5500; genus JAEZJZ01. The sequence continues at coordinate 8,132 of CAYVCY010000025.1, forward strand.
AATGGGGCTGGTAGGGATAGCCGTGTGGCTGCGGGGAGACTCCGGGCAATCGCTGCTACCCGCGCTCTTGGCTGGCGCCGCCGCCATGCTGGTAGCCCTCAACTCACGCCTGGCGTCGATCAGCATCTCCCGCGAAGGGTCACAGCTCTACTTCTCCAAACTGATTCCGCTGGATTACGCCGACCAACTCAGAGCCAAACTGCTCCATGTGCTGGCCATAAACGGCCTTTGCCTGACACCGCTGCTGGTGGCAGCCTTCATCTGGTTGCGACTCGGTCTGCTCAGTTCACTGCTCGCCCTGCTGGCCGCAGCACTGGGCCTCTTGGTCTCCTCCTTGATCTGCATTCGTCACGACCTGAGCGCACCCCGCCTAGACTGGGACAATCCACAGGCACTGCTTCGCGGCAGCAGCAACCTGGGCTCTGTACTGAGCATGTTGCTGGCCCTGGCAATCACCGTTTGGCTGACCTTCGCCATGCTGCACCAGGGCTGGCCGATGCTGCTCATCTTCCTGCTGGTGGCGGGTGGCTACGCCGCCTTTAGCTGGCTGAGCTATCGCTCACTCCTGCGCCAGGCCGATCAGCTATACGACGACATCCCGCTCTGACACGCGGGGACAGTCCCCACGTGTCACTCAGATCAACGCTAGGGTATCAACCGACATCTTGGAACGCAGCACCGGCAACGCTGCGTGATAACTGTTCTTGTGCCCACCGTAGGAACCTTCCTGCATCAACCGGAAACCGACGTGTAGATAGATCCCGATAGCCCGGTAGCTCCAAGTTTGGGTATGCAGGTAGACGTCCACTGCGCCTTCAATCTGTAGGCATTCCTGCATGGCCAGCGCCACCATCGCTTTCCCGATCCCTTTGCCTTGGTATTCTGGCTTTAGCCCTACCCAATGCAGCTCAACTACCCGCTGTTTGCCTGTGTACGTCCACCAGACCGTAGTGGTGCCGACTTTGTCTCCTTCCGGTGTCTGTACAAGGAAAACCCGGCGCTTCGCTTCGTCGATACAGCCGAGGTAATGCTCGCAAAAGTATTGCTCCGCCCGGGTTTCGCTGCTGAACTCGAGCACCGCTGTCTCTATCGTCGCCCACGCCGCTTCGTCACCTGGTTGAAAGGCAACCAACGAATAACCCGGTGGCAGTACAGCCGCCGGCAGCGATGCGCCAGCCGGGCGGTGCATCGCCAGATCAAAATAGGGCACAGACTTATCTAGCATGTTGATCCCCCACTCCTAGACATTTCTTTCGTCTCAATCTAGCAGCCAGCACCGGCTGGTCGCAAGGCAGGGTTCGCTTTCCACCGGATCTCTACCTCTGCCAACGGTGGCACTGGTGGCCAGGAACGCAGGAATACAGACCATCGGCCTTGAATTGTATAGCAGTCGACGAAGAATGGAGGATTGCCCGGAGGGACAGTCCCCGCGTACCAAAATGGGTGGCATATGGAGGAGTGGGTCTATTGGGCTTGAAACAAGAACTGATGGAACTGGTGACAAAACACACACTGGAGTCGGAAAAGAGGGAGATCTTTCGCGCGCCGCTGATCGGTTTTTCATCCGCTGCAGATCCGCTTTACGGCCAACTGAAAGAGATAGTCGGCGCCTGGCACCTGCAGCCGAAAGAAATCTTGCCAGAGGCGAAGACCGTGATCTCGTTCTTTCTTCCCTTTTCGACCGAGACGGTCGCCCAAAACCAACAGCATGAGCCGACGGCCCAGGCATGGGCTGAGTCCTACGTTGTAGCCAATCAGCTGCTCGGCAACATCTCCCAGAGGATGATTCAGTCTTTGGCCAGCAAAGGTATACCGGCAGCGACTCTGCCTGCCACTCATGGCTACGATGCCGAAAAGCTGCAATCTGCCTGGTCGCACCGCAGTGCCGCTTACATCGCCGGATTGGGGCGGTTTGGCATCAATCGCATGCTGATCACCTCGGTCGGCTGCGCCGGGCGTTACGGAACAGTGATCACTGCGGCTGAGATCCCACCAGATGTGAGAGGCGACCAGGAGCTTTGCCTTTACCACCAGAACGGAAGCTGCCTGGCCTGTATCGAGGCCTGCCCTGTGTCAGCGTTAAGCATCGATGGGTTCGATAAGTTCAAGTGCAATGAGCGCTTGCTACAGAACGCAACCTTATTTGCGGACATCGGGTTCTGCGATGTATGCGGGAAGTGTGTGGTGGCCGGGCCATGTGCAATTATCAATCAGGCGGAAGCCTAAGAAAGACCAACAGCAACGAAAGGCCCTCTGGGACAGGAGCTTTTTCCCGTCCCAGAGGGCCCTTCGTTGACCATTACTTACTCAACTCTCATATCAACCCTCCGAGCTGAGTTATTTCGACTCCCGAATGACACACAGGGACCGCGTGTCAGGTTGCGGGCAGCGTCGTACGGAAAGTCGGCGTCCAGGGGAAAGATCGGCCGCTTCACCTTCCGGTAGTCGAGGGACTTCAGATCCTCGTTGGTGCTGCCTTTGGTCAATGCCATGATGCTGCGCTTGGCCACCTGTTTGTGCTGCTGGGTGAGGTATCCGAGTTTGCAGACCACGATTTCCGCTTCCTTCGGGTCTACTCCCAGATCGATGAACATCTGAGGCGAGGTGTAACCAACGTGGGCTGATGCCAGCACGATATCCACGCCGCCGCTGTGGAACAGCGCTAAGTCGCTTTGCACCATGCCCCCGGACCAGTCCGCTAGATAGGTCTTGACCACCCCGGTGGCCGTAATCGGGGATGAAGTCACCGTATCAAATTTGGCACCGAAGGTAAGGGTGAGCTCCTGCCCAACTTTGCCGGCGCACTGCCCGGTGGCGATCGGATCGTATATCCCGCCGTAGATCACCGGCTTAGCTAGTGTCCGCGTCCTCTCGTCCGCCATGATCAACTTCAGGAAATCGGTGCAGTCGGAAGATGATCCCGCCGTCGGATTATCTCCCGAATCAGAGAGGTAAATCGGTAACTCCCCTTCCTTAACAGCTGCAAAGGCTACATTCAGGGCCTCCCGCTCGTGATAGGTCTCGGTGTGAAACTTGAACTGATCCTTGCTGGCCCAAATCAACTCAGCCAGGGCGATCGCTTCCCGTTCCGCCAACTGCAGATCTCCGTCAGCCACCACATACACCGCGACGGCGCTATCCTCGTTATCTGCCCAGGGGTAGCCCATCAAATAGGAAGCAGCCATGATCCCTTGCTTACTCTCCGACCGCCGCAAGGCCTCAATCAACTCCACCATCGGTGCCACCGAGGTCTCCGATTGCTCGCCGGCAATCAGGATAGGTACCTTCACCCAGGCCGACCGAGCCACTGCCCCATCCTCAAGGGCAGCGATAGTCATTCTGGCCGCATGCTCGCCGGTTTCAAAGCAGTCGGTGTGCGGCGCACATTTATAACCAACGAAGCCGTCACAGTTGTCGTACATTCTCTGGGTCATGGTGGCATGCATATCCAGTGAGGCGAAGAGCGGGATGTTGGGAAAGATACCCCGGAGTTCCTCCAAGAGCCAGCCCTCCGCCTCGCCCTGCTCCCGCACCCGCATCGACCCATGCAGAGACAGCGTGATCGCGTCGATGGGAGCCTCTGCTTGAGCAGCCTTCGCCCTCCCGGTCAATTCCTCCTTCATCCGGCTGTAAAACCCAAAGTCAACCTCACCGTTAGGAACGGCTCGGGCAAACAGGGTGGGCACCACTTCATAGCCCGCTGCCTGCAAGGTCTTGATCATGCCTGTCACCGAGTCGTTTTCGCGCAGGTGGGCGAAGATGTCCTCCCCATAGATCACTCTGAAGTCGCCTTCGCCGGCTGTAAGCGGGTTAAAGGAATTGGATTCGTGGTGCATCCCGGCGATCAAAACCCTTTTCATTGCCTTTCCCCTTCCTCTATAAGCTGGACGCTGTGTTTACTGAATTAGATTCGACAAAACAGAGCACCAGCCCTGCAATGACACGCGGGGACTGACTGACTCCGCGTGTCAAGCAAGGCAAAGGCGGCTGAATAATGCCCTTCAGCCGCCTTTGTGTTGGCGTTATTTCGCCTGCCGTATGATACACGGTACACGTCCCCCTGTATCACTGGCGCCGCACCAACCCGGTGATGGCGCTCAACAGCTGGTCGATGATGTCCAAACTGGACATCCACAACGTATCATCGTCTTCTTCGGGCATCTGTCTCACCTGCTGCTGCAGCAGTTCAGCTTTCTTCGCCACCTCCTGCAGACGCTCAGCCAACTGGTCAGAGTTACTCATTGTTTGCACCCCTCGTCTCAGACTCTCCTCCGTAATTTGTCACCCAAAGGAGAAATCATACCGAGGCTAACCTGCACAAGTCACGACGGCGGCGCTACTGGTGAGCTATAATCGGTACAGACTGGAAGAACAGCGCCTGGTTTTCGTCGCATGCTCGGGCAGCAGCTCTCACGCTTAGACTCAGTAACTCCCGGACATCCCGGCGCATAGTCTATTAGCACTAACATGCTGCTTAGCTAAGAAAAAGGGTGAATACGATGCTCCAAGCAGAGATTTGCCTGGCGGTGGATCAGGCGATGGCTGACGCCAACATAACGCGGCACACCGCCAGATCTACGCCAGTAGGACGCTGGTCCCCATTTCGAATTGCACCCCGACCGTTCACAGTTTGCGACCAGACAGCGGCCAGACTGCAGGCCATCGGACCAATGCTGCGGGAATTCTATCATGCAGCAAACCAGCTCTATCACCTCAGCCTGCGGGGCGAGTCACCGCCCTTCATTCACAGACACCTGGACGCCGGCAAGCCGGATTGGTTGCTGCGGGTGGCACAGGCGGAGAGCTTACGCGATCAGATCCCGATGATCATCCGCCCAGACCTGCTGTTCACCGAGCAGGGAATGCGCGCCACCGAACTGGATTCTATCCCAGGCAGCATGGGGCTGTTGTCCTTCCTGGAGCTGACGTATGGCCAGTTGGGATTCCCGTTGCTGGGCCAGACGCCCACCGGTCAAGCCTGGCTGCAATCGCTGAATAGTTTGCCGGGGGATGACGGTCTCACCGTGATTTCCATTTCCGAGGAATGTGCTGGCTACCGAGCAGAAACCGAATGGCTGGCTGAGCAATGGCGGGCAGCGGTGCCCAGTCCGCCGATAGCCGTGCTGCCAGAACAGTTGCAGCTGGATGCACATGGGGTGCGGCTGGATGGACGCAGAGTGAGCCGGGTCTATCGCTTTTTTGAGCTATTTGATTGGGAAAACGTTCGCGGTGCCCACGCTCTGTTGCATCTGGCGGCAGTGGGTAAGGTCACGCTCACGCCACCGCCAAAGCACTACCTGGAGGAGAAGATGTGGTTCGCCTGGCTGCACCATCCTGGGCTTCGGGAATACTGGCGAGGCCTGCTGACCGACGATGTCTACCTGGGGTTGAAGGAACTTTTCCCCCCCACCTGGCTGCTCACTCTAGACGAAGAGGCGGTCGGCTCACCCCCCTTCAGTAGCTGGTCACAGCTTCAGCAGAGCAGTCGTCGACGGCGCCCATTCGTGCTCAAGCCCTCAGGCTACTCGTCGCTGGCTTGGGGTGGGCACGGTTTCAGCCGTGGAAAGGACTACACCACCAGACAATGGTCTGAACAAATTGAGACGTTGCTCACCGAAGGCCAAACGACGCCTTACATACTGCAGTCATATCAGCACTCGCAGCCGCGGGAGGTCAACTACTACCACGCCGACGAGGACACGATCAGGCGCTTCACGGGTAAGACCAGACTATGCCCTTACTACTTCCTGCTGGCGACCGACGCAGGGCATTCAGCTGAGCAAGAAGTGCTGTTTAGCGGAGCGCTGGCCACCACAGTGCCGATGTCCAAACCGGTGATCCATGGGATGACCGAGGCGGTAATGTCACCCACCGGCATCAAGGGGCGATAAGGCAGAGAAACGGGGACAGTCCCCGTTCTTGCACAAAAAAGGCAGGGTTAGCCCTGCCTCTTTTCTCGTTTGCTTACTGCGGTTAAGGATGGACACGTATTGAGACACGTGTTATAATTCATGCGGGAGGTGTTATGAACGAAGAGCTATTCATCGACGAGAGCTGCTGCGGCTACTGCGTCAGGACGGGTGGATACAGACAGACAAGCGAGGCTCGCACGTACACCTCATCCACCCAACAAAACTGGGTAAGATAACTGTGCCTCACCCTAAGGGCAGCTATAAGCCCAAGACCCTGAGGACGATCCTTACACAAGCAGGGCTCCTCAATGAGCCCGATCCGAAAGGAGGGAATCAGCATAGATAGATACATCTACCCTGCGGTCTTCGATCCAGATGAAGGCGGTTACTGCGTCACTTTTCCAGATCTCCCCGGCTGCATCACCGAAGGCGACAGCCTGGAGGAAGCACTAACCATGGCTAAGGATGCCTTGGCTCTTCATCTCTGGAGTCTTGAACAGGCAGGAGATGAGATTGCCGCTCCCTCTTCCCCGGAACTGATTGGCTGCCCGGACGGGGCTTTCGTCAGTTTAGTCGAAGTCTGGATGACGCCAGTACGGGACCAAATGGCCAATAGAGCGATCAAGAAAACCCTAACCATTCCCAAGTGGCTGAACGACATCGCTGAAACACAGAAAGTTAACTTTTCTCAAGTGCTACAGAATGCGCTAAAGGAGTATGTTGGTGCCGAGCATTTTGTCAGAAGGCAGCCAGATTAGGCTGCCTTTCACTCGCCAAACAGGACCATAGGAGATGAGCTACGGGAACGATTAGAAATTACTGAAGAAGCTCTTCAGCGTCATTCAGAGCACTTCGCCAAGTTAAGCATAAACCCCGCGAAGAATCTAATCAAAGCCAGTATCCAACAGGTTTGGATCCCTCACTGCGTTCGGAATGACCGCCTTCAGCGGTTTGTCAGCAGTCTCGAACGGTTCCGATGACTCAAGGCAGGGTTAGCCCTGCCTCTTCATTTGCTTGCCTACCCCACCTGAGGCCACCAATTCACCTAGTCCAAAATAACGGCCACCGGAATAGCTGACCGGATTAGCCGCAGCCGGGTCGATGCGATTGTTGGCGAGCACTGACTCGTCGGCCTGCACCGCCACCACTTCACCCACAAATAGATCGTGGGAACCGAGGCCGATCACCTGCTGCACTTTGCACTCCAAATTGACTGGGCATTCATCAATCAACGGCGCGAGCTCGAGCTTGCTGGCCGGCACGGCTGTCAGTCCAGTGTCGATAAACTTATCCTGGTCACGCCCGCTGACCAGGCCGCAATAATCCATGGACACAACCTGATCACGGCTAGGTATGTTCACCACAAATTCGCCGGACTCGCTGATCAGACGGTGGGAATGGCGCGATGCGCGTAACCCGATGGCCACCATCGGCGGCTCTGAGCAAACGGTACCCACCCAGGCTACGGTGACGATGTTGGGCTTACTGTCCGCTGCCTGCGAACTGATCATCACCGCCGGTACAGGAAACAGAGCGGTAGTAGCTGCCAATTCGATCTTAGCCAAACGATCACACTCCTTGACATTCTGGTTCTATGTACTGTTATTTTCTTTTCCCTCACTTGGCCCCATTTGACCCTCTCTGGAGGGTCTGTCCCCACCGTCCCACCTTCGTCTCACCTTGGCTCCTTGGCTCCTACTTACATTCTAGCGCTTATGCTTAGCACAAATGACCGAAAAAGAGGACGTATGTTGTCCTGTCCCAGCCAAAGCATCCGGCTGACAGATATCCGCTCAAGCCAGCACCTGCAGCAATTCCGCAAATTGTGCAATCAGGCGATCGGCGTCTGCGAGCTCTCGGGGATCCCCCAAACCGTAGCTACAACCGATGGACAACAATCCATTCTCCTTGCCCGCTGCGATATCATGCCAGCGATCACCGACCATGGCCGCCGGCAGCCTTACCTGAGGCAAGGCCGTTGCTAGAATCTGCTGCTTGCTCAAACCGGGGAAATCGCCGGCGCAGAAGCGATCGGTTAAGTACTGATCGATGCCCAAGCATTCGGGCACTGTGCGCAGGTATTTAGAGCCACAATTGCTCAACAGGTACAGAGAACATCCTGCCCCCTGCAGGGCAGCCATAGTCTCTACCACCCCTGGAAATGGTTTTCCATGTCCCTCCAACAGCAGATCCTCCTCGGCCTGCCCCATCATGTGATCGGCTTGCTCCCGGATGACGTCATCTGCGTCCGGCAGCAAGCCTCGCCAGATCTGGTCGTTCTGATACCCCAACGTGTCCAAAAGGGTTGCCTCGTCTGGAACAGGCAGTCCCAGTTGATCAAATACCCGGCGAAAGGCCGGCAAGACAACGCTATGCGGTGGCCAAAGGGTACCATCTAGATCAAAAAACACTGATTTCACGCGCATGGAAACTGTCTCAGCCCCTTCACCTACTGATACTTAAGCGCCACCAGACGTCAAATCCAGTCGCAATTTGTTGGCAAGATGACTACATTTTTCTGGGGAAATCGTAAATCACTGCCTGAGATCTCTCTTCCCCCTGCTGGACATGCATATCCATCGTGTAGGAAAACACGAGGCTCTGCCCGAGCACCGACAGCTCAAAAGCGTCTTCTCCCTGGTGCGAAAACTCGGACGGGTAATGTAACAGCATGAAGTGCTGCCCAGCAAAGTTGAAGTCGAATAGAAAATGGGCTTGTTGAGCGACCTCATGGCGGGCAGTGATCCCATTGCAGGAGATGAAGCATTGAATCATGCCATCCCTGTTCACTCCGATATGCAGCGCAACATGCTGCTCCGGCACTCTGATCACCAGGGTGTGCAGCTCCTGGCAAAGAATTGCCAGCGGCGGAAAACGCGGGATCACGTTGCGTGCCCGATGATAACGGACAGTGAATTTACCCACTTCCACAGTTTGCACAGCTCAACCCCCTCTATGAGAACCAGCACCACCGGAATATTTCGCTACTGCAACATTCGCTATGCAAGGCACTATTTCCTCCCCCAATAGGACAGGTGAAAAATGCCTCGCTGCAAAAGACAAAAGGCCCGCTGACCGAACTCCCGACGGAGTTGGCCAACGGACCATGCTTACTCGACATCATTCTCGCCACTAACGCTAGATGAAACTGAGCGTAGCGATGCCCTCGATATGCTCACAGACTGCCCTCAGCAGATCCAGCGCATGCACCGCGTCGTTGAGATCCAGCATCTCCACCGGAGAGTGGGAGTAACGACGAGGCATGGTCAAGGCAGCAGACAGGATGCCATCCCGCACCAAATGCATTGCGGTAGCGTCGGTGTTGCCTCCGCTGAACACAGCTAGCTGATGGGGTACGCCGGCTTCCTCCGCTACGCCCACAATGAATTCCTTCACCGCCGGATTGAGCAGGAAGCCCTTGCCGCCGGTACCTCCACTGAGCACTTGTACGGCCGGGCCGTGCCCGATCAGGATAGGTAACTCCTTATTGGTATTGATGTCCGGGGTATCGCCGGCTGGAACCGTATCCAGGGCGATGGCCAGATCCGGGTTGACACGGTGGGCAGCCACGGTTGCTCCCCTCAAACCGACCTCCTCCTGAACGGTAATCACGCCATAGACGTCCCCAGCCAACTCCGTCCCTTGCAGCTGCTCAAACAGCTTTACCAGCAACGCGCAACCGATGCGGTCGTCCACGGCCTTGCCGAACACACGGTCAGGATTTCCGCCCAAGGCTGCCAAGGGGGCCACATAGACGATCGGATCGCCGACACGGATGCCGAGTGCCTGCACTTCCGCGGCTGAATTGACACCGAGATCGATATACAGATCGTTGGAATTGACTACTCGGGTGCGCTCCTCGGGGCTCTGCATATGACCGGCTTTCACGCCGATGATCCCGATATAGTCATTCACCATCACCTGACGGCCGAGCAGCAAGGGGTCGAGGGTGCCGCCTACCTTCTGAAAACGCAGATAGCCGTCCTTCTCTATGCTCTTGACCATAGCCCCGATCTCGTCGGAGTGGGCGGTGATCATCAGTCGCGGGCCAGGCTTGCCGCCCTTCTTCAGAGCGAAAATGTTGCCAAAGCCGTCCACTTCCACCGAGTCGGCCAACGGCTTGAACAGCTCCACCAACCGTTTGACCACCAACGTCTCCTGGCCTGGGATGCCAGGAATGGCTGTCAACTCTGCCAACAATGCCTTCAACTCGTTCTTCACCTTATCTCCTCCTTAAATGACTCACTTCTTGAGCACCAAACGGAGCACCAACGGCATGATCGAGACTATGGAAATCATCCGCAGCAGCTGCAAGAGGGCCACCGTAGGCGTGTCTGCGCCAAAACCCATGGAGGCCAGGATCATCTCGGTCATCCCCCCGGGGCTGCTGCTGAACAGTGCGGTGGCCAAATCGACTCCGGTCAAGCGGTGCAGGATGAATCCGGCGATCAAGCCGAGGGAGATCATGGCGATCACCAGCACCGTGGCCGGCAGTAGGATGCCGCGCACAGATGCCACCGTCTCGCGAGTGATGCTCAGTCCCAGGATTCCACCCACCACTATTTGAGCGGCGATGCGAAAGCTATTGGGAATCTGTCCCGCGTAACCGAAAGCCAGATTGACGAAGGCCACCGAAATCATCGCGCCGATCAGAGCACCGGCTGGCAGCTTCAACCTTACGCCGAGCAATCCGCCTATCGCTGCCACCATCAAGGTGAATACCACCCTCTCCACCTGCGGTGCCCTCCTTTCTCTTTCCTTCCCTGAGCTCACTTCCGGCATACGACACCTCCCACTTCGCACACTAGGTCAATTCGCCTATCGAAACAAAATCTCCTGCCGGGTTCCCGCGGACAGGTGCAAAAAACCAGCCGCTTGTGATCGATCAGTCACCGGACGGCCCAGTCAATGAGCCACGGGGACGGTTCCGATGGCTCACCTGAGCCACAGGGACGGTTCCGATGGCTCACCTGAAACATCCCCGTGGCGCAAAGAGAATCCGGGCCTTGCCAGGCCCGGAATGATCTCTTAAGGGTTGCTTTCCTCTGGCTCCGACTCGAGGTAGAGGCTGACGAAGGAGTAGCCAACCGGTTCTTCCCCGGTTGAGTCGTAGTAAATCACCCGATCCAGCTTGTGGTCAGCGTTGAAGGACATGATGTACTGCTCGCCTGAGCCTTCCTCGGCACTCTCCACCCGGATCAGTGAGACATCGTTGTAGCCACTGACGGCCTGCTGATGAGCGAGGGTAAAATCCTTATCCTCCAGGGCAGCCCGGAGCCGCGCGATCACCTGCGGGAGATCATGATAGAATTCGGGCAACTGATCGACCGGATATTCCTCGGTCTCCTCTTCTTCCAGCGACTTGAACTGCCAGACCTCGGCTCCTTTGATTACATCGTAGCTAGGCCAATCTTCTAGGCTCTGATAGTGCCCATAGGAGAACTCGGACACCTGGGGCCAATCCTGCTCTAACCAGGTGATGCCCCGGTTGACGATCATCCTGAGCACCCTGGGGGTGGCGGTGCCGTAGTTTTTCACGTCCAGGTTGGGGAAGAAATAAACCAATGATAGAACGATCACGATTGCCGCCGTGACTATCGCGGCGATGATCAGATCCCAGGCCGGCTTCTTTCCACCTTCGCGAGCTTTACGCCGCCTCTCTTGTCTACTCATGGCTACCACACTCCTAAAGTACTAATTACTTCACCACAATCACGCGCCT
>CAYVCY010000026.1:0-19303 GCA_964450265.1 uncultured Clostridia bacterium
ATATGCGTTTGTGCGCAGCTCAGCCTTGCGCCGGGGCTCTAGCCCAGAACCGACCGTCTTGGTCTATCGCGGGAAGCTATTGGAACACAATCTTTACCGAAAACGAGTGACTATAGAGCAGTTGCTGTCCAAACTGCGCTCGCGTAATGCGTTTCGCTTGGCCGACGTGGAGCTAGCTATTCTAGAGCCGGATGGAAGTGTCTCTGTGATGCGCACGCCGCAGGCGGAGCCGCTTACCCGGCAGGATATGTTAGTGACCGGGAAGGATCGCGGCCTGGAAGTTGAGGTGATCTGCGACGGGCAGATTAACCACAGGAACCTTAAGCAGCGCCGCTTGACCGAAAAATGGTTGCGGGACCACTTGCGTGCTTACAATGTGGAGTTCGTGAGCGAGGTAGCCTTGGCGACAGTGGACGAGAATAACGACCTATATGTAGATAAGTATGACGATGGACTGTCGCAGTGTCCAAAACTACACCCATATCAGCAGGGGGGTGGTGACTTGACCGACGGTAGCCCCCGGGCCACGATACTGAGAGAGAAACCGGTCAGCCGTGGGGAGAGCGTTTATGCCGAGCGTCAGCTTCAGCGGGAGATCAAAGATAGCCTGCCTGAGGTGCCCAAGAAGCAATGATCACCTGTTCATCTGTTGTGTTCGGTGCGGCAGAAGAATCTGGTGACACAGGAAGCCGGCACCGTTGCGAGACCGCTGAAGAAGCTCTCTAGTCTCCGCCGCCTGTTCCTGCATTCATCGAGGGAGCACGACTCGCGGATCCTGGTCGTTCTGCCGATATAGGATCACATTGCGGCCGATTACCTGCACAACTTCTGCCCCAGTCTTTGTACCCAAGTTGTCGGCGATAGAGCGGATATCGTCGTCTACATTTCTGAGCACCCTCACCTTGATCAGTTCTCTGGCGGCCAACGCATCATCGATAGCCGCGATTACGCCCTCCGCGATGCCGCCCTTACCCACTTGAAAGATGGGCTCTAGTGGGTTAGCCAGACCTCGCAAGTAGCTGCGTTGTTTGCTGGTTAGCATGGTTATCCCCCCATTCTTTTCCCAAAAACCCCTGTCTGATCGGTTCATTCAGGGTGCAATGAAGAACCTAGATCCTTCACCTGATTCAGGATGACTGTACAACGAATTATTTTATCACTTTTCATTCAATGACGGAACCTCTTTACTTGAATTGATACGCCTTCGTAGGCCCATCACCCCCCCCTCACCCAAGACAAAGCTGCTTGAATAAGGTAAGATGAAATAAACTGTGTGCTCTATTGGGGGTGATGGACATGGAACTGAGCGATGAACGTTTAGTTGAGTTATTTCAAGCAGGTGATTCGCAAGCATTTGATATGCTAATAAAGAGATATGAAGCTAAGGTTTATAACATGGCCTTGCGTTTGACGGGAAATCGGCATGACGCCTATGACCTAGCGCAGGAGGTCTTTCTTAAAGTCTATCGTTATCTTGCGCAGTTCCGGAGCCAATCAACCTTCTCCACCTGGTTATATCGAATTGTCACCAATAGTTTCTATGACGAAATGCGCAAGAAGAAACGCCGCCCTGCGGTGGCCGTCTCCCTCGACGAAAGGATAGAGACATCCGATGGCGAGATTCGAAGGGAGCTGCCGTCTACAGATTCTGGGCCCGAAGAGCTCTCTCTACAGCGGGAGTTGCAGCATCTGGTGCAGCAGGCGCTGAGCAGCTTGCCGGAGGACTATCGGGTCGTGCTGGTATTGCGCGATTTGGAAGCATACACCTATGACGAAATCGCGACCGTTCTAGATCTTAACTTGGGTACGGTGAAGTCTCGCATCAGTCGGGCTCGTTTGGCGCTGCGAAAGCTTTTGCAGCAGGAGGAACAAACTATACAGCATTGGCGTCAAACCGATTGAAAGGGGGCTGAGTGATGTCGTGCCGCGAAATTGAAACTCTGCTCGCACTGTACGTCGATGACGCGCTCACGCCCGTCGAAACTAGGTCGGTGGAGCGACACCTCGAGACTTGTGCTACTTGTAGAGACCTCTTGGCAAGTCTTCGCCAAGACCAAAGGCTGCTGGCTTCGCTACCGATGATAGCGCCGCCGGATGGATTCAGTGAAGCTTTGCTGCAAAGGCTGTCCGCTCAGGGTAAGAAGAAACCAGCGCTTGTTCGCTATCTGTTGCCGAGGCTTTCAACGCTGGCTGCGGCGATAATGGTTACTCTTCTAGCCAGCAACCTTTATCTGTTTCCGATCGTCTGGCCAGGTCAACCGCAGGCGGATGAGATTGTACCGATGAGAATGTTGTCACAGGCACCCGAAGATGACCGGTCGGCACCCGAAGATGCAGTTCCTTTCGGAGTCCAATCTGTGCCATCGGAAACGCAGCCAGAGGTGGATCCAGGTATGCGGGGAGATGGGTTGCCGCCCGATAAGTCCGTTTCAATCGGCGCACCCGAGGGAAATCCAGAGGTAGCTGACCCTGAACTCGCGGGAGATGCAAAAATGATGATGATCACCGCCAACGGAGTGTCATCCACGGACGCTGAAACGAGCACTGAGCGTGAACGTTGGCTTTGGTCTGCAGCAGTCGGCCTAGGCTTGTTCGGCATCGGAGCTGGCTGGTTTGGTTATCGCTATCGCCGTCTTGTGTAGCGAGTTGGCGAAAGAGGGAGTGAGCATTGCCGCCCGCGGGCGGCTTTTTTCTTTGCTGGCTTCTTACGAGAAAGAGTCACTAGAACGCCCAGACTGCTATCAGTGTGGGCGGTTTTCGGTTGTTTCTGGTAGAATGGGGACAGGAGAATAGATTGGGGGAATAAATCGAGTGGCTAACAAACCGCGCTTGTTCTTATTGGATGGCCATAGCCTGGCTTTTCGGGCTTTCTATGCATTGCCCCTGCTTTCTACAGCCGCTGGCCGTTACACCAACGCTGCTTACGGCTTTGCGATGATGTTGACCCGACTGCTGGAGGATCATCAACCCGATTACATCGCTGTAGCCTTCGATCTGGGGCGGCCTACGGTGCGCTTGGAGCGTTATGCCGAGTATAAGGGTACCCGTCAGAAGACGCCCAATGAAATGACAGAGCAGATCCCTTACATCAAAGAAATTCTAGCGGGGTATCGCATCCCGATGTTGGAGTTCCCGGGCTACGAAGCTGACGACATCATCGGCACCCTGGCTGCCCAAGCCGAGCAGGCCGGGCTGCAGACGGTGATTGTCACCGGCGACCGCGATGCATTACAGCTGGTGTCCGAGGATGTAAGTGTGATGCTGACCAAGAGAGGAATCAGCGACGTGGAGGCTCACGATCCCGCCGCCATCAATGCCCGGTATGGCTTGTCGCCGCAGCAGTTGATCGACTTGAAAGCTTTGATGGGTGACAGTTCGGATAATATTCCAGGAGTCCCTGGCATTGGCGAGAAGACTGGCTGTAAACTGATCGCTGCTGCTGGCAGCTTGAGCCAGCTGTTGGCTCAGCCAGAAGTCTATACTACCAAGAGACAGCTGCAGTTGCTCACTACCTATCACGATCAGGCGTTGCTCAGTCAGGAACTGGCGACCATCGTCCGCGATCTACCCTTGGGTGTGGAAATATCCGATTTGAAACGGCAAGCTGCCGACTATGCCGCTTTGAGCAAGGCCTACCGTGAGTACGAGCTGAAGAGCTTGCTGGAGCGGCTGCCTAGTGATCAAATAGATGCCGTGCCCGAGGCAGAACGCCTAACCTGTCACGTTTGCCCTTTGCATCAGCCTGAGGACTGGGAAGCGCTTCTGCAGCAGGTAGAGGGAAGCGGGTGCTTGGCTTTGGCCTGGGAGCGCCATCAGTCAGGGCAGGTGTCGCTGGCCTTGACGGTAGATGGGGATCAGGTTTTTATCCTGGCAGATATTGCCGGTTGTAGAGAACAGGTGGGACAATTGCTCAATCTGCCAGACGTTAAGATCTTTGGACATGACTGCAAAGAGATGGATGTGGCTCTGCGTTCCTGCCGTCTGCAGGTGCCCGAGCCTAGCGGTGATACGCTGTTAGCCGCTTACCTGTTGGATCCCAGCCAAAACGACTATTCCTTGACTCGTCTGGCTGAAGCATATCTGGATCAGCAATTGGTGTGTGAATCGTCCGATCCGGTGCAGTCACTGGCTCTGGATGCGGCCGCCATCGTCAGAGTGCTGCCGCTGCTGGAGCAGCAACTAGCCGAGCGGGAGTTGGAATACCTCTATCGACAAATAGAGCTTCCCTTAAGCGCGGTGCTCGCTGCCATGGAGCTAAGGGGAGTG
The DNA here is from genome assembly GCA_964450265.1 of uncultured Clostridia bacterium. GTDB lineage: Bacteria > Bacillota > UBA994 > UBA5500 > UBA5500 > JAEZJZ01. The sequence goes on from CAYVCY010000026.1 coordinate 4,267, forward strand.
ATGGTCGATCAGCCGGTGCTGCATGACATGCAGGCAGATCTCGATCGACGCCTCTCGGCGATCATGGCCGAGATCCATAGCCATGCCGGCGAGGAATTCAACATCAATTCGCCCAAGCAACTAGGCCATATTCTGTTCGATAAACTGCGATTGCCCGTGATCAAGAAGACCAAGACAGGATACTCTACGGATGCGGAAGTGCTGGAGACTCTGGCCGATCAGCACGAAATTGTCAGCGGCATTCTGCAGTATCGCCAGTTGGCCAAGCTGAAGTCCACCTATCTGGATGGATTGCTGCAGGTGGTGGATCAAGCAGACAGTAAGGTGCATACTACCTATAACCAGACGGTCACCACCACTGGGCGCCTTAGCTCCAGCGAGCCAAACCTGCAAAACATTCCTATCCGTTTAGCAGAAGGGCGGGAGATGCGGAAAGCTTTCCAGCCTAGCCCCGGTTATGATTACATCCTTGCGGCCGACTATTCGCAGATTGAATTGCGTATTCTAGCACACTTGTCCCAGGACCCGATCCTGATCAAGTCCTTTATGAACGATGAGGACATCCACACCCGTACGGCTGCGGAAGTGTTTCTAGTAGAGCCAGCGGAGGTGACCGGGGAAATGCGGGCCAGGGCAAAGGCGGTCAATTTCGGCATCGTCTATGGGATCAGCGACTACGGTCTTTCCCGGGATCTAAAGATCAGCCGGGCAGAAGCAAAGGCCTATATCGACCGTTATTTCGCCCGTTACGCCGGTGTGAAAAACTATATCGACCGGGTGATCGGGCAAGCCAGAAAAGATGGCTTTGTCACCACTTTGTTGCAGAGAAGACGCTATCTGCCTGACATCAACAGCCGGAACTATAACCTGCGTTCCTTTGCCGAACGAACGGCGATGAACACCCCTATTCAAGGCAGCGCTGCCGACCAGATTAAGCTGGCCATGGTGAATATCGAACGCCGCTTGCGCCAGGACGGCTATGATAGCCAGATGATTCTACAGGTGCACGACGAGCTGATCTTCGAAGTGACGGAGAGCGAGCTGAAAGGCTTGGCCAGCCTGGTGCGTCGAGAAATGGAACAGGCACTGCAATTGCTGGTGCCTTTGCGGGTAGACGTAAAGGTGGGTACCAATTGGTTTAACGTGGCGCCGTTTGTTGAATGAGGCGGCGATCAAGGAGGGACTGGCATGCCCGAGCTGCCCGAGGTTGAAACGGTCCGACGTTCATTGCTGCCCCGTTTGGTAGGTCAGACGATAGAGGACGTGATTATCGGTCTGCCGCGGATCATCAAGCATCCGCAGCCAAACCAGTTCATCGAACGCCTTGGCGGACGACGCTTCTTGGACATCGGCCGCAGAGGTAAGTATTTGCTGTTCCGCCTCTCCGGCGAGTATACCTTGGTCATTCACCTGCGTATGACCGGTCAGTTGCGTCTGGCGTCAGCCGCTCAGCCTTTGCCCAAATACACTCATGTGGTGTTTCAGCTGCGAGGCGACGACCAGTTGCGTTTTTCCGATATGAGACAGTTCGGCGCCATGTACTTGGCGCCGAACGAAGACATCGCCCTGGTGGCCAACATGGAGAAGTTGGGGTGGGAACCGCTGGAGCATTTTCCGGTGCAAGAGTTTGCCCGTCTGTTGGCCTCGCGACGCACTAAGATTAAGAATCTGCTGCTCAATCAGCGGGTAATCGCTGGGGTGGGTAACATCTACGCTGACGAGAGCCTCTTCCTGGCGGGAATTCACCCTGAAACGCCGTCCAATACACTGAGTGGCGAACAGGTGGAACGGCTGCATGATTCCCTGATCGCGGTATTGGAGGCTGGAGTTTTCATGCGGGGGACTACCTTTAGTGACTACGTGGATGGTCTGGGCGAAAGCGGTAGCTTTCAGCATCAGCTGACTGTCTATCAGCGGTCAGGGAAGCCCTGCCCGCATTGTGGGCAACCTATTCAAAGGATTAAGCTGGCCGGCCGCAGCGCCCACTTTTGTCCTCATTGCCAGCCTCTGCCGCCCGAGTGAGCCACGGGGACGGTTCCGATGGCTCAGCGTGAGCCACGGGGACGGTTCCGATGGCTCAGCGCCCTGAGTCATCGGAACCGTCTGAGACTACTGACAAACCGCCGAAGGCGGTCATTCCGAACACTTCGACAAGCTCAGCATAAACTCCGCGAGGAATCTAAGACCCATTGGATACTGGCTTTGACTAGATTCTTCGCTGCGCTCTGAATGACACTGAAGAGATTCTTCAGTGGTTTCGAACCGTCTCCGTGACTCGAAGCACCTTACCGATCTGGCTCGGCATATGATGCCAGGAGAGAGGTGAGGTCTTCTTGTCAATGATGATCGCAGTTTTGGGAGTGGTGGTCAGCGTGGATGGTTTCACCGCCGCTTTGTCCTATGGGGCGCAGCGCATAAAACTGAGCCCGACCGCTGTGCTGGTGATCAGTGTCATGTCAGCCGGTGTGGTCTATGTAGCGATGCTTTTGGGGCAGATGCTGGGCAGTCTCTTTGCCCCTGAGACGGCCAGCTCTATCGGAGCGGCGCTGTTGATGGTGCTCGGCGTTTATTTGATTTATCAACATAGCCAGAGCGATGGGGAAGCGAAGGAAGAGGGGCATGGACAAGCAGAGACGGTTCACGAACTCATAGAGCCGCCGCTAGCAGAGATTAACTTGCGCCCCTTTGGCTTGGTGATCCAGGTGTTACGACATCCCGCGTTGGCCGACCGCGATCATAGCGGCACAATCAGCTGGCAGGAGGCCATTTTGTTGGGTATAGCTTTGGCATTGGATGCCTTTGGAGCGGGGCTGGGAGCAGCCATGACCGGTCTTCTAGCGTTGCCCACCGCCCTAGCTGTCGGCGCGATCAAGTTCTGTGCGTTACTCTTGGGGTGGGAATTAGGTTACCGTCTACAACATAGACTGAGCAAGAAGCTGGTTGTTCTTCCTGGGATGCTTTTGATTTTCTTAGGTCTGTTTGGCCTTTTCGCCGGATAGTCGGCATCAACAGGAGAAGAAAGGCCGGCGGATGCTATTTTGATGGGTGGGATTCTGATTGTATCGAATCGGTTTGACCGGCGGTATCGCTAGCGGCAAGAGCGTGGTCGCTGGGATGTTGCAGGATATGGGGGCAGTGGTGATCGACGCCGACAAGTTGGCCCGGCAGGCAGTGGTGCCAGGTGAAAAGGCATACCAGGCGGTGATCTCGCATTTTGGCGACGCCATAGTGCGACCTGATGGTCAAATCGATCGCCAGCAGTTGGCAGAGATCATCTTTGCCGACGAGCATGCCCGTGAGAGCCTAAACAGCATTGTCCATCCCTATGTGATCGACCGCATGGAGCAGATGGTAGCCGACTTGAAGCAGCAGGGGCATCGCCTACCGATAGTGTTGGATATTCCTTTGTTGATAGAAGCGTCGCTGCAAGAAATGGTGGACGAAATCTGGGTGGTGACGGTCACCAGAGAGACTCAGCTGCAACGCTTGATGCAGCGCAATCGATTGTCGCGGGATGAAGCGTTGCAGCGCATTTTGGCACAGCTGCCCCTGGAAGAGAAGGTGAAGTGGGCCGATCGAGTGATCGATAACAACGGTTCTTTGGATCTCACCCAGGAACAGGTGGAACGAAGCTATCAGTGGGCCATAGCCTGTGCTGCAAAGCGCCGACTGCCGACCGGAGGAGCTGGTAGATGAGGGCAGTCAGACGCGCATTGAGAAGGTTGCTGTTGTTATCACTGGCTTTCCTGCTGGTGATCGCAGTGATCAACGTGGCTCCGCTCTTCTTGCGACGGATCTATCCGCTGCAGCACCGGAAGGTGATTGTGCGGGAAGCCAAGCTCCGCCAAGTGGATCCCGACTTGGTAGCTGCGGTGATCAATGTAGAGAGCCGTTGGCGCGTGAACGCCGTCTCTCCCAAAGGTGCATCCGGCTTGATGCAGCTGATGCCCAGCACCGCCGATTGGGTGGCAGAGCAAATGGGGCTAGCTGCCTTCAAACAGCAGGATTTATTTCGTCCCGAGGTGAACATTCAGCTGGGAACCTGGTACCTGGCTAATCTCCTGAATGAGTTTGGGCAGAGTTTGCCGGTCGCCGTTGCCGCCTATAACGGCGGTCGAGGCAATGTGGAAGGTTGGCTGGAGCAGGGTGTTTGGGATGGGACTTTGGAAAATGCCGAGCAAATCCCATTTGAAGAGACGAAGCGCTACGTGATTAAGGTGATGCATCAGCAACAGATCTACTTGCGCCTTTATCGGTGGGACTACATGGGCTGATTTCTTTTCTGAACAGCAGTTGATCAAGCCAGTTGGCGAACCTGGCTTGACAATTTGCGCTGACCCGAGTAGTATATTATTTGTCCCTGTTGAAAGACGTGCCGAAGTGGCGGAACTGGCAGACGCGCTGTGTTCAGGGCGCAGTGAGTGCAACGCTCGTGTGGGTTCGAATCCCACCTTCGGCACCATTCTATTTTTCATGACTAGTCGGAGTGGCGGAATTGGCAGACGCGTACGTTTGAGGGGCGTATGGGCAACCGTGCGGGTTCAAGTCCCGCCTCCGACACCAGCCGCAAGTGAGAGCACCAAGCACTGCTTGGTGTTTTTTGTTTGCCTACTACGGGGCGGCGCTGCGTTCTTGTTTATGGTAACCAAAGTGTCACCAGCAGCGCTCCGGCACTGCTCAATCCTTGGGCGGTGACTGCACTCCAGAAGCCGTGCCTAGAATAGAGCCAAACATAGATGCTGCCGGCCAGTGCTCGAGTCAGGAAGGCGCTGGGTTGTCCTTGCAGCAAAGCAAAAAACAAAGCGGTCACCAAGAAAGCATAGCGTTTGTCTATACCTTTTGCTATCAGGCCGGTCAGCACTACGATCAGGCAGACGTATTGCTCCAGCAACGGCATGGCTAGGCAGGTGCGCAGACAGTCCACCCAATTTAGAGCGGCCGGCAAGCCAGGCGCGACGGCGGATTGGGCGGAAACAGCTGCTAGCAGGGAATCGCGCAGTGGCAGAGCGGCAAAACCGGTCACCAAAGCGCCCCCTAGCGTTGGCAGGAGCATGAACTTGGCGCTGTCATCACCGCTGCGCACTAGATCCCAGAAGATCAGCGCTGCCAAACCAAAACTCATCGGTACCGGATGCACGAAATAGAAGCAGCCAGTAGCTAGCGCCAGGCAGTTTTTGTACGGCAAGTCGCCCAGCAGCTGAGAGATGATTACGGCAGCAGTCAAGGAAAGTATAGCTTGGGTCAAAACGGACATCTTAGCATCACCCGCAATAGCTTGCCATAATTGACCAACAAACATACTCCAACCAGACTCTCAGATTTTGGGCTCTCCGAGAGCGTTGGAAAACCGTTCCCATGTCCATTGTTTGACTGCATACTCGCCATCCGATAATATTAACGCGATCGTTTGCAGTCGAGGGAGGGAACAGGATGAAAGCCGGATTAGTGGTGACCGCAAGTCCCGAGTTCGCCAGTGTGGCCGCCGAGGAAGTACGTACTCGGGCCGCGCGAATAGGCAAGATTCATTTACTAGCCGATGGTGTGTTTTTTTGGGAAGGTCTAGATACTAGCCATGTCCATCAGTTGCTCTTGCAGGAACCCCCGATCTTCGTGCATCACCTGCATGCGGCAATTGTCCTCGACTATGCCACGGTAGAGACTTTACATAGCGATATCCGTCAATTTTTGTCCGACGACTTACGGGCTGCCCCGGCCGGATGCAGTGTGGCTGTTCAGGGCCGCTGGCTGAACAGAAGCCAGTCTGGACAAGCTCGTCAGTTGAAGTCTGCGCTGGACGTGTCCTTGCAGCAACTCGGCTTCTCGCCGACCATCAAGGATCCGGAGTGGATCATCTCGGTCACTGTAGCTGATGACAGCGCCTATTATGGAGTGTCCCCGGCCAAATGGAACCTTTCCGACTGGTCGGGTGGGATGATCCATTTTCGCAAATCACCCGATGACATCTCCCGATCCAAGTTCAAGCTGCTGGAGGCGATCACCCGCTGGCAGCTGAGTTTCCCGCCGGGAAGCCTCGCACTCGATCTAGGTGCGGCACCAGGGGGTTGGACTTCGGTGCTGCTGGAGCGAGGCATGCGGGTGATTGCTGTGGATACCGGTCTCTTAGACCAGCGGCTGTCTGGGCACAAGGGACTCACTTTTTTGCAGCAGAATGTGCGACAACTGGCTCTCCCTAAGGGCACTAAACTGGATTTGATCACCTGCGATATGAGCTGGGATCCCTTCTTTACCGTAGGTGCAATCAACCGCCTGCTGCCCAGCTTATCCGTCGGAGGCCAGATGATCTTGACTGTGAAGCTGATGGGCAAACGGCCACTAAATACAATTCGCGAAGTCTGTGCCAGCCTAGATGAGCGGCTTCAGGTCGCCCATGCGCAACACCTGTTTCACAATCGGCAGGAGATCACCCTGCATCTGGTCAAAATCTGAGGGCGAAACTAAAGGCTACTCTTTCTTCATCCGCCAGTCATACTGTGTGCCCAAGGCGGGCAGGCTACAGAATGAGTCTCGGTCGGCAAGAGGAAGGAGTTGAAGCTTTGGATAACAATGTAGCCTTGTTTATTGATTACGAGAACGTATATTGGAGCATGAAAAACAACTACATGCTGGTGCCGCAGGCAGGTCGATTGGTAGAACTGGTCAAACAGGAGGCGAGCAAGGAAGGTCAGATAGTGATGGCGATGGCCTATGCCGACTTCGACCAGCCCGAGTTCAAGGGCCTGCAGACGGAGCTGCAGCGCAAGAGCGTAGAGCCACGGCATGTCTTTTCTAAGTCTGTAACGGAGAGCATCCGAAAAAACGCCGCCGATATAGAGCTCTCTTTGGACGCGTTGGAGCTGATGTATACTCGGGATGACATCGACACATACATCTTAGTCTGCGGGGATCGGGATCTGATCCAATTAATCCGCAAACTCCATACCCGCAATAAGCGAGTAGTTGTCTTTGGGGTCTCCCGTACGACTAGCAACGATCTGGTTATGTTCGCCGATTCGTTTACTCAAATAGAAGGATTGCTCGGCATTGCCCCTGTTAGGACGGCTTCTATGCAACGCGGTTCTCGCTCGGACATGGCGATGCTGATCCAGCGCCTGGACACGCTAGAAGAGGGGAATCTTCCCTTCGTTGGATTGAAAATGTTGATCAATCGGTTGCTGACCGGGATAGGCGACCCTCAAGCATTGATCAATCAGGCGATCGGTGAAGAGATTGTAGTTACTTACTCGGTGCCTAATCCCTACAAGCCAAATTTTCCAACTACTGCTTGTCGGTTGAACCGTGAACATTCGTTGGTGCAACAGGTAGTTGAGCATAAGCAGGTGCGTCCGCAGGAAGTATCTGTCTAGTAACTGCTCCTCTGCCGCTAACGATTTGACTGCCATATCGGTTAACACGCAAGAGCAGGGATGCAGCACGATCAGCTGCATCCCTGCTTTTATGGCTGCTATACTCAGCATCCAGCCTCGCTGGCCAGCTGCAGTTGACAGGTGGTTAACAGTAATGGATAATTGAAAGCGATTTTGTGTTTGTCCTCTCTAGCATGCCCCAATCTACACTGGACCTGTCTATCAATCATGCAACCGCTGCTACCTGGGGGTGTCATATCCTCACCTCCCACAGGCAAGTTGTCGATTTATTAATACGAGTGAGGAGCGATTGCCATGACTGCTCTCCGAGTTAAGGGTGATACCAGGCTGTCCGGCACGGTCACGGTGGGAGGCTCAAAGTATGTTGCTTTGGCAGCTATCCCTGCCGCGCTGCTGGCTGATACACCATCGACCATTGAAAATCTTCCCAACATCAGCGATGTAGAAGTATATGCCACTATTTTGCAGCAGATGGGGGCCAAGGTCGATTATTCCGGCCAGGGGCAGATGACCATCGATCCTCGTGGGTTACGCAACCATGTGGCCAACCAAGCGTTGGTGAAGCGAATGAGGGCTTCATACTATCTGCTGGGGGTATTGTTGGCCAGGTTTGGGCAGGCAGAAGTGGCCTTGCCCGGTGGTGATGATCTGGGGCCGCGGCCGATCGATCAGCATCTGAAAGGTTTTCGGGCCCTTGGTGCAGAAGCTGTTATTGAGCGTGGATCGGTAAAGGTAATGTCGTCTAGGGGAAATCCAGGCAATCATTCGGTCTATTTGGATGTGCTTACAGTGGGCGCTACCATCAACCTGATGTTGGGGGCAGTTTTGACTGAGGGCACCACCACCATATTCAATGCTTATCGCGGTCCATTTATCGTTGACCTGGCCAACTTTCTTAACGCCATGGGTGCCAGGGTGTTCGGCGCGGGCACCGAGACTATACGCATACAGGGCGTGAAGCAGTTGCATGGGTGCCGCCATGCGATTATTCCTGATCAAAGCGAAGCAGCCACGCTGATGGTGGCTGCCGCGATGACCAGAGGAGACGTCACCTTGGAGAACACTATCCCCGATCATCTGGAGGCGGTGATTGCCAAGCTCCAGGAGGCCGGTGTGAATGTGGATACCTGTGACGACAGTATTCGGGTTCGCTGTGACCGGCGAGTGAACGCTGTCAATGTGAAAACATTGCCTCTGCCTGGGTTCTTTACCGATTTCCAGGCGCCGATGAGCGCGTTACTCACCACGGCAGATGGGATCAGCATGGTTACAGAGACCATTTGGGATGAGAGATTTGAGCATCTCAATCAGATGATCAAGATGGGTGCTAACGTGCGCATCGATGGACGCACCGCTATTGTTGAAGGGGTGGAAAGACTAACCGGAGCTGACGTGAAGGGTACAGATTTACGGGCTGCGGCAGCTCTGCTGATCTCGGCTTTGGCGGCTCAGGGGGAAAGCATTGTGGAAGGTTTCGAACACGCGGATCGCGGTTATGAGCGCCTCGACTTGAAGTTTTGCGCACTAGGGGCCAGTATAGAGCGGCTGGAATAGTAAGGACTAACGTTGTCTTTCTCTCCCTCCGTCATGGCTTGCGCCATGCCACCTCCCTCATCAGAGGGAGGCAAGTCCTGGCCCCCTCTGCGAGGGGGCTGTCACGTCAGCGACTGGGGGAGTCAGGGGGCTGTCAGCAGACAGCCCCCTCAATTTTTCATTGATGTTATGGAGGAACATAATGGCGGAGAGTTGAACCTATTAGGGATAGTTGTGTGCGCAACAATCACTTGACTGCTATTGGTCAGGAGGTGAAGCAGTGAGTTTAGCCAAAGGAGTGTGCCAGGAAGAGACAACGGCGGCGGCTGGGAATAGCCCTATCGGCGGATCCACGCATTATTCGGCCGATTTCATCCTCCATTACCGCTTGGTTAGTCTGCGTCTATGCACAATCCTAGCTTTTGTCGGCTGGTACTTCCTCATAGATGCGACTTGGCGCGGCTTGCTGCTGGCTGTCAGCTTGGCTGGCCTTGCGGTATACATCTATCATCTGCGGTCTGCTGTTCGTTCAGGTGAGTTCTCCCGCCAGTCGTGGTTGATTGTGTTGGATATGGCTGTCGTTTGCTTGTTGATCTTGCTCAGTTCGGGAGTCTTCAGTCAGATCTATGTTTTGGCTGTGTTAGTGTTCTTCTTGCATTGGCCGTTTGCGGCGGCGGAGGCGAAAGTGGTCTGCCTGGCAGCCCTGACCTTTTGCTACGCCTTCGTTGCGGAGAATCCATTCTCCATTAATTTCCTATTGTTTGTAGGAGGCTTAATGGTGGCGGCTGTAGCTAGCCTATATTCGGGACAGTGGCTATCGGAGGCTGCTCGACTGAAGGATCGAGACAAGGAACAGCGGGCTCGTTTGGAGCGGCAACACGGCCACTTAAAGCTGTTGATTCAGATTGGACGCAGTCTCTCAGCAAACACTGACATGGAAAGGCTGTTTGAGACCATGTATAAGGAAGTCTCGCGGGTGATGTCTACAGATGTGTTCTTTGTCGCGCTTTTTGACGAGCGCGAGGAAATGGTAGAACTGAAGTATCTATATGAAGATGGCGTGCGTTACCCGAGCCAGGTGATTGCACTGAACACTGGCCCCACATCCCAGGCAATAATCACCGGGCAGCCAGTGATCTGGCATGAAAAGTCGACTAGTATCCCCGGAGTGATCAGAATCGGTGCAGTTGACACCGATTCTCCTGTCACAGAGTCACTGATAGTCGTGCCGATGAGATTGGAGGACCGGGTGATCGGCGCCGTTTCCGTGCAAAGCTATCAGGCCCACGCTTTCGATCACGAATACGTGCAGTTGTTGGAGACTGTTGCCAGTCAGGCTGCGGTGATGCTATCCAATGTGCGCTTGTTTGAAAAGACCCGGGAGCTATCCCTCACAGACAGCATGACCGGATTGGCCAACGCTCGCCGTTTCTACCAGGAGCTAGAGAAGATCTTAAAGCAAGCCGCTCGAGCTGGAAACAAGGTTTCGCTGTTGATGATCGATTCCGATAGTCTCAAACAGATCAACGATCGCTTCGGTCATCCTACAGGCGATCTGCATTTGATCACTCTGGCTGGGATTATTCGTTCGCACATTCGTTCTCACGATCTTGCGGCCAGATATGCTGGCGACGAGTTTCTGGTGGTGCTGCTCAATTGTCATCGCGATGCAGCTTGTCAGATCGCTGAACGCATGCGCCGAGCAGTGATAGATCATTATCAGGCAGAAGGTCCGCCCAATCTGGCGGTCACGGTGAGCATCGGGGTAGCGATGTATCCAGATGATGCGGCCACGCCTGAGCAACTATTTAGGGTGGCTGACCAAGCGATGTATCGCAGCAAGCAGCTGGGCCGCAATCGGGTCAGCGTTACAGTAGGCGGTTCAGGGCGAGGGCTATAAATCAGTCTCACTCATCTGCCATTCCCACTCTTTCCTGTCGTTCCTACTCTGTCCTGCCATTCCGCTCTACTCCGTCCTGTTCATTCAGAGTGAAGAGAGCTTGCCGCCCGCGTCAATGCGGGCGGTTTTTTGCTGCCTTTAAGTCAGCTGCCAGCTTCAGCTACAGCAATTTCCATTGTCAACGATCTCGACTTTATGTAAACTAAAGTCAAGACTCGCCGCTGACTTGATATTAGTTTGAAAATTATCAGTTAGTCGAGTTGAGGGACTTGCGGGAATTGCGAAAGTAATTAAATGGTGGGTTAGGAAAAATATTTAGCTTTTTCCACAAGTCGAAGAAGGAGACAAGTTTATCTTGTCGAATTATGTAGAAAGAGGTGACAAGCATGGTCAAAACCAACTTGCTGCCCAAAACTATGGGAGGAGGTGAAAGAGAGAAATGTTAGCAGGAACTATTTTTCTGTCTTCAGTGATCGTGGTGATGACTATCGTGATTTACGGCTCTCTTACCTTGGCAAAGCAGGATAAGTGGGTCCCGAACATCCGCAAGATGGCTGGATTGGACTCCGTAGAAGAGGCCGTCGGCCGCGCCACAGAGATGGGTGCTCCAGTGCACTTTACCCCTGGTTTGGCGGACGTTACCGCTGATACCGCTCCTCAGACCTTCGCCGGTCTGGAAGTGCTGGGCTTCGTCACTGAGCTGTCGGCCAGGTACAATACCGAGCTGATCGTCACTATTCGTCAGCCGAACGTGTTCCCGTTGGCACAGGAGATCGTGCGCCAAGGCTACATGGCCGCTGGTAAGCCGGACCTGTTCCAGGAAGACACAGTGCAGTTCCTATCCAGTGAGCAGTTCGCGTATGCAGCTGGCGTTATGGGTATCTTCTACCGTCGTCGTCCTGCTGCCAACATCATGATGGGCGCTTTCTGGGCCGAGTCTCTGTTGTTTGCTGAGGCAGGTGCCCAAATCGGTGCCATCCAGGTAGCTGGCAGTGCGGCAATGGGTCAGATTCCGTTCTTCGTCGCCGCATGTGACTACACCTTGATCGGTGAAGAGCTGTATGCAGCTGGTGCCTACTTGTCCGGAGACAAGGTGAAGATCGGCTCCATCGGTGGTCAGGATATCCTGAAGGCTATCTCTATGGTATTGATTTTGGCCGGGTCTCTGATGGCCACTGCCGGTTCTCAGGCTTTGATTGAACTGACTAAGAAATAAGATGGGATCTGAGTACGACTTAGATTCTTAGCGTAAAGCAAGAGGGAGGTGTAAGAATTGCGTCGAGAAATCCCATTGATCATCACTTTCGTGATCGGCATGATCATGCTGTTGACTAACCTGGTTGGTCCGGCTGATGGAAGCGATGGTTTCCTGCAGACTTGGGCTGATGAGCTGGGCGTTTGGATGATCATCGTCTCCGCCTTTGCGGTTGGTTTGGCGTCGGTCAACCTGATTCGGATCCATTCCAGGAACATTGCTCGCCAGCGCGCAGGCTGGTTCAACAGCCTCACCCTGTTGCTAGCTATGGCCTCTTTTGCGGCCATCGGGAGCATTGCTCGCTTGCGTCCGCAGGCAGAAGCGGTCGGTGAGCTGTACCAGAACATGTTCGACTACGTGCAATCACCGCTGGGTGCTGCGATGTTCGCCATCTTGGCCTTCTACATCGCATCCGCATCCTACCGTGCATTCCGTATGCGCAGTCTGGAAGCTACTATCCTGCTGGTCTCTGCTCTGTTGGTCATGCTCGGGCGGGCACCAATCGGTGAGTTGCTTTGGAAACAGTTTCCGACCATCGCCACTTGGTTGCTGAATATCCCGAATACGGCCGGACAGAAGGCAATCATGATCGGTGCTGCCATCGGTGCATTTGCTACTTCGCTGCGTATCCTGCTCGGCATCGAGCGTGGACACCTTGGTATGGAGTAATCTAAATAGATAAGAGAGGAGGTGCCATCAGGTGGACTTCTTTAATAAACTACAAAACGTAGACCGCAGGATCATCTATGTCGTTGTGCTCTTGGCGATCGCTATTCCGCTGATCAACCCGATCGGAGTACCGCTATCCATCAGCCCGTTGACAGAAGCGGTCTTTGAGTTAGCTGACTCACTTGAGCCGGGTGACCGAGTGTTATTCTCCCTGGACTATTCTCCAGGCGGATCTCCTGACGTACACCCGCAAGCCGTTGCTATGATGCAACACATGATGACAAAGGGCGTACGCGTAGTCATGGTCTCTTTCTGGGATGCCGGTCCGATGTACGGTGAGCAGTTGATCGCTGCATACCCGGACAAGGTATACGGGGAAGACTACATCAACCTGGGATACATCCCAGGTACCGAGAATGCCATTCGTCTGTTCGGTTCTGACGTGACCATCGTGCGCAACGATTTCCGTGGGTTTAACCCGCAGAGCTTCCCGATCATGGACGGGCTCAAGGACACCCGCGACTTCGACCTGGTAATCGACTTCGTATCCGGAAACCCTGGAATCCAGGAATGGGTGCGTCAAGTACAAGGACCGCTGGGCATCAAGCTAGCAGCCGGTGCCGTAACCGTCAACGTGCCGACCACCATGCCCTTTGTGCAGTCTGGGCAGGTAATCGGACTGCTGCAGGGCCTGCGTGGCGCTGCTGAATACGAACTGTTGATGGAATCCCCTGGTCCGGCTGTGGCAAAGATGGACGGACAGTCCCTCGGTCACGTCGCGATCATCAGTTTCATTTTGATCGGTAACATCGCCTACTTCTTCGGCAAGAAGAACTAGGGCGTGTGGAAAAATTAAACCCATGTTCATCGATAGGGAGGTGAAATCGAATGAGTAACAATCCGTGGGTATGGATTCAAGCCATCGGTATGATCGCAATCTTTTCCTTCATCTTTGCGGAGAATCCGGTTTACCGATTCTTTGAGCATCTGTACGTGGGAGCTGGAGCAGGATATGCCATCAGCGTGAACATCAAGGCTATCTATGACAACGCAATCACTCCGCTTACCCAGGACGGCAAAATCGTACTAATTATTCCGATTATGCTCGGTATCTTGCTCTATGCGCGTTTTATCAAGTCAATTTCTTGGCTCAGCCGCTGGAGTATCGCTTTCCTGGTTGGTATCGGTACCGGTATTTCTATCTACGGTGGCGTCAACTCCCAGTTCGTCGCCCAGATCCGTTCGGCCATGCTGCCGTTGAACAGCTTGGATAACGTGATTATGGTCTTCGGCGTACTCTCGATCCTCTTCTACTTCTTCTTCTCCATGGAGCATAGAGGGCCGGTCAAGTACGTATCAGTGTTCGGACGTTGGGTGATGATGATCACCTTCGGTGTTTCCTTCGGTAACGTGGTGATGGGACGTATTTCCCTACTCCTCGGTGCTTTGGAGGATATCCTCGGCAGTTGGTTGGGTCTCTTAGCCTGATTTGACGGCTGTAACGCCTAAATCAAAACAGGAAACAGGACTTCGGAGTGATCCGGAGTCCTGTTTTTCTTGGCTTGTGGAGGAGAGCGGGATGAGCAGGATATCAGAAACGGCTGTCGGAAAATAATGTGGATGGTAGATCCAGGCGATGATTCCCAAATTATGCTTGAAAAAATAATCGAAAATAGTCATAACATTAGCAGGAATTTGACGCCCCCATGGGGAATATTCTGTGTAGTGGAGCGAGTGAGATAGCTCGTTCTGCAAAAAGAAGGGAGGTGTTTCATAAATGACGCTTACGCCAGGAACCAGTTTTCTCTTAGTGTTGGAGATCGTCTTCGCAGCCGTGTCCTATTATGTGATCACTCAGACTGTAAAAGGCAACTTCAACCCTCACCTGCGTCGGATCGCAGGATTGGACGCCATCGAGGAAGCGGTCGGCCGCGCTACAGAGATGGGTCGTCCGGTGCACTTCGCCCCTGGCATCGGTGCCATCACCGACACCAGCGCGCCCCAAACTTTCGCAGGGCTTTCGGTGCTGCAGTTTGTCACTGAGCTGACTGCCAAGTACAACACCGAACTGATCGTGACCATCCGTCAGCCGATGGTGTTCCCGATCGCTCAGGAAGTGGTGCGCCAGGGATACCTGTCCGCAGGTAAACCCGACATGTTCCAGGAGGACACCGTGCGTTACCTGTCCAGTGAACAGTTTGCTTACGCCGCCGGTGTGGTGGGTATCTTCGCTCGTGAGAAGGTTGCCGCCAACATCATGATGGGCGCGTTCTGGGCCGAGTCGATGATCTTCGC
>CAYVCY010000027.1:0-18761 GCA_964450265.1 uncultured Clostridia bacterium
GATAGTACCGATGTTCACATGAGGCTTAGTGCGCTCAAATTTCTTTTTTGCCATTCCTGTTTACCCTCCTAAATGAGAATCAAAAATCGTTGACAGAAAACTGTGAAAAGACGCCATGTCAAGCGTGAAGCTTGACGCCCACTCAGCGACCGGATTTAACAATCTCTTCGGCCAAGCTCTTAGGGACCTCTTCATACTGAGCAAACTCCATGCTGGAAGTTCCTCGTCCCTGGGTCAGCGACCTGAGGGAAGTGGTGTAGCCGAACATCTGCGCCAATGGCGCATATCCCCGGACCACCTGAGCGCCCTCGTGGGTCTCCATGCCTTCCACCCGACCCCGTCGGGAGTTCAAGTCGCCAATCACATCGCCTAGGTACTCCTCTGGCACAGTAATCTCTATTTTCATCACTGGTTCCAGCAAGATCGGTTTGCCCTTGGCCATGCCATTCTTGAAAGCCATCGAGCCCGCAATCTTGAAAGCGATCTCTGAGGAGTCCACGTCGTGGTAACTGCCATCGTAAATAGTAGCTTTCACGTCCACCACAGGGAACCCTGCTAGAACGCCACTCTGCATCGCTTCCTGAATACCAGCATCGGTTGGGCCGATATACTCCCTTGGCACCACACCACCGACAATCTTGTTGACAAACTCGTAGCCAGCGCCGGCAGGCTGAGGCTCGAATTCCACCCAGACGTGGCCATACTGACCGCGGCCACCGCTCTGTCTGACGAACCTTCCCTCTGCCTTCACCGCTTGACGGATAGTCTCACGGTAAGCTACTTGCTGCCTGCCCAAGTTAGCTCCAACTTTGAACTCACGCAGCAGTCGATCTGCGATGATCTCCAAATGCAGTTCGCCCATGCCACTGATGATCGTCTGTCCGGTCTCCTCGTCACTATAGGAGCGGAAGGTGGGATCCTCTTCCGACAATCGGGCCAAAGCCACCGACAGCTTATCCTGATCGGCTTTAGTCTTTGGCTCGATCGCCTGGGAAATGACCGGTGCGGGAAATTGCATGCTCTCTAAGATGATTGGAGCATCCTCAGAGGTCAGCGTTTCACCGGTAGCGGTATCCTTCAAGCCAACTACTGCAACAATGTCCCCTGACCGGGCTTCGGTTACGTCCTCCCGGTGATTGGCGTGCATCCGCAGCAGGCGCCCGACCCGTTCACGGCGTCCCTTACTGCTGTTGAGCACATAACTGCCGGATTGTAGAATCCCCGAGTAGACACGCAGATAGGCAAGCTTGCCCACGTATGGATCGGAGACGATTTTGAAGACCAGTCCCGAAAAAGGCTGAGCATCGTCTGCATCACGGGATTCTTCGTTGCCATCCAGGTTAAAGCCCTTGATAGCTGCCACCTCAGCCGGAGATGGCAGGTATTCCACAATCGCGTTCAAGAGGTTTTGCACGCCCTTGTTGCGGTACGAAGAACCACAGACCACCGGAACCACCCGCATGGCGAGCGTAGCTTTTCTGAGCACGCGCCGCATATCCTCCGCCAGAATCTCCTCGCCCTCCAGATAATGCATCATCAGGTCTTCGTCTTCCATGGCCAAAGTCTCGATCAGATCCACCCGCAACTTTCTAGCCTCTTCCTGCAGTTCCTCAGGAATGGCACGGGTCTCACTGTGAGTGCCTTGATCGTCTAGGTAATAGGTCGCCTGCATGGTGATCAGATCGACGATCCCCTGGAAGGTCTCCTCCTGTCCGATCGGAAGCTGAATAGGCAAGGCATTGGCGTTTAATCGATCCCGCATCATTTGGACTACCCTAGCGAAGCTCGCGCCCAGGGTATCCATCTTGTTCACATAAGCTATGCGAGGGACACCGTACTTGCTGGCCTGGCGCCAGACAGTCTCCGACTGTGGCTCCACTCCGCCTTTGGCGCAAAAGACTGCTACAGCACCGTCTAACACCCGCAAAGAGCGCTCCACTTCCACAGTGAAGTCCACGTGTCCGGGCGTGTCAATGATGTTGATTTGGCAATCCCGCCACCGACAGGTGGTTGCAGCCGAGGTGATGGTGATGCCTCGCTCTTGCTCTTGCACCATCCAGTCCATGGTCGCAGCTCCATCATGCACTTCGCCGACTTTGTGCACCTTGCCAGTATAGAAAAGAATACGCTCGGTCGTTGTCGTCTTGCCGGCATCGATATGCGCCATGATCCCAATGTTGCGCACTTTGTCCAATGCAAAATCTTTAGGCATAACACCCCTCCTCCCTTGAGACGCTATCCAGCTAATCAATCCTACCAACGATAATGCGCAAACGCTTTGTTGGCTTCGGCCATACGATGAGTATCTTCACGCTTCTTGATGGCATTACCTACACCGGCTGAAGCATCAGCTATTTCCCCAGCCAGGCGCTCCACCATCGTCTTTTCGCCACGAGCCCGTGCGTATTGTACCAACCAACGGATAGAAAGCATCTGTTGGCGATCCGGTGCAACCTCCACAGGCACCTGATAAGTTGCGCCACCAACCCGACGCGGTTTAACTTCCAATACAGGAGCGACGTTCTTCATCGCTGCTTCAAACACTTCCACTGGCTCTTTGCCAGTGCGTTGCCTGACCAAATCCATGGCCTCATAGAAAATTCGCTCGGCCACACCACGCTTGCCATCCCTCATCATCTTATTGACAAAGCGGGTGACCAGCTTACTACCATAGATTGGATCCGGCAACACATCCCGTTTAGGCACAGGTCCCTTTCTAGGCATCCTTTTCCCTCCAATCCACAATCAACTGATTTCAGAAGACAGTCTATTTCTTGCCCTTCTTAGGCCGCTTGGTGCCGTACTTGGAACGGCTCTGCCCGCGGTCCGAAACGCCATTGGTGTCCAAGGTACCACGAACAATGTGATAACGGACGCCCGGCAAATCCTTTATCCGTCCCCCGCGAACTAGAACAACGGAGTGCTCCTGAAGGTTATGGCCTTCTCCCGGAATATACGCGGTGACCTCTTCGCCGTTCACCAGACGCACCCTGGCGATCTTGCGAATAGCCGAGTTCGGTTTCTTCGGGCTCATAGTAGTTACCCTCACGCAGACGCCACGGCGCTGTGGACAGCTGTGCAAGGAAGGAGACTTAGACTTATACTCCACCTTTTGACGGCTCTTGCGGATCAGCTGGTTAATCGTAGGCATGCAAGCACCTCCTTCCTGTAGTTGTTCAGTGAAATTCGCTGCCCCTGCCGGAATACAGCAGGGGCAGCTGTCTTCTTACAATTTCAGCACTGCCACTGTTGCCGAACCAACCTCTATACCGGCGGCTTGACCTAATTCCGTCATTGTCGGAACGGTAACCACCTCAATTTGCTGCTGTTCACATAGCTGTCTGAGGCTCCCCAGTACGCGCGGTTCAGCATCGGCGGCCATATACACTACTTTTGCCTGTCCTTTTTGCACTGCTTTCTGGACTTGTTTCACTCCAGCTATCTTATTATCTTTGATAGCCTTGAGTTTTTCCAATGACTGAAGCATCTGCTACCTCCCTTGAACTAGTTGAGGCGGACAAACAAAAACACACTTAACTATTATAATCAGCGGTATCTCCAGTGTCAACCGAATTCTCTGGGTTATTGACACAGAGACGCGCGTTGCGGTAGCGGTTCATGCCTGTTCCGGCGGGGATCAACTTGCCGATGATCACGTTCTCCTTCAAGCCGAGCAGCGGATCGGACTTACCCTTGATGGCTGCATCGGTCAGCACCCGGGTAGTCTCCTGGAACGAAGCCGCGGACAGGAACGAGTCGGTAGCTAGCGACGCCTTGGTGATGCCCAACATCACTGGGCGGGCCACCGCCGGCTCTCCTTCGGCTTCCATTACCCTGGTGTTATGCTCCTCAAATTCGAACACGTCCACCAAGCTCCCTGCCAGCAGGGGGGTATCCCCCGGCTCGTCAACCCGTACTTTGCGCAGCATCTGTCGCACGATCACTTCTATATGCTTGTCATTGATCTCAACACCCTGCATGCGATAGACCTTCTGCACTTCCTGCAGCAGATAGGTTTGCACGCCCCGGATGCCTTTAACTATCAACAGCTCATGGGGGTTAACCGAACCCTCGGTCAGTTCTGCGCCGGCCTCGACTACCTCGCCGTCGCTCACCTTCAATCGGGCACCAAAGGCGATGGGGTAGCTCTTCAGCTCGCCATCCTCCGCCTGCACTTCCACCACCCTGCCGCTCTTGCCCTCGGTGATGCGAGCAACGCCATCGACCTCGCTGATCACCGCCTGGCCCTTCGGCTTACGAGCTTCAAACAACTCCTCGACCCGGGGTAAACCTTGTGTAATGTCGTCACCAGCAACTCCGCCAGTATGGAAAGTACGCATGGTCAGCTGCGTGCCGGGTTCACCAATAGACTGAGCAGCGATGATGCCCACGGCCTCTCCTACTTCGACTATGCCGACAGAGGCAAGGTTGCGCCCGTAACACTTAACACAGACGCCGTGCCGAGTCTTGCAGGTGAGAACGGAGCGAATCTTCACCTGCCGGATCACTCCCCTGGCCAACTCTTGTCCGGCTTGGACTCGGGCCCCATCAGCCACCGTTATGGCTTGTTCCGGCAGACATCTATAACGCACATGCTGAGCACCCTGTTCATCGGTGATGATCAGCTGCTCATCTTTCACCGTTACGGCACCGTCCACAGGCGAAACGATGCGACCAAAGGAGGTGATGCTTGCAGCCTGCTCTTCGGAGACCATTTCTCCAGCGGGCAGCAACAGCTCTTCCTCCTCGTGCAGAACACCCGTCACTGTGTCACGGTAATTGCTGACTACCACATCCTCGGCCAAGACCCGCCCAGCGATGCGCTCGGCTAACGGTTCAATTACAAACCTGTTTTCTCCGATCTCGCTGACAACTATTCCGCCGGTGGTGCCACAGTCCTCTTCCCGCACAATCACATCCTGCGAAACATCGACCAATCGCCTAGTCAGATAGCCGGAGTCAGCTGTGCGAATGGCTGTATCGGCCGCACCCTTGCGCGCGCCGTGGGTAGAGGTGAAGTACTCCAGCACCGTCAACCCTTCGTGGAAACTGGCCTTAATCGGCAGCTCAATGGTGCGCCCAGAGGGGTCGGACATCAAGCCACGCATTCCTCCCAGCTGGGTGATTTGCGAATAGTTGCCCCTAGCACCAGACATGACCATCATGTTGACCGAATTGAACTCATCCATAGACTCAAACAATGCTTTTTGCACTTCCGAGTTAGCCTTAGTCCAGATATCGATTACGTTCTGATACTTCTCGTCGGTGCTCATCATGCCCCGGGCGTATGCCCGTTCAATGCTAGCTACCTGTTCTTCCGACTGGCGCAGGATCTCGGCCTTCTTCTTCGGCACCTGAATGTCGCTCATGCCGATACTGATTCCAGACAAGGTGGCATAACGGAATCCCAGATCCTTGATGTTGTCCAAAATTTCGGTCGTCTTAGTGGACCCGTGCTGATGGAAACAGCGCTCCACGATTCGACCGAGCAGTTTGCGTTCTACCTGTTCGTTTATCTCCAGCTTGGTAGCGTTCTCCGGATCGCTGCGATCGACAAAACCGAGATCCTGCGGTATGGCCTGATTGAAGAGAATGCGACCTAAGGTGACCTCCTCGAGGCTGATTTTGGCACTGCCATCTGGCAAAGTGACCTTCAGCCGCACCTTGATCGGAGCGTTTAGTTCTAATATGCCATCCTCATATGCCATAATGGCTTCTTCTGTACTGCCAAAGACCTTGCCTACTCCTTTGGCGCCATGATCTATGCTGCTCAAATAGTAGATCCCGAGGACCATATCTTTAGTGGGAGTGACCACCGGTCGACCGTCCTTCAGATTGA
Organism: uncultured Clostridia bacterium; assembly: GCA_964450265.1. GTDB lineage: Bacteria > Bacillota > UBA994 > UBA5500 > UBA5500 > JAEZJZ01. The sequence goes on from CAYVCY010000027.1 coordinate 5,840, forward strand.
GCAGGTTGTGTGCAGATAACATCAGCAACCTGGCTTCAGCCTGAGCTTCTGCAGAAAGGGGAACGTGTACCGCCATCTGGTCGCCATCAAAGTCGGCGTTATAAGCAGTACAGACCAACGGATGGATCTTGATAGCCCGCCCTTCCACCAGCACTGGCTCAAACGCTTGGATACCCAAACGATGCAAAGTAGGCGCCCGGTTGAGCAGCACCGGGTGCTCCTGAATCACTTCTTCCAGCACATCCCACACCTCGTCACGCACCCGCTCAACCATGCGTTTGGCGCTCTTGATGTTGTGAGCGTGTCCCTCTTTGACCAATTTCTTCATCACAAAGGGCTTGAATAGCTCCAACGCCATCTCCTTGGGCAGGCCGCATTGGTAAAGCTTTAGCTCTGGCCCAACCACGATCACTGATCGGCCGGAGTAGTCAACCCGCTTGCCCAACAGATTCTGGCGGAAGCGACCCTGCTTGCCCTTGAGCATATCGCTCAATGACTTCAACGGACGATTTCCTGGCCCGGTGACCGGACGCCCACGGCGACCGTTGTCCACCAACGCGTCCACCGCCTCCTGCAACATCCGCTTCTCATTGCGCACGATGATGTCTGGCGCGCCTAACTCTAGCAGACGCTTGAGGCGATTATTGCGGTTGATCACCCGTCGATAGAGGTCATTCAGGTCGCAAGTGGCAAAGCGCCCGCCATCCAATTGCACCATCGGGCGCAGATCCGGTGGAATTACCGGAATTACGTCCAAAATCATCCATTCCGGTCGATTGCCTGAATTACGAAAGGCTTCAATCACTTCCTGGCGACGGATAGCACGGATCCTCCGTTGACCGGTAGCATTCTCCAGCTCAGCGCGCAGGTCCTTGCCTTGTTGATCCAAATCGATATCGGTCAGCAATTCCTTTACTGCTTCGGCACCCATGCCGACGCGGAAGGTTTGATAACCGTACTTGTCTCGAGCCTCTCGATACTCGGTCTCTGTCATGATCTGCTTGTACGAGAGGCTGGTCTCACCTGGATCGAGCACCACGTACGAAGCAAAGTAGAGTACTTTCTCCAGCAGGCGTGGCGACATATCCAAGATCAGTCCCATGCGACTAGGAATACCCTTGAAATACCAGATGTGCGACACCGGAGCAGCCAACTCAATATGTCCCATCCGCTCTCTTCGCACCTTAGCGCGGGTAACTTCCACCCCGCATTTATCACAGACAATCCCTTTATAGCGCACCCGCTTATACTTGCCGCAGTTACACTCCCAATCCTTAGTAGGGCCAAAGATGCGTTCGCAGAAAAGGCCTTCCTTCTCCGGCTTTAGAGTACGGTAGTTGATCGTCTCTGGCTTCTTAACTTCACCTTTTGACCATTCCCGAATCTGATCTGGGGATGCCAGGCTGATCCGAATGGAGTCAAACTCGTTGAGATCCAACAATTGGCCGTCTCTCCCTTCGTTCAACAGTCTTAACCTAATCCCGTTGCTTCGGCGGCTTGCATCCTAGCATGCAGCGTTCGCTGCAAAGCAGCCATCGGGCCGCAGCTGAGCGGCGAGCAAAAATCAACTGAGGCGGTCTGCCAGGCAGGCCGCCTGGGGTTGAAATTTAGTCCTCGTCTCTAGACGGCCGCCCTTGACCCTTGGAAGCGTTGGTAGGTTTAGGGTCATCATCCTCTTCGTCGGCATCGCCATCGGACTCCAGCCGCGGACGGATGATGCTGCTCAACTGAGCAAGCCTCTGCTCCAAGCTCAGTTCTTCCTCTTCACCCTCATCCTCGGATGGCTCTTTCTCGTCAGACTGATCAACACTCAAAGCAGCAAACCGCTGCGATAACACTTTAGCCAAAGCGTCGGCATCAAAGTTGCCCGCTGCATCCTGACCCTGAGAGTCTGCCTGTTCACCTGTCTGGTCGTCGGCTGCGATCGGTCCTTCTGTTGCCTCGTCGTCAGCTGCCTCTTGCTTAGTGTCCTCCAGCTTCGGAATCGGCCTGCGGGCAGGACGTGACGGCACTTCATCATCTTCCATGCCTTCGATGTTCAGATTGAGCTCGCGCACAGAATCATTGACATCTTCGTCAAACTCGCGGATATCAATCTCCCTGTTATCTGCAGAGAACACCTTCATGTTCATGCCCAAACTCTGCAATTCCTTGATCAGAACCTTAAACGATTCTGGAACGCTCGGTTCAGGCACATTGTCGCCCTTGACGATCGCTTCGTAGGTGCGTACCCGCCCCACGACGTCATCCGACTTTACGGTGAGAATCTCCTGCAGCGTATAAGAGGCTCCGTAGGCTTCCAAAGCCCAGACCTCCATCTCGCCGAAACGCTGTCCTCCAAACTGTGCCTTACCGCCCAGCGGCTGCTGCGTGACTAGGGAGTAAGGGCCGGTGGAACGGGCGTGAATCTTGTCATCCACCAGATGGAACAGCTTCAACATATACACATAGCCGACTGTAACCTCGTTTTCAAAGGGCCTGCCGGTCCGTCCATCATAGACGATCGTCTTGCCGCTACGCGGTCTCTTCACTTGCTCGAGCAGGTCTTCAATATTCGATCCGGAGGCACCATCAAACACCGGAGTGGCCATATTCAAACCCAGGGCCTTAGCGGCCCAACCCAGGTGAGTCTCCAGTATCTGGCCCATGTTCATCCGAGAAGGCACCCCTAAGGGGTTTAGGACTATCTCCATCGGTGTGCCGTCCGGCAAGTACGGCATATCCTCCACCGGCATAATCCGGGCGATCACACCCTTGTTACCATGGCGTCCCGCCATCTTGTCCCCTTCCGAAATCTTGCGTTTCTGCGCCACATACACGCGCACCAGCATATTCACGCCCGGGGGCAGTTCATCCCCACTTTCACGGGTAAATACTTTAACGTCCACTATCTTACCGGATTCGCCATGGGGCACCTTCAGCGAGGTATCGCGGACTTCGCGCGCCTTTTCTCCAAAGATGGCTCGCAACAGTCTTTCTTCAGCCGTCAACTCGGTCTCGCCCTTGGGAGTGACTTTACCCACCAAGATGTCGCCGGCTCGCACCTCCGCCCCGATGCGAATAATCCCCCGTTCATCCAGATCCTTGAGCATATCCTCGCCCACATTGGGAATATCCCTGGTGATCTCTTCCGGACCAAGCTTGGTATCCCTAGCCTCCGACTCATACTCCTCAATATGAATGGAGGTAAACACGTCCTCCATGACCATGCGCTCGCTGATCAAGATAGCGTCCTCATAGTTGTACCCGCCCCAAGGCATGAAGGCGCAGAGCACGTTACGCCCTAGAGCTAGCTCACCTTCCTCGGTACTAGGACCATCGGCCAGGACCTGCCCTGGCTCAACCACCATCCCCTCGCGGACAATAGGGCGTTGATTGATGCATGTGCCTTGATTGGAGCGCCTGAACTTCAGCAGCCGATAGACATCTTTTTCTCCAGAATCGGTCTCAACAACCACTTCACGAGAGCTAACCTTGTCAACCACGCCGCCTCTCTTGGCGATCACCAAACTTCCGGAGTCATAAGCAGCCTTGTACTCCATCCCGGTGCCCACCAGGGGGGTCTCTGGACGAAGCAGCGGTACTGCCTGTTTCATCATGTTGGCACCCATCAATGCTCGGCTAGCATCATCGTGTTCAAGGAAGGGAATCAGCGTAGTGGAGATGCTGAACACCTGCTTAGGTGAAACGTCCATGTAGTCAACTTCCGTAGCAGGTACCAGCTTCACCTCGTCCCGATAACGGATGGTCACCCGTTCTTGTTTGAACCAATCGTTCTCGTCGAGCTCGGCGTTAGCCTGGGCCACGACAAATTCGTCCTCTTCATCAGCAGTCAGATACTCCAGCTCTTCTGTTACCTGATGGTTTTCCTTGTCCACCACCCGATAAGGTGTCTCGATAAAACCATATTGGTTGATACGCGCATAGGTGCTGAGGTTACCAATCAGGCCGACGTTGGGGCCTTCTGGAGTCTCAATGGGGCATATTCGACCGTAGTGGGAATGGTGAACGTCGCGCACCTCCACCCCCGCCCGATCTCGGGAAAGGCCGCCTGGGCCCAAAGCGCTCAGCCTCCGTTTGTGGGCCAGCTCAGCCAGAGGATTGGTCTGATCCATGAACTGTGATAGCTGAGAGCTGCCGAAGAACTCTTTGATCGACGCCACTACCGGGCGAATATTGATCAACGCCTGCGGCGTGATCACATCAACATCCTGTATAGTCATCCGCTCCTTGACCACCCGCTCCATACGGGACAAGCCAATGCGGAACTGATTCTGTAACAGCTCACCGATAGACCGCAGGCGACGGTTGCCCAAATGATCGATGTCATCGGTATTCCCCAGCCCCTGCATCAGGCAGAGCATATAGTTGATAGCGGCGATGATATCGTCGCGAGAAATGTGTTTCTCTTCACTGGGCAGATAACGATCGGTGAGTACAAACTGCTCTGGATCACGCTTATCCCTGAGGATGACACGCTTCTCAGCCAAGTGATCGTAGTTCTCCTGTAGCTTGGCCAAGTTCTCTTCATGCAGTTCCGCCCCGGTTGGTAATAACAATTGTCCATCGGCCAACTTCACGTCCACGGCCAACTGGCGGCCAGCTATTGCCTCTTGCCATACTTGGCGATGTAGTCCGTTGCCGATCACCTTCACCCGCTTGGTCATGTCCACCAGCAGATGGATTTCATTTACCCCAGCTGCTTCCAGCCGCTCGGCAATACGGCGGGTGATGCGCTGACCGGCTTCCACCAACACTTCTCCGGCAGCAAAAAGCACCTCGCCCGGTGCCACCGGAGGACGGGGAGCCCCCGGTGCCACCGGCGGCTGCAACAGGGTTTCGCGGGCCACAATGGTATCAGCTGAAACCTTGTTCAACACTCTACGTTTCATAGACAGCTTCTTATATAATTTGTAACGACCGACGTGAGCTAGATCATAGCGCCTGGGATCGAAAAACAGTGAGTTTAATAATGACTTGGCGCTATCCACCGTCGGCGGCTCACCAGGACGCAAACGCTTATAGATCTCTAACAGCCCGTCGTTCTCAGTTTCGGCCGTATCCTTGTCCAACGTAGGCTGAAGCGGCGCATCATCGCCAAACAACTTCTGTATCTGAGCGTTAGACCCATATCCCAACGCACGTAGCAATACAGTGCCTGGGATCTTGCGCGTGCGATCCACTCGCACGTAAAGGATGTCATTCGCGTCCGTCTCCATCTCCAACCATGCACCGCGATTGGGAATCATGGTTGCGCTAAATAGCTTATGACCGTTATTGTCGATTGCCTGCTTGTAATAGGTACCGGGAGAACGAACCAACTGGCTGACCACTACCCGTTCCGCACCGTTGTAAACAAAGGTGCCGTCCTGAGTCATCAGCGGGAAATCTCCCATGAAGACTTCCTGTTCCTTAACTTCTCCTGTCTCCTTATTAACTAGGCGGGCCTTCACCCGCAAAGGAGCAGCATAGGTGACATCACGTTCCTTACATTCCTCCACCGGATATTTGGGCTCACCAAATTGGTAGTCGATAAACTCAAGCACAAGATTCCCAGTAAAGTCGGTAATGGGAGAGATGTCTCGGAAGGTCTCAGCAAGCCCCTCGTCAAGGAAGTGTCGCATCGAGTCCAATTGGATCTCGATCAAGTCAGGCATTTGAAGAACTTCTTCGATCCGACCGAAGGACTGACGAGTGCGCAAGCCCGCTGGGATGGGTTTGTACATCAGTTTCTTCACCCCTTAAACCCTAGATAATAGCAACAGAAAGCCAAAAAAAGGGATAAGACATCCCCGGAAGGCACACGACTCCCGTCTGCGCATTCCACTACCTACGGATTATTGCCGAAATATGCCTTCGGTATGTAATCCGTACCAAAAAAGGTGTGTCTTTGGTCCCTATTCGTGCAATATAAAATAATACCACAACCCCTAAGGGGCGTCAAGACAAGCGCCAGAGTATTCTCATCCGCCCTTGGCTGGCATTCGCCCCGTTGTTCAAGCAGTCAACGCATCTGTTGCACGCCTAGCCTCACTTCTATCCGATGCAATGGGCAAGGCGGGCAACCCAATAGACGTCTGCGCTGGGACGACCTAACCTGCGCTTCATTCTTGTTGGTGATAGCGATTGTACAGTTCGCGCCGGGAAATCCCTAGCTCCTTGGCCACTACTTTCACTGCCGCGCTGGGTTCTTCGCCCTGCTCGGCTAAACGCCGCACCCTAAAGATGGCATCATCCCAGTCGGGCTCCTCGGCCTCATCACCTGGCTGACTGGTTTTCCCGGAAAGCAACACCACAAACTCGCCCCGCGGCTGATTGTTGCACCAGAACTCACATAGCTCTCCCACGGTGCCACGCTGCACTGACTCATATTGCTTGGTCAGTTCACGGGCAACGGCTGCCTGGCGCCCGCCATACAGCGATTCCAGGTCGGCCAGGAATTGCCGTAACCGGTGGGGGGCTTCGAAGAAGACCATCGTATACGGCAACTCTGTCAAAGTAGCTAAGTAGCGCTGCCGCTCTGCCTTACTGCGGGGCGGAAAACCCAAAAAGAGAAAGCGACTGGTATCTAGTCCACTGAGCACTAACCCTGTCAGCACAGCTGACGGGCCAGGGACCGCAGTGATCGGCACACCTCTGGCTACTGCGGCCTGTACTAGCTTGGTTCCGGGGTCGGAAATACCGGGCATGCCTGCGTCGCTGACCACAGCCACCGACTGCCCACCGAGCACCCGTTCAATCAGCTGTTCACACTTCTGCTGCTCGTTGTGCTCATGAAGGCTGGTCAACGGGCGATGAATATCGAATTGGTTGAGCAGCTTGCGGGTATGGCGAGTATCCTCAGCGGCGATCAAATCTACTCTGCGCAATACGTCCAGCAATCGCAGGCTGACGTCCTGCAGGTTGCCGATAGGAGTCCCACAAAGATATAAGGTCCCAGTCACAAAATACCCCCTAGCTTGTCCCACGGCGTCAATCGTGGAATCATGGCGATGCATCAGGCTGTTCACGATAGATAGCCCGGATCTCAGCAGAATAGCCGCTGGCATCGGCAACGATCAACGGCGGCAACACCTTGAGCCCGGGCCTGGCATCCCTAATCCCTTCCACCAGCACCATCTTCGGCGGATGGGTGACCTGCGGATGAACCAGGCGCAAGCGCTTTGGCTCTAATCGCAGGCGAGCCATGGTGGTCAACAGCTCCACCAACCTCTCTGGACGATGAATGAGGGCAAACCTACCGCCACTGCCGAGCAGATAGCTAGCTGCACTGACTACATCGACTAACGTACAACAGACCTCGTGCCTGGCTAAAGCCACGGATGAATTGGGTGAGGCATCGCCTTTGCCTACCGGAAGGTATGGAGGATTACAGGTAACCAGGTCCGCCCGATACCCGGGGAGAACGCAGCTGATCTGCCGTAAATCACCCTGAATGATGCTTACCATGTGTTCAAGGCGATTGTATTGCACGCTTCTGCTAGCCCGATCAGCCACTGATGGTTGAATCTCAATCCCGACCACATTGGACAACTCTGCCCTGGTCTGAATCAGCAAGGGAATGATGCCGGTGCCTGTCCCCAGATCGACCACCCGGTCGCCCCGGCGCACGGTGGCGAAGTGGGCCAGCAGGACAGCATCCAATGAGAAGCGAAATGCCGAGTGATCCTGGATAACGTGCAGGCCATCGATCAACAGATCATCCAAGCGCTCGCCATGATGCAGCATCTACTCAGCGATTTGACTGATCGTCCTGCTTACGATTCTCCTGCCGCCCCTTGCTGTTGCGGGCCAACTCAGACTCGTAACGCAGGCAACACATCAGCCGTCCACATAAGCCGGAAATCTTGCTGGGGTTTAAGGACAGGTTCTGTTCTTTGGCCATCTTGATGGACACAGGAGCAAAGTCGCCCAGGAAAGTGCTGCAGCACAGTGCCCGGCCACAAGTGCCCAGCCCGCCCAGCATCTTCGCCTCGTCCCTGACTCCGATTTGCCTTAGCTCTATGCGTGTGCGGAAAATGGAGGCCAAATCCTTCACCAACTCGCGGAAATCGACTCTACCATCGGCTGTGAAATAGAAGATCACCTTGCTCATATCGAAGGTGTACTCTACATCCACCAATTTCATCTCCAAAGCATGGGCAGTTATTCTCTCTACAGCGATGGTAAAAGCCTCTGCTTCCATTCGCTGCAACTCGTCCACTTGCCGATCATCCTCTGGCGTAGCCTTGCGCACCACTGCCTTCAGCGGGGCGATCACGTGTTCCTCGGCTATGACTTTGGGACTGCTAACCACCATCCCATATTCCAATCCACGGGCTGTCTCTACCACCACGTTGTCGCCCTTGGAAAGCTCAAATTCGACGGGATCAAAATAATAGACCTTACCGGCACGTTTAAAACGAACACCTACTACACTTGGCATTGCTACCACTCCTTCTCTATCAACAGCAAAACCGAATCTACTGTGCGGCACCAAGTCTCTGCTCGCCTTAGCTGCAGGATAACCACACGGGGTCTAGTCTATAACGAGAACAACAAATGCTCAAACAGGGCCTGCCGATTGACGTTAGCCGCATACATGCGTTGCGCGTCGATCAACAGCTGACACCTCTCAGCAAGGCGATCGGCCTCGGATGGGAGCAGCGAGCGAAACCGCTCAACTGTAGGCAGATCGGTGCAATAGCCCCCTTGTCTACCGACGGCCACGACCAGCAGATCCCGCAACAGATCTAACATCGTACAGAGAAAGAGGCTCGGGCCATCGGGAAACGATTCAATTTCGGCCACAAAACGCCGCCTATCTCCAGGGTGCGCCTGCATGATCTGCTTCAATAAAGAGAAGACAGCCTCGGCATCCTGACCAGCCTCGCTCTCAGATGATTGACGGTGAAACTGCACTACCTGACAGCGGGAATGAATCGTCGGCAACAAAGGGCTGGAGGCGGTGAGAATGAACATAGCACTGGGCTTGGGGTCCTCCAAGGTCAACAGCAAAGCATTCGCCGCTTCTCGGGTCATCCGCTCAGCCTCCTCGATCACGAAGATGCGATACGGTCCCTGATTTGGTGTGAGCGCGGCTTCGGCGATCGTCGCTTTCACCTGCTGCAGCTTAATGGAACCGTTATCGGCCGCGATCACCCGCACATCAGGGTGGACTGGCTCCGGCGCGAGCGAGCAAGGCTGGCATGAGCAAGCCCCATCGCGGCATGGACAATTGACAGCCATGGCAAAAGCCCGAGCGGCCGTCCGCTTACCTACGCCCCGAGGTCCTATAAACAGATAGGCATGACTCAAACGACGACTGGCAATTTGGCCGAGCAGAACACGCTGCACCGTATCCTGGCCAAACAGCTTGTCCCTGATCATAAGTCACCTCTCGCTTCATATAAGAAATTCTAGTCTATTTATCTCGAGAAAGATACCGCAGCAAAGGCAATAGCCGGCGCTCGGCCTTGGTCGTGAGACCGAAGCAGCAGCCGGCTACTGTGCTAGCAAAGGAGGCATCGGCTAGACGCGAACGAATTTCTCCACATCTAGAACAAACACCGTTGCACCGCCCACCGTTACCTCGATGGGATAGGACACAAAACTCTCTACCGCATTGCTCCCCACAGGAGCCATGGGAGTAATCAGCTGTTCTCGCGCATGGCATACCTCGCGGATGACGTCGATCGCCCGCGGCACAGCCTTGTCATCCACACCGATCAGGAGGGTGGTATTCCCCGCCTTGAGAAAACCACCTGTGCTGGCGAGTTTAGTAGCTCGGAAATTGTGTTCCACTAACCGTTCCACCAACCGAATACTGTCTTTATCTTGCACCACAGCCACAATCAGCTTCATCTTATCCCTGCCCCCTTTGTTCCTTAGCGTAAATACGTCGATACCAATTGTCTGACAGAGTCATGAACCTCGAGAACTGACTGAGCGGCATCTACTTGTTGTACCCGTTCTGGATAGCGTTCGGCTAGCAATGAATAGCCTGCGCAGACACCTGCATAATAGGTCAATCCCCTACTCTCGATGCGGTCAGCCTGTCTGGTGAGCATGCTGCGGGCGTAGGCTTGCTCGGGATCCAGCATCAGCAGAATGGTCAAGTCGGGCCATAGACCGTCGATGGCCACCTCGTTTACCTGAAGCACCTTCTCCCACCCAAGCCCCAGCGCATATCCTTGATAGACCAGGCTGGAATCTATGTAACGATCGGATACTACTACTTGAAACCGGCCCAGCTCTGGCCGTAAAACCTGTTGCACGTGCTGTGCACGGGCGGCAGCAATCAGCAGCATCTCTGTCAGCGGTGCCACCTGCACCTGTCCTTGCTCCAAGACGAGCGAGCGCACCTGCTCGCCCAATGCTGTACCACCCGGTTCCCGGGTCTGCAGCACAGAATACCCGGCCTGCTGCAGCCATTCTGCTAACAACTTGATCTGCGTGGTCTTCCCCGACCCATCCGGTCCTTCAAAAGTGATGAACATCTACTTTAAAACCTCGCTGCTCAATTGTTGGTCACTTGACCACTGGTATCTGTCGCTCCCGGCTGCCTGCCAATCGACCGCCACTCTGCAGCACCTGGCAGGCTACCGAAACGACATCACTGCTCAGCAGTTCTCCCGGGTAAACTAGCGGAATGCCGGGAGGATAGATATATAGCGGCCGGGCGGCCACCCGCCCCACTGCTTGCGACAACTCCACAAACTGGCTAGAGGCAAAATAGGCTGTGCGCGGACGCAGCCGAAGCTCCGGCAATGGCGGCATCAGCCAGTCCACAGGGGGTAACGGATCACGCTTAGGCAATGCTCGCAGACACTCCACCAACGACTGATAGCGATCTTCCACGTCCCCTAATCCAAACATCAATAGCACACGATCAGGCTGAGCCATCTCAGGATAGACTCCGCACCGCTCCATTCTGGTGGCCAAGTCTGCTCCCGAATAGCCATTTGGCCCACTTAACAAATTGATCTTGAGCGGATCCTGACAAAAGCCCACTCCCTGGGAAAAGGTCCAGGCTGCCCATCCTAAAGTCGCCAGATCCCGACGCAGGATGGCCGCGTTCTGCAACACCAAGCCCAGCTTACCCCGGCCGGACAAGGCTAGCTCCTGACGGGCCAAGTCCAGTGAGCCCAGGATCAGCCAGGAAGGACTGGTAGACTGCACCAGGTTGAGACAGCTGCGCACCCGCTCATCGCTGATGCGATCGCTCACCCGATGCACCCATGCGCCCCCGGTGAGGGCCGACAGGGTCTTGTGAGCACTGTGCACCACCAGGTCCGCCGACAAGGATACTGCGGAAGGTGGCAGTTCTGGATGGAACGGCAGATGCGCGCCATGGGCCTCATCCACCACAGTCAGGCAGCCAGCATTAGTTGCTAAACTGAGCAACCGCTCTAACTCACCCACCACTCCTTGATACGAGGGCGATACTAAAAGCACCGTCTGTACACTGGGGAAGCGATCGAGCGCTTCCGCTAGTCCCCCGAAGGTAATTCCTAGCAGCTGACCCCCGTAGGAAGCCGGTTGCACGAAGCGAGGCAGCAAGTCTCCCAGAATGATCGCCGACAGTGCCGCCAGATGGGCGTTGCGAGGCAGAAGCACCTCTGACCCTGGGTCTGCTGTGGCCAGTAAGCTGCCGATCAGCCCTGCTGTTGCGCCGTTGGTGGTGAAAAAGCAACTCCTGGTCCCATAAAGCTCGGCCGTCAACTGTTCTGCCTGAAGCAAAGGTCCATCAGGCTGTTGAATGCTGTCCAGACCACCGATTTCTGTCAGATCGAACGGTAAAGCATCAGGCAGCCACCCGATCAGCAAATCTGCACCCCTTTGCCCTTTTTTGTGCCCTGGGGTATGCAAGGATAGCTGCTCACTGTGGCGCAGCTGATACAACCGTTGATAAATAGGCGTCTGCTCTTGCATCTTATTTCCTCACACAATATTCTGGAATCCTAATTATACCATAACAAATCCACAGAAGCAACTTTAGATCTCAATCCGCTAGCTTGCGTTCGCCACTTGCCAGAGCTGCTTCAGCTTGCTCACTAGTTGCGGATAATCAGGGTCTGCCACATCAATGGAGACGATCGACTGTTCACACTGGTGACAGATCACGTGGCCACAGACAGATATTCCTTCACAATCGGCCTGCCCGCAAATAACGCAGCAGGTAGTCTGCTCGGACATACTTCACACCTCATTCTCTGAGAAATCGATCTGCTGTTATAGCATTATATCCATTTCAGCATAAGGAAGTGTCCTGCTGGATCTGCTGCAACCAGCGCCAAAGTTCATCGCTCTCCGGGGCAGAAACCGGAACCTTGATCTCACCCTGAAGCAATAATTTCTGCCTGCAAGCCGTGAACTCGCCGATCACCGCTGCCGGGATAGCGACAGCTGCTAGCCGGTCGACCAACGGCTGGGGATTGTCAGAAGCGATCAACAGCGTTCCACTGGAGATCAGGCGCAAAGGATCCAGGTCAAAATGCTGCGCCAGCAGGGCTGTGGCTGGGTGAATAGGCAGCTGTTCTGCCCACAGTACAAAGCCCAGATCTGCAGCGGCTGCCATCTCGTAAGCGGCGCCGAGCGCACCGCCCTCGGTAACATCATGCATGGCATGCGCTCCCATGCGGGAAGCGATCTCAGCTTCCGGGACGATGCTGATCTGGTCGGCCAGAGCCTTCGCCTCCGATAGCAGTCGCTCCCCCAGCAGTGGCCGAACCAGTTCGCTGTGATCCCAAGCGATGATGGCCGTCCCTTCCAGACCGATATATTTGCTGGCGATCAGCGCATCACCCGGCCTGATATCGCTGCTCCTGCGCAGCCGCTCGGGCGCCACCCGGCCAAGCACAGTGGTGGAGATCACCGGCTGATTGACAGCCGCTGTCACCTCCGTATGCCCGCCAACGATCTGCGCTCCCACTTCGGCGGC
>CAYVCY010000028.1:0-18575 GCA_964450265.1 uncultured Clostridia bacterium
GTGTAGAAGGACAAGAATAAGCCCAGGATCAGCAGCAGGAAGCCTACCAGCACAAAGGGATAACCGGCATCCCTGCGGAAGGTGATTCCGGCATATAGCACCGAATCGGGAAAGACGATGCTCAGCTCCCCCAAGTCTAGCGGCTGCCCTGGCTCCAGCACATACGAGCCGATATACTGTCCATACTTTTGAAGATTGACCGCGTAGAAGGGGTTATTCTTCTGTTCGGATCGACTCAAGGGTTGTCCCATTTCGGTTACCACCATGTCTGGGAAGAAGCCATAAAGATGCACACTGAGGTGCGAAGGCTGGTGGAAATATAGCTCGTTATTTCGCAGCATTTTGCTGGCCAAGATATTGCCCAGAGAATCAATGACATTCAGTTCACTAGCCCAACCATAGCTGCTCTGAAAGAACCCCAGGCCTCTAAACTTGAATGGCCTGTTCACCCAAATAGTCTCACTGCGAACCTCTTCCTGAGCCTCAAGCACGGTCAATTGACTATAATACTGTTCAATGCTGCCATCCTCACGAAACCCAATCCTGAAGTCATCTAAGCGCAAAGAGAACCCCTGCTCGTCAAACCTTCTCACGTCCCCTGGAAGCATATTGACGAACCCTTCTTCCGCCAGCAAACCTCCCACCAATGCACCCAACATGATTACCACTACGCCTAAATGGGTGACACTGGAACCGATGCTCCCGAACCTGTGCTTTGCAGCCATCAAACCATGTTCTGTGGCAGTCACCTGATAACGCTTCTGCTGCAATACCTGCAGCAGCTTGGCCTGGTCCAGATCGTGACGGTAGTGATTATCCGCGTTCTGAGGAGTCCGAGGGAAGTATTGCTTACCGGCCCTCCGTAGTTGCGCTGGCAGGATCTTCAGCGTACAGCCGACCAGGTTGACACAAAACAACACCAGGAGAGTTCTGAAGACAATAGAGCTATAGACTCTGTCAAACTGAAAGAAAAGAATTGCGTTCGCCAACGCGTCATACCGTTCCATATAGGCGCTAGCTTGCAGCCCCTGTGGCAGAAGCGTCCCAATGATGGAGTAGGCAGCAATAATCACGAAGAGCGCGATAGCGAAGCCAAGACTGGTGATGAACCCGCTGATTCTCTTAATGGCACTCTACCTCCAGTCCAATTGGTGTCAGGGATAAGTGGATACTACGGATGTTTGCTAGTAGAAAAAGAAAGGGGAGAACCTCTCCCCTTTCACGCCCCTGCTGGCGCAGATCAACGTATGGAAATTCAGACCTATCGGTTCAGCGGCGGGGGCATTGCCGGGATCAAGCGTTCATTGTCCTTGCTGTCAGTGTCGCGCAGATCCTCTGGTCGCAACCAGATACGTGTGTTGCTATGACAGGACTCGCAGCTTTCGTTTTGGAAGGTGCTGCGCTGGATATTGTGCGTCGGAGAATATTTCCAGTTCGATATCTGGTCAAAATTAGGCAGCATCTCGTCGTCTACAACCTCCAACATGCTCGCCTGGGCAGGAACATGCCTGAGAGCGACGTATTTGTACGGCCGCTCGGCAGTAATCTCGGGGTTATACCCAATCCTGAACATGATGCGCATCTGTGATGAACTACCTAGCGTGCCGTCCTCTTTAGGGTCCAAATGGCATTCGAAGCAGTTGTTGTTGGCTTGCGCATGACAGACCTGACAGGAGAGCGAATCACCATGAATGCTATGGAATTGGTCGGTAGCCACCGTCGGCTCTTTGTCCTGGTGGCAATCGAGGCAGCTGGGCAAGTCTTCCTCCCACATGTTATACACTACCTCACCAGTGCCATGGAAGTTGCTGACCGGATGGCAGTCCATGCAGGTCATGCCCATTTCATGGTGCACATCACCACTGAATCCGACGGTACCCATAAACTCTCCAGCATTCCGAGCGTTATGGCATCCATAACAGGTCTCATCCATCGGCGGCGTGCCAAAGAAGTCGTGGCCTGCAACCAACCCCTGCGAGAAGTTCTTGGGGCGACTGACGTGGCAGTCACCACAGGTCGCATGGCATTTGTAGCAATCGTTATCAAAGACTTCTTGATGATGGGGTGACTCTGACAGAGTGCCATAGTTGGTGAATTCCAGCAAGCCATTGGCCATGCCTGAAAGCGTGTAGTGAATGGAACCGGAGAAAGTGCTGACTACGTCGCCATGGCATTCGCCGCAAGTCGCATCAAAATTGCGAGAGGGATAAGGGTCTAGTCCGGAATGCGCCACCCTCTGGTCCGCATCGTTTTCTCCACCGTGGCAGGTGATACACCCCAGACTGCCGTGGGTAGAACTCGGAAACTCTTCAGAAACGAGAAACATTTGCACAGCTTCCAGCTGTGGTCCGGGGGCACCTCAGCCACCGGTGTTCTCGGCTACCGGCCCTTGGCCGACAGTGGACAGGCTGATCGCGCTTTCGTTGGTATGACAGGCGATACAGGCTGAGCTGTCGATAGACTCGTAGACTATCCCAGGGATTGGCCCAAGGCCATTGCTGGCGACGTAATGGTGACCAAATAGGGCGGCACCCATAAACAATACCAGCATACCAAAGAAAGCTAGTCGGCTGTTAAATCCTCTCGGCTGTCGCTGCACTAACTCACCTCCTAGTAGGGGAGCCAAGTCTACATCCGCTACGGATGCAGACTTGACGCCTAGTTGCGATGCGTTTGGCGATCAGGCCTAGCGGCCATTTCGACGCTCTTTAGTAAGAGATAGCCCTATTTGACTATAGGCAGCTCTGCCCCATTCCAGCCGGTCATTCCTCGGCTTAAGCTTAAGGCGTTGAAACCTGCGACACGCAAGGCAGCAATGCTGATGCCCGCAGTTTGACCGGAATAGCAGGTGACATAGATCTGCCTGTTGGTAGGCAATTGGTCGAAGGAAGAGCCTAACTGCTTGAACGGGATATTCACAGCTCCCTCGATGTGTCCATTAGCAAAGTCTGCCTCGGAGCGGGTATCCAATACCATGATGGCGTCAGGATTCTCCTGCAGCAGCGCGTGCAAATCAGCGGGGGAGGTAACCAAACTGGTATTCTGGAAGTAATCAACCACTGCATCCCAGATGATCTGCTCGCGTTCGTCCAGCTCTGGAGTCTGAGCAGCCGGAAGCGGATTCTCAGTAGTCTCCAGGGTGTCTTCGCCCAGTCCCAACGGGGTCCAGCCAAAGTTCATGCCACCGGCAAAGGAGACGGCGTTGAAGCCGAGCATCTGTGCCAGAGCAGTAACCTGAGCAGAAGTCTGACCGGAATAGCACTGGAAGATGATCTGCTTGTTGGTGGGCAGAACGTCCAGATATTCTGCTGTCTGGGCATAAGGGATATTTACTGCACCTGGAATATGGCCGGCACTGTAGACATCTGCCGTCCTCATATCTACCCAAAAAATAGCGTCAGGATTTTGCTCCATCAACGACAAAGCTTGGTCAGCCGGCATGATATGGTTGCCGCTGGGCAGGTTGTTCAACAATTCCTGAGCGGCTTCCGTCAAGACCTCTGCCGCAACCAGAGCAGGCGTGGGATCCGGATCCGGGGTAACAGCCGGCTGTGTGCAGGCAGTCAGCAATGATACCAGCATCACCATGGATAAGAGCAGACCTAACCATTTCACTTTGGGGTTATACATTTGCTTAACCTCCTAAATAAAATCAGTGTGTTGACTAAGAAAAACACTTGCCTAGGATCGCCGCTTATGTTCAGCAACGACCGCAAATGGCGCTTCCGTCGATCTGCAACAGTCTCCTACAAAAAGACAGATCACCCCCAGCACTAGGTGTTCGTTCTTTATCTATCTTACAATACCTTTGAATTAGGGCATATGTCAATATGGCAGTTTAAAATCGATAATTGGCAGTAGAAGGGAGGGCAGAAACACTGCCCTCCCTTCTACTGCCCCAGTCGCTGACGCGACAGCCCCCTCTCGAGCGGCCGAGACTCCCCCCGGCCGCTTCGCGGCAACCGTCCTACAGCCGCCCTAAGGCTTCACCCAATAGGAACTCCCATCTCGCGTGCGGTCCAGAAGGTTATAAGCGATCAAATACCGCCGGAGCAACACATAATCCTCATATACAGCTCCCAAAACGACATTGACCTCTTTCTCGGTATACTTGCGGTTTAGCTCAAACCGCTTGATCAGATGCAGCAGGATGGCCACCCTTCTCTTTTCCTTCAGCGGAAAGCTGGATAACGGGCCATTCAACCCCTGAGGGAAATAGGTCTTGAGTATCTCCTGGCTCTCCTCCTGGGTGATGGCAAAGCGCTCATCCACCAGAGTGGTGCTGCGTGGAATGGGGATGAACGCTTGCTTCTTCGGCACATGCTCACCGATCAGCTCCATGATCGCCAAGAAAACCTTGGCCTGCTTCTGCTTCTCTCGCAATGAGAAGCGGTGATTGCGCACAGTGGAGGTGGCGGTGCCTAGCGTCTTGGCTACATCCTTATCGCTCTTCCCTTCCGCAAATAGCTCCAAAATCTGTTTCTGATGATCGGTCAACCCGGTGAGCTTCCGGTCTAGGTTCAGCAGGTAGGTAAGCGAAGACTGGTGGATGGTAGCGACATGTACGTCGAGGTACTTGCGCGCTTCGTATAGCTGCCCCTCGTGAGAGTAAATCATACCGCCCTGGAAGCGCTGGCCGCAGATCAGGCAGACATATTCATCGCTGTCCGATTCATAAGTGAAACCGCGCTTGATGTCCTCGAGCGGCGCCTGCCAAAACAAATCAGAGACGCTGGTCATAATCAGACACTCCTTTGTCTTGTCTAGTATTATCATAGACAGACTAGCGTATTGACCATACTAAGTCAAGATTCCATTATTGCGCCGCCAGTCTCATAAGCAGTATTTTCTCCTGTCAACCGCCTAGCCCTGGTCTACCGATGAAACACTAAAGGCCATGGTCCCGCCGCGGCGGATCCCATGGCCGTACGATTCATGATTCATGCCAATCAACTTTTAGAGGATGGCTCAGCCAGCTGTAGCTGCTAGAAGCTGCATTCCTGCACAACTTTATTGTACAGCAGGTGGAGTGGAACGCTGATGCACAGATGAACAATTCGCTAGACCAGTTGCTGATCCAAATAAACATTCAGAGGCGAGTGTTCTGGCAGCGTGGCAAATACCTACAGGATCAGTCGTGCTGATGAACATACCCCGCCAAGGGCAAAGCCTTTCCGATCAACTCATCTTCCTGGCGGTAATCAAACAGCTGCTTATTCTGCCTGGACTCGAACGTCCAAGGGCCAGTGATCGGATGATCAACGAAGTAATCGATTGTCTTCTGCAAAGCCGCCCGTAAGTCATAGCGCTCGAGATAGCCGAGGGATTCCAATTTTCCTGTGGAGAGCACATAGAGGCCGGGCTCGGACAGCGGCACCTTCCAAGGGATACCCTCTTTGGGCAGCCCATACAGCGACATCTTCCTGCCAAATAGCTCTTCCGCCAGGTGAACTAGGTCGCGGAAGTTCTGGAAATGGCGATGGCCAGAATTGTAAATTTGACCGATACTGGCAGGCTGGGTGAGCAAGAAAGCCAGTTGGTCGGCCACGTTGCCTGCGTACTCGCGCTGATTAACCCCCCACCCGAAATCGGGCAGCAGCATCTGTTGTCTACCATCAAGGAAACGCTTGATCAAATACCACTCTCGCACCTGATAATCGTGGGGACCATAGACAGCAGGCAGGCGCAATACGGTGGCTGGGAAGCCGCTGGACTGATAGGCCGCCATCAGTTCCTCTTCGGCCCTGGCTTTGTTGTAGCCGTAAGCCATCTGGGGATCGTCCTCCAGTTGGTCGGTCTCCCGGATTGGCGCGGGAACGGTCTTCTCTTTGTAGACGCTGCGCGTGCTAATGAACAAGAAGCGACCCGTTCTGCCCTGTAGCGCTTCCACACTGGTTTTGATGTCCGCCGCGTTGTAGGCCACCATATCGATGGCGGCATCAAACTCATGGTTGCGCAACGTCGCAGCCAGCTGGCCAGGTTGATGCCTATCTCCCACCAACACCTGCACTGCTCTCAGTTCCCCCGGGCGCGAACGTTGCCCCCGATTGAATAAGTAGACCTCATGCCCCGCCTCCAAGAGCCTTGGGACAAGATGCCTGCCGATAAAGCGGGTACCACCGATAACTAAGACTTTCATTAATAGCGACGCTCCTCTCTTAACAATTGCCCTAAACGAATTTCACCGGTTTGTCCACCTAGTGCTGGCGCATGGCTGGCCTGTATGAATCCATCAGTGCTTGGTTCAGTCCGACTGGCGGAGCTGCTTCCAGAGGCAGCAGCGGCTCGTAAACCACTCCTTTCGTTGCTGGTGAACTCACAAAGAGTGACACGTGGGGCTGTCCCCACGTGTCACCCATTGTACTACTGTTGTAGACTTAGTACACACAACTGTACTACAGTTGTGTTGTATATTAGCTGCAGCAGCTGATTTCCCCTCTCTCAAAAGCGGATTAGTTTGAGATAAAGTGGTAGCCTTAGCCTCACTGCCTGTCAACAAATCAATCGCATTTCTAATTGTAGCCTTGTAAACAGCAAAAAGCCGGGGCATGCCCCGGCTTCACTGCGGTTTGAGAACCGCGCCACGGTTACCCCGAGGCTAGGTTCACTGCTCTTCGTCTTCGTCCATTTCGTCCAGGCGTCTCTTGATCTGCTTCAGCTGATCTTCCAGAGCCTTTGCATGCCTGCTAAGCATCTCCTTCTCGTCCACTTCGTAGGCATCTGCGTAGGCCGGATGATTATACCCAGCCTGCCACGGTGCTACTGGACCCCAGCACATCCCTCCGAAACCCAGACCACGTCCACGGCCGCGGCCGCGACCGTAGCCACCGCCATACCCGGCAGGATTTGCATATCCTGGAGCCCCATAACCAGCGCAGAAGCCTGCGCCACGTCCCGTCATCGGACCCATTCCCATCGGACCCATTCCATTTCCTCTTGGCATTTTCCCCATCCTTTCATTTTCAACTCACCTAGTGTCTCTATGCCTTCTCCAGCGGTAGGCCAGGTAGCCGCACGCGGGAACCAGCCAGGAATAGCGAGACATTCGCCTGCCCTGCACCCGGCCAGCATAGGCACGCCCTGCACCCGCCTGCATGAATCCGGGACTCTTGTACCCAGCGCATAACCCTACACCTCGTCCAGTCATTGGGCCTCTTCCCATCGGGCCAGATCGGTCACCTCTCGGCACATTTTTCACCTCCGATCACACTGCCAGCTCGGCAGAGGAAACTCCTCTTACAGGAGTTTTTGGCATATGCTCATTATTATTTTAACGTTTTTTTGGGCAATGTCAACAGGATATGAAGAAATCTCGTTACAAAAACGGTCCCTCGGCGTGTCTGCTCCGCCCAGGGACCGTTTGCTTGCTGCGGGGGGACCACCCCTAGGTGTCATTTCACCCATTCGTAGGTCAGCTGCCCTAGGATCTCCATGCCGCGCACGATATTTTCGTCAGTGGCCGTAGAATAGCTCATGCGGAAGCCGTTGCTGGGAATGCTCTGGTCGATGGCGAAGGCGATCCCAGGCACGCAGGCCACTTTTCGGCGGAGTGCCTCTTGGACAAAGGGTAACGAGTCTGTGCCTAGCGGCAGGAATGCCATCACGAACAGCCCTCCTTGCGGTCGATTGAAGCTGACCGCTGGGTGGAACGTTCGCTGCATGGTCTCTATCATCAGCTGCGATTTCCGGCGATACAGCTGGCGCGCCGCCTGTAGGTGTCCTTCAAAGTCACAGTTACTGATCAGCTGATCAGCGATGCGCTGGAATAGCACGTTCGAGTGCACATCTGTGCACTGTTTGGCGACCGTCATCTTGGCGACCAAGCCTCGGTCAAAGACCATATAGCCCAACCTAAAGGCCGGTGCCATCACCTTGGAGAAGCTGCCGGCGTAGATCACTCTGCCGTCAGTATCCAGGGATTTGATGCTCGGGATCGACTCGCCTGCGTAGCGCAGTTCGCCGTAGGGGTCGTCTTCGAAGATGGTGATGTCGTATTGCTGGGCTAGTCGATAGATGGCTTGGCGCTTCTCCAGGCTGGTGGTGAACCCGGTCGGGTTCTGAAAGTTGGGGATAGTGTACAGGAATCGGGTGTTCTGATGCTGTTTCAAGGCCTCTTCCAGCCGCTCTACATTGAGACCGTCGGGTTCCATAGGGATGCCGACCAACTTCGCACCATAGGAACGGAAGGCATTGAGACAGCCGATGAAGGATGGTTCCTCGGTGAGGATGACATCTCCTTCATTGACTAACACTTTGGTGGTCAGATCGGCGGCCTGCTGCGCGCCGGAGATGATGAACAGTTCGTTGGTGGACCAGTCCATCCCTTCGGTCGCCGCCAGCCGCTGT
This sequence comes from uncultured Clostridia bacterium, assembly GCA_964450265.1. Taxonomy (GTDB): domain Bacteria; phylum Bacillota; class UBA994; order UBA5500; family UBA5500; genus JAEZJZ01. The sequence continues at coordinate 8,347 of CAYVCY010000028.1, forward strand.
TTGAGTGTTTTTCTCAAAGCCGGATAGCCCTCAGAAAACCCATATTGCAGCACAGAGACAGGTTCGTGTTGCAGAATATCGGCTGCGAGACGGGCTATGTCATCGGTAGGAAATGTGTCCGGCGAAGGGTTGCCTCCGGCGAAGGCGATGATGCTCGGATCAGCCATCTGCTTGAACAGCTCGCGGATAATTGACCCTTGTACGTCCTGAATGCGATCGGCTATGGTGAACTCCATGGTGAACAGACCTCCTCTAGTCGTGGTTTGGTCAGGTAGAACTGACGTCAAAGCCTTTTGGTAATGAGCACGATACCCCATTAACTCCAATATATGCTACTAAAGATCTAAGCGTCAAGGCGACCAGCCATGGCCACGAGATCCCAGCAGAAAATCGAAAATGCTAATCACAAAGTCCTTCGCTGCTTGCAGAATGACAAACCCGAGCTTCTTCAGCAGAAAAAACCAGGTCGCACTGCGCGGCTATCTGCAGTCGCTCGAAGTAATGATTCTCCAGTGGAATCCATTCCCGCTGGAAGCGCTCTAATATCGCGGTTCCGCTGCGCGCTGCAATGCGCTCCAGCTGCTTCTCTGGCTCAATGGCCAGAAACGCCTTTAGCTGATAGCTGTCGGCCAAGACTGGGTGCAGGCTATACACGCCTTCTACCACGTTTAGTCGGGAAGGCGCAACCGATATGGCTGGCATCAACGCCTGCTGCTGGCAGTCATAAGGCGAATAACAGAACTCTTGCCTGGACGCGATTCCGGCGATTACTTCATGTAGAAATCGTTCGTAATCCACATTCCCACCGGCCTCTGCCAATCGCTGCTCGGTCTTCATCTGTGGGGGCAGGAAATAGTCGTCCATATGGAACACATTGCAGTCATAGATTGCTTGGATCAGCTTAGCCAAGGTGCTCTTCCCGGCACCGCTATTTCCATCAATGGCTACACAAACCAGGTCGTCACTATGCTTAAGCAGCCTATCTATGCGAGAAAATATGGGGAAATAGTCTCTATACTCAGCTCCCACCACTCGATAGGCCGGTCGGTAACTCTGGCGATAGACTTGGCTATGGCTGACCGCCGGGTAGCCCCGCTCCCGATAGGTGCGCAGGTAAGCCTCCAGATCAGCTGTCTGGAAGGGCAGAACACCTTCCTCACAACAAGACCTCAATAGATCCAGCTTCTGTTCAAAACTGCTGACCCGCCCCCGTCTGCTGAGGGCGGTGTTGACGAAGAAGCGATTCACCGTACTCAGCTGCACCCCGCTGGGACGAATAGCCTGTAAACGCAGGCGGCAAAGGTTATTTCCAATGTCTTCAAACATGACGCTAGCGATTGCGTCTAATCCTTGACACTCCTCCTGCAAGCGCTGCAAGCTGGCTAGCTCGCAGGTAACCATGTGCCCCCCCGCAAATTCATTCTGGAAGATCAACTTTACCAGGTCTTGAATCGTCATTTGGGGATAGCGCTGGTAATGCTCAAGCAGCAACGGTTTAAGCTCTGTAAGCTGGCTATGCATGTTCGATCAGGTTAGCCCTTTCCAAGGCAGCGATGATCAGTGGGATCAGGGCCAGCTGCAGCAGAATGCCGGGAATCGCATTTAAGAGGGCACCGGCGACAAACATCTGCCAGGTGAAGGTGCTGCCTCTGAAACCATAGATGATCGCGCTGACTAGTCCCCACTGAATCCGACCCAGGATCATCGCTGGGATCAAGGCCCGGTAGACAGCACCCCTCTGTCCTTGCACGAACTGATAAAGATACCCAGTCACCAAGCCGTAAATGGCAAGTTCGAAGGACATAGCGATCGCCGTCGGCATCGGAGGCATGGTAAACAGCAGGCTGCGGAAGACAGGAGCGATCAGGCCTACAGCGAGACCGTAGGGCCAGCCGCAAACAAAGCCGCACAGCAAAACCGGGAGATGCATCGGCAGCAGCATCCCGCCTATCTGGGGAATTTGGCCGACGAACATCGGCAGTAGCAGACATAGGGCCAGGAACAGGCCGGAAAGCGCCAAATTGCGAACGGAGATATTTCTCATCTCTACCCCTCCAAAGTACCAAGATAATTCTGGTCAAAAGTTGACCTTTACTCAGTCGAAAACAACATCCGCCACAGTCCTAGTCAGCCAGCTTGATCCCCTGCAGCACTTCCTTCTTTCCGCCGTGCCCGGGATGCCGCTGCAGTTTGAACCCGGCTGCGATCAGCCCCGTTCGGACCACGCTGGCCACGGTGTAAGTGGAACAGCTACCCAGAGGCTTTGTGGTCGCCCCGATGGCCGCCAACAATTCCGCGCGCCACATGGAGGGATTCTTCTTAGGGCCGTGTCCATCCAAGAACCAGACATCGCAGGGCTCAGACAACGCCTCCACCATCTCCAGTGCCTCCCCTATCCACAGCCGCAGCTCGATGGTTCCGAAGGGCTGCGAAAGCTGCAAGGAGTGCCAACCGGAGGCGGTGATATCTATACCCCGATAGGCCCCAACCAGGGTGGAGATCTCCGCGCTGGCCCGGTCTTCAAAAGGGCTGAGAAGAGAGAGCATCCTCTCTGGGCTGATTGGATACAGCTCCACTGTGTTATATTGAATAGAAACATTGCTCAGTCGGCTTTGCTTCAGGTATTCCATCAGTGCCACCAGCATGCGGCCGGCCCCAAACCCGGTTTCCCCAATCACAAACCACTTTCCCTGCGCTATACTGGCGCCGATCCGCTCTAGCAGGCGATTGTTCCGAAAATGGATCTGTTGGGCCTCGTCGATGGCATTGACCACATCGAAATAGCGGTCGTTAAATCTCTCGTTCACCAAGTTGGCTGGCGTCTCCATGTCGTGAGATTCTCCCTTATCAGTAATGTTCTGCGGCCATTAATTGTCTTGCGGGAAAGACCCATTACCCAGGCTGGTTCCTATCTTCTTGTGGCAGGGAATGCGTATAGATTATATCACAGGAAGAGACCGGCTCTTCTGGCTGGTGCGCAATTGAGAACAGGCCGATGGTTGCTAGAGCTACGATCGCTAAGGCAAATCTTTCAGTGGAAAGAATGACCATTACCCGCACACCTAAAGGGATTGCTGATCGAGGAGCTGTGATGCGCTCCATCGTAATAAGTATACGGCGTCAAATAACGGACTGAGGAGGACACCATGAGACTGAAAGGTAAGTCTAGACTGATTGCGCTGCTAATGCTGCTGTCGCTAAGTTTGCTGATCGGATGCGTGCAACCGGCGAGCGACGGACGGGCGAATCTGCTGGTCCACTTTATCGACGTAGGGCAGGCAGAGAGCATTCTGGTAGAAAGTGGCCAACATTTCATGCTGGTGGACGCAGGCGAGGCTTACAACGCCGAGACGGTGATCGAGTATCTGAAAGACAGAGGGGTGCGCGAGTTGGATCTGGTAGTGGCTACGCACCCCCACTCGGACCACATCGGCGGCATGGCCGCGGTGATCAGTGCCTTCCCTGTAGACACGTTGATCATGCCGCGAGTGATACATACCAGCACGATCTATGAAAATCTACTGACTACTATTGCTGAGGAAGACCTAGCCATCACCGCACCAGAGCCAGGGAAAGAGTTCTCTCTGGGGGATTCCAAGGTGAAGGTACTAGGACCGAATGGACAATCTTACAGCAATCTGAACAACTATTCCGTCGTGCTTAAAATATCATTAGGCGCTACTTCATTCCTCCTCACCGGGGATGCAGAAGCGCTAGCGGAGCAGGAGATGATCGACGCAGGATTCGACCTCAGCGCCGCCGTGCTAAAAGTTGGGCATCATGGTAGCGTAACATCTACATCGGACGTTTTTCTGTCAGAGGTATCGCCCCAATTTGCAGTGATTTCAGTGGGGGCCCTGAATACGTATGGCCACCCCCATCGGGAGACGAGGGAACTACTAGAGGCCAACTCAATTCCGGTATATCGCACTGACCAGTGCGGCAGCATCGTAGCCGCTAGCGACGGCTCGGAGATCACCTTCAGTACCGAGCTCTCCTGCTCTGGATCAGCCCCAGATCCAGCCAGTCAAGTTAAGATAGTCAGCGTAGACTTGCGCGGCGAGGTGGTGAGCATCGAGAACAACGGAACCGAGTCGGTGGACCTGACCGGGTGGCGTCTGGTTAGCGTGAAGGGAGACCAGACCTATTACTTCCCGCCGGGGACGACACTGGCAGCCGGAGGGACTATCCAGGTAGTCAGTGGCCAGGACGCAGCGGCAGGAGTTGGCGTGTTAGTATGGACAAAGAACGATATCTGGAACAACAACGGCGATCCTGCCGAGCTGTATGATGCGAAGGAGCGGCTGATCTCACGCAGGTAAGGAGTGTCCAGCATGCTGATTATTGACAGATTTGAGGGCGGGTTCGCCATCTGCGAGCAAGACGGAGAGATAGTCCACCTCCCCCGCAGCCTAATTCTAGGCGATGCCCGAGAAGGGGACGTACTGAAGCAGGTGCCGGAGGGATATGTGGTGGACGAAGAATGCACGGCCGCCCGCCGTAAGAGGATCGAAGAATTGGTGAAAGACCTGTGGAAGTAGGCGAAAAAAGGGGTCGCGGCTGTGACCCCTTCAATCTACTATCAGCAAGCGCTGCGCTAAACCAACTCCAGCTCCACCACCGTATCGATTTCGTCAGGCAGCGGATGGGTTAGGTGCTCTGGGGCTGCCGAAATTGACAAACACGCAATCGGGGAAGTCAAAGGGACACGTGGGGAACAGTCCCCGCTTGTCACTGCATCTTCCCCTCAAAGATCCGATTTCGCTCTTCGAAGCTGACCTCGCGATGAACCTGATGCAGCATCCATACGTAGCCATAGGGATCCAAGAAAATTGCGTTGCTGACACCGAACTCAGCCATTTCGGTGACCGGTTGAATCCCCGTGCAGCCGCCTGCGATAGCCTTGCTATAGGTCTCCTTGATGTCAGGGACAAGCACGTTAGCCCACATAGACTGCGACCCGCCTGGCTTAGGAGCGAGCAGATGATATTCGGGATTCTCGTCTAGCAGATGAAACCTGGCACCATACATGGTAAATATGACTTCGTTCATGCCCGTGTCGTAGTTGGTCACCTCCAGCCGTTCAGCTTCAAAGATGCGTTCGTACAAAGCTAACGCCTGTAAGCTATCTGTAACTACCATATCGATCTCCACGCCTACCATCTTCGTATCCCTCCATTACATTGTCCTTCGTTCCATCGAGACAACTGATGTTACTCTTCAGGGAAGCTCAGTTGCCGATGAGTGCACTCCCCCATTCCTCTGCCTTGAAACCTACCAATACCATTTCGTTGCCGACCAGTATCGGACGTTTGACCAACATCCCATCGCTGGCCAATAGCTGCAATTGCTCGTTTTCAGTCAGCTGCGACAGTTTGTCCTTCAACCCCAATGCCCGATACTGGGCCCCGCTGGTGTTCCAGAACCGTTTAATCGGCAACCCACTGGCGTCTAGCCAAGAAAGAAATTGATCGACGGTGGGCGGATCGGTCTTTATATTGTGGTACTGATAGACAATGTCGTGGTCATCCAGCCACTTCTTCGCCTTGCGGCAGGTGATTCAAGTAGGGAAACAATAAAACCTCATCAAACCTTCCTCCTTACCTGGATTGGTGACTCGCGGGGACAGTCCCCACGTGTCAGTTCAACTGAGTAGATAGCCCGCTTCCACCAGCGCCGCAGTCAGCAAGCTGACAATCACCGACAGCCCCAACAGCTTCTCTTTGGCGGAGAAGCGCAGATCCTTTAGCTTATGTACCTCCGCCCACTCTGTTGCCGGGAATGTCTTGGAAACCAGCAGAGACTTGGGCAGGGTCACAGCACAGGCAAGAGCATATGCGGTCGTTTCCCATAGCCCTACCCGCAAGAATTGAGCGTTGGCAGTTGCCACGCTGGCGAACGGAGCCTCAAACCCATTGGTCCCGGCAAGCCAACCGATAGCTGTTCCTTGAATGAGCAGTGCCAGCAGCCCAGGTGTCACCCAGCCAAAGCGTACAAACAGATTTCCGGCGACAATGATCAGCACCACTAGCGCATTGTTGACGATGATGAACATGAGAGTGCTCAACCACCCCCCTACCGCCGCTTGGGATGGCGGTATCGGTGGCACATCCACCCATGCCCCTGGATTGAGTAGGTAACCTACCCCAAAAGTCAGCCACAACACAAACTGAAACAACAACCACACTGCAACCGCTCTCTGCAGGGGTTCCAAATCATACAACTTGGCAAACCACTTGCCAGCAGCTTTCCCCATATTCAGCACCTCCACACCTTATGAACAATCGTACTGCAGCCACGCGTCCCTTTTCCCTCTTGCCAACCCCATTGGTGCTATCCGCTTCCACTTGATTCCACAGCCTGTTTCAAATTCCTGCAGCGAATGAGGGATAATTGACAATACTATCGGCCACCGATATACTTATATCGTAGACCGATATATCCGATTCCGATATAAAATCAGCCGATATGTTAGGAGGGGTCTCATGCAGGGAAATAGGGAAGCCATTGCGCTCACAGAAGCAGTCTATTACATCCTGCTTTCGCTGGCACAGCCGATGCATGGGTATGGCATAATGCAGAATATCAGAGAGCTGAGCAACGAGCGACTAAACCTCGCCCCGGGCACACTCTATGGGGCATTGAACACCCTGTTAGAAAAAGGCTGGATCGTGGCTTTGCCCGGTGACCGCAACTCACGGCGTAAGGAATACCGAATAACACCCGTGGGCCGGGATGTGTTGCGGGGCGAGCTGGAGCGACTGGCCGAGTTAGTGCAAAACGGGGAAGAAATCTTAAGGGGGATGGCCGAATGAGACACACTGCCCGCAAAGTGTTCTTCGCTTGGTCTTATGAGCAGGAAGAAAAATGGCTGAATCAAATGTCTGCCAAGGGGCTGCAGCTGGTCTCTGTGGGGTTCCGCAAGTATGTCTTTGAGGACGGCGCGCCGGGCGAATACAATTACCGGCTGGAACTGCTGGAAAACCTGCCTTCCCATCCCGAAAGCATCGCTTACATCAGGTTCCTGGAGGAAGCCGGAATTGAACAGATCGGCACATACTTTCGTTGGGTGTATTTCAGAAGAAAAGCAACCGATGGTGCCTTCGACCTATATTCGGATCTGGAATCACGCATCAAACATTATCGCCGCATCCTGATGTTGCTGGCGGCGATCATGCCGCTGACCATCATCAATGCGGTAAACATGATCATCCATCCCTGGCCGAGCACATGGCCCCTCTCCCTGATCACGTCGGCGCTCGCAGTATTGGTGGGTACGGGCGTGGTCAAGATGATCAAGAAGATACGCAGGTTAACCAAGGAACACACCATCCGGGAATAGCTTGTGGGAGTGACACGTGGGGACTGTCCCCACGTGTCAAAAAGAGCGTTGCTTTCCATTGTTAGGGCGGTTATAATGTTCTTGAAATCACATAGTGTCTACCTGACGATTTGGGTACGCCCCGGATGGAAAGGCGACGGATAAACGGAGATTATTTGTCCGCGCCTTTTGGGCGCGGTTTTTGTGTGATTGCAGGAGAGGAGGGTGTCGGTGGAGAGCAGGATCGCGGTGATCAGCATGATCATCGAGAATACCGAGATAGCAGCCAAGGTGAACGAATTGCTGCATGTCTTTGGCGAACACATCATCGGCAGGCTGGGAATCCCCTATCGGGATCGGGGCGTTTCGATCATCTGCGTGGTAATGGATGCCTCAGGCGATGTAATCAGCTCGCTTTCAGGCAAGCTCGGAATGCTGCAAGGGGTCACTACCAAGACAACTATCGCCAAGCAAAATAGTAGGAAAGAGGAATAGTGATGAAGAAGACTTTGTCCATGCTGCTGGTGGCACTCACTGCCGTAATCTTAGTTGGGTGTCAGACGACACCAGAGCTGACAGATGAGCCGACTGAAATTCGCATCGGCGGGCTGAAAGGACCGACTTCTATGGGTATGGTGCAACTGATGGAGGCGGCCGACCAGGACCAGGCAGCCAACAATTACACGTTTAACATCTATGGTTCCGCCGACGAGGTGACCCCGAAGCTGATCCAAGGCGAGTTGGACATCGTAGCGGTCCCGGCCAACCTGGCGTCTGTGCTGTATAACAATACAGACGGGGCGGTCAAACTACTGGCTGTGAATACACTGGGGGTGACCTATATCGTAGAGAATGGCAATGAAATACAGTCCTTTGCGGATCTCCAAGGAAGGACCATTCTTGGATCTGGTAAAGGGTCTATACCGGAATATACACTCAGGCATCTGTTGTCAGAGAATGGCATCGACCCGGACAGCGACGTGACCCTCAGTTGGAAGGCCGAGCCGAGCGAGATAGTTGCTTTGATGGCTCAGGGCCAGAACTCGATCGCCATGCTGCCACAGCCGTACGTTACGGTAGCCCAAACGCAACTTGCAGGTCTGCGCATCGCGGTTGATCTGACCAAGGCCTGGGAGGATTTGCAGACCGACAGTGCTATGATCACCGGCGTGCTGATTGTCAGAACTGAGTTTGCAGAAGCCTACCCGGAGCAGCTAGCCGCTTTTCTGGACGAATACAAGACGTCGACCGAGTACGTCAATGCCAATATTCCGGAGGCGGCGCAACTGGTGGATAAGTTCGGGATAGTCAATGCCGCAGTGGCCGAAAAAGCTATTCCCTACTGCAACATCACCTACGTGGCCGGGGCAGACATGAAGCCAATGCTGCACGGATACTTGAAGGTGCTGTTTGAACAGAACCCGAAAGCTGTAGGGGGGGCTTTGCCAGACGACGGTTTCTATTATGAGAGATAGCAGGCGCTGGGAAAGCATAGGCGCGATCGTATTTGCCCTCACCCTTTGGCAGATCGGCGCGATGCTATTGGGGCAGGACCTGCTATTGGTTGCCCCGACTACCGTGATGGGAAGACTGATCGGCCTCTTTACCGAGGCCGATTTCTTCAATGCCATCAGCTTCTCCTTTAACCGGATCGTCTGCGGATTTGCACTTGCCCTACTGGTGGGAAACATCCTGGCGGCTGTTGCCGGAAAGCTCCGTCTGGCAGAGGTGATGCTGCAGCCCTTTGTGGCAGCAATCAAGTCTGTGCCGGTGGCTTCGTTCATCATCCTCTGCTTGATCTGGCTGAACGCGGGCAGCCTGTCGGTGTTCATCTCCTTCTTGATGGCTTTCCCGATCATCTATACCAATGTGTTGCAGGGCATCAAGAGCACAGATCGCAAGTTACTGGAAATGGCCGACCTCTTCCGTGTAGGTTGGATCAAGCGGACGAAGTACATCTACTTACCCCAGCTCAAGCCTTACCTGATCTCTGCCTGCAGCGTAGCGATCGGCCTGTCATGGAAGGCCGGGGTGGCAGCGGAGGTGATCGGAATTCCAGGCGGTTCCATCGGCGAAAAACTCTACGAAGCAAAGGTCTATCTGAGCACCGGCGATCTCTTCGCCTGGACGGTAGTGATCGTCGTGGTCAGCATTTTGTTCGAAAGGCTGTTTCTGCTACTTCTGAGATGGCTGTTCGTGAGATTGGAGAGATCGTAGCATGGACATCATCGTGTCGAATCTGACCAAGCGCTACGGCACCCTACTGGTGCTCGATCGGTTCAGTGCTATCTTTCGAGCGGCCGAGACAACCTGCCTGATGGGACCCTCCGGTTGCGGCAAGACCACGCTACTAAACATCTTGATGGAGTTGATTCGACCGGATGGTGGCGAGGTAACAGGAATTAAGAATCGCTTGAAGAGCGCGGTCTTCCAAGAAGATCGGCTCTGCGAAGACTTTAACGCCGTTTCCAATGTGCGCCTGGTGTGCGACAAGAATGTGGATAACCAACAGATTACCCGCAACCTAGAAACGATCGGACTGAAGGGCAGCTTGACCAAGCCGGTGAGAGAGCTGAGCGGCGGAATGCGACGGAGGGTGGCTATTGTCCGCGCCATGCTGGCTCCAAGCCACATCCTGTTCCTGGACGAACCTTTCAAAGGTTTAGATGAAGCCACAAAACAGGCAACCATGCAGTATGTTAAGGACAACGCCGCGGGAAAGACAGTGATTATGGTTACCCACAGCATCGAAGAAGCGAAGGTATTCGACGCTCGGGTAGTCAGAATGGAATGTAAAGATAAACAGACAGACACCGCATAAGACATGCGGTGTCTGTTTCATTTACCAGATGCAAGAACTAAGCATGGCGCGCCCGGCAGGATTCGAACCTGCGACCACCGGATTCGA
>CAYVCY010000029.1:0-17549 GCA_964450265.1 uncultured Clostridia bacterium
TGTACCTACTAGCAACATCCGCAGATGTTGCGGGCAAATAAAGCGATTGTCGCACAAGCGACTATCGGCTTGTACCTTGTTCAAGGAACTGGGCCATTCTGATGATCAGCAGATACACATACTCGCCTTTGGCAGTCTGACCAGGCCTGGCCGCCTGCAGCCAATACTTGGGAGTGCTGATCATTCCGTTAGCCTGCAAAACCTGCAAAGCCACATGCAGCGGATCTGCGCCTGGCTGGAGAAAGTATTGTCGCACCATCGCCAGAAACTCGTTCCAGATGGGCAACAATTTGCGCGGACAGTACTTGCCCGTCCAATCCTGATGAGTCTTGATCTGCTCTAATCCCCACTCAAACCGAATCAGGATATCGGCGACCAGGCTGGCCGCATTTTGATCGGCTCTGGCTTGTCGTTGTGCATCAGTGAACTCACACACTTCAATGCTAATGGAACTGCTGTTAGCCGCTGCGCCGGCGTGCCAAGAGATTTCGTCTTCCGGAATACATCGAATGATTTCCTGATCGTCGACAACATAGTGGGTAGATGCTCTGGCGCTGGCATGATTGGAAAAATAGTCGCGGTTATTGCGAGCGGTCGAGTCTGGATTGGCGGTGTTATGAATTGTAAGCGTAGTAGGCCGCATTTTGGTTCCCGGGCGGTTATGGCCGATCAGCATTTCCACTATCTTCATGAAGAACCACCTCCCCTCATACTGACAAAATATGAATCATGTCTGCTGACTGTGACAGCAAACAGACATATATGAACAAGCATCATCTGCTGCCCACATGCACCTAACTACAATAACCTCTTGCGCTGTGCACTCATATACTGCTGTAGCGACAGCTGGATATCTGCTGATCCGGCAGAACAGAAGAGGTGAAGCAAGTGGTGGCCAACAAGAGAAGGCGGCGTTCCAGCCGCAACCAGCGAGAACTCTCAGCCGAGCAGATTGCAGATCTGGCTCATCGCGCAGTGGGCAGTGAAAACAACGATGAAGAAGAAGCTGAGCTACAACGGCTGTACTTCGCTCAACTGGAGGAGGAGCTGCAGGGCAGGGAACGGGAGTTGTCCCGTTTGCGAGAGCTAGAAAGCAACTCTCAATCACTCGGTGGTGTTCGTCGGCTGATCGAGAAAGCTGAAGCAGCGGTGGAAGCCCAAGAACAACGGGTAAAAGCCTATCTGGAAGCGCGACCGTGGCTGGAAGCCGAAGTAGAATCGGAAGAGGCCGACCCTTGGGAAAACGACGAAGAGATGGAGAAGCTGGACTGGCACCCATCGGAGCCTGAGTGGCGTCAACAGATGTTGCAGGCGATGCAGAAAGAACAGACTGAATGGCAGCAAAAACTGAGTTCCGAACAGCAGGCAAAGGTCGATAAGTGGCGCAGCACAGAGCTGAGCAAACTGCAGCAGCATTATCAGAAAATGGAACAGGATCTGAAGCAACGACAGGCTCAACTGGAGCAGCAGTGGTCTAGTCAGTTGCAGACCATTGAGATCGAGAAGCTGCGTCAGTGGATGAACCAAGAGAGCCAACAACTCCTCGCTTCTTTGCGCAGCGAAATGAGCCAAAAGCAGCAGGAGGTGGAAGACCGGGCTGCTATCGCTTTGAATCATTTCAAAGCTGAGCTAGAGCAGCAGGCCGAACAAATCCGCAAACAGCAACAGGAACAGGTGCACCGGTTGGAGATCGAATGGCGCGAACAGGAGATCATTCAGCGGGAGCGCCCCCGCCTGCAGCAGATGTGGGTAGAGATGGTCAAAGAGCTGAGGGAACGTTCACAAACGATGACGGAAGAGATGAGACTACAGCTCCTGGACAGTCAAGAAGCTCACTCGCGGGCCTGGCTACGAGAGCAAACGTTAAGCTGGAACCAGCGACAGGACGACTGGCTGAACAAGTGGGATGAGGAACAGAAGCAACGGGATCAAGTGCGTTGGCAAGAACAGCAACAATTGTTGCTGCAGCGCCACGATGATCTACTTACCGCCAGTCAAGCCAGGCTGCAGGCCGAACAGAAGAATACCGAGCAGCGTCTCCGGGAGCAACTCGCCGAATGGAGCAAACGTTGGGATAACTCCCTGCGGGAAGCGCGGGCCTCGTGGAAACGCGGACAGGAAGACCAGATTACATTATTGCAGCGTGAATGGTCGCGTCACCTAGCTAATGAAATCAGGCAGGCGCAGCAGGAATGGCAAACTGCACGACAGGAGTGGAACGACAGGGTCTCCAACGACTGGAAGAGGATTGAGCAGCAAGCCCTGCCAGAGATGCGACAGATGATCAAGCGTTGGATAGACGAGCAATCTGCTACTTGGCACAGCAGCAAGCGGGAGTTCCAACAGCAGACCACTGAGCATAAGAAGCAGATGCAGCTGCTACTGGAACAAGCCGCTGTGCAGGCCAAGACCCAAAGGGATGATCAACGCCAGCAGTTCACTGATTGGCTGAAGGCACGGACAGTTTCGCTGGACAGTGACCAGGCGCAACACCTGGCCAAGATGGATCAGCAGTTTCGACAGACTGTGCAGTCGTCGCAGGTGCTGCTCGAGCAACTTGAGCAGCACCTGGATACAGGCAAGACCGCGATCTCCACCTGGTTTACGGAAAGCAACGATGCTTATCAACGCTTGCTAAAGCAGAATGAGCAACAGCTAGCGTTACTGCAGCAATCCTCTAAACAAACGCTGCAATCGCTCTCGCTGGAACAGTCAGAGCAGATCGCAGAGGTTAAAGCGAGCATCGACCGGTGGCTGCAGGCGAAAGAAGAGGCGATGGCGGGGCTTGAGCGAAAGACTGCCGCAGATGGCAGCCAGCTATTAACCGACATGCGGCAAACCTTGGAGCGATTGCACAGCGAAACGGAAGCCAATTTAGCCCAGGCTAAGACTCAAGCCTCCTCTTTTGTCGCTAAGCAGACGGAGTTGCTCACCTCGCTGACCCGGCAAGTAGAACAACAGCATCAGCTGCAACTGAGATCCGTGGATCAAACACTGAAGAAGAAACTAGAGGAAAATGGCAAGCAGCAGGTGGCCTTGTCAGAAGAGCTAATCCGCAGATTCGGTCTTGAACTAGCCAAAGGACACACCGAGCTGATGCGCCAGACCAACCAGAGGCTGGCAGAGCTGTACAGCCAGACAGAGCGCTCACTGGGCGATCGTCTACAAGAGCAGAATGCTGCTCAGTGGTCGAAACAAGAAAGAGCGTTAACTGAACGGGTGGACAGCACGGTGCAGGCCCTGATAGAGCAGATGGAAGCGGCGTATCAGGAGTTCAAGACTGGCTACCAAGGTCAGATGGAGCAGATAGCAGAAGACGCCAGCCAATTGCTTGCCAAGCGTCTGCAACAGGCACAGATGCAAGCTGAGCAGGCTCAGCGAGAGCACTGGTCTGGGATCTATGAGCAGATGCTATCACTGCACAAACAGGAACTGTCCCGAGTGGTTGAATCAGCCGATCAGAGGCTGCTTGAGCAGTTGCGCGACCAAATCAGGGCAGAAGTGCTGGCAGAGATCAAGAAACGGGAACAGGAGCAAGAACAGAAGCAGGAGCAGGAGCAGCCGCCACAACGGAAGCCCCGAACCACCCAAAGGCGGAACCAGCGCACCACTCGCGGAGATTGAGCGCCGCAGCAGGCACGACGGGCGGTAAGGTTCTAGTTGAAGCTGCGGAGGTGTTGATCAAGTGAGATTGCAGAGGATCTGTGACCGCCGTACCGCCGCTATGGTGGCCAGCGGGGTGAGGCGGATGAACGGAGTGAGCATCAGTTCTGCGCGGGTGATCTCGCGGCCACATTACGGGATCGTCACCGGCGGCCGTTTGGTCGGCTGGATCGGGATTGAGCAGAGACAGCGCGGAGTTTACGAGCTGTGCCATCTGTCCGTCTTACCGAAGTTTCGCAGGCACGGGTTGGCCGAAAACGCCTGTAGGCAGGCGATGGCGATCCTGCGCCGCTCTGGCGGGCACTATGCCTACACTAGGGTCAATCGGAGCAACGGTCCTTCAATCAACCTGACACGCAAGGTGGGATTTCGGCGTGTCGGTGGCAGCAGCAGGCTGCTCACGTTCGGGCGCAGAGTGTAGTGGGGCAGAAAGCAGCCCAGCTGATTGCAGCTGGGCCGTTCTTTGTGGTGGCTCGGCGGCCATATCAATAGACGAGAGCAGTTGCAGCGGAGGGAGAGTGGAATGCAGATAGGAAGGCGAGGTGACCAGGCTTTGACCCCCCCGGAATGGAAATGGTTGCTACAGCAGATGGGCGACCGCGATTTGATCAAAGTGGCTAGGAGACTAAAGCTGCGCCTGCCCGGCTGGCAGGGGGCCCGCTGGGCGCAAGATTTTGGGATGGCCCGTCCAAGAGTTGTGCAGGCGCTCCTCAAGGGCAGCAATTTCGTCAAGTTGCGTAAAGCGTTGGATCAATGGGTGCAACAGGATAGCGGGCTGCAGCAACTGAGGGCTAGCAGTGAAGAACAGCTGCATCAGCGATTGGCCGATGGGTATCGACCAGGCCCAATGCTGATGTCGCTCTTGTCCAGCCCCGATCCGAAACTCAAACAACGGGCTAGCAGTCTGTTCGATCATTTGCGCTTCACCGGAGCGTTATCTGACTGGTTAGCAATGGAACAGCGCCCGGAACAAGCTGAGTCGGCTTCCACGCCGACGTCGGCGCGGGAACAGGAATCGTGGCCAAAGGAACGCCTACAGTTGAACCAGACGATAGAGGAACTGCGGGCAGAGCTGGCCGAAGTCCAGGTCACTGCTATCCGCAATCAACAACTCTGGGAGGTGGAGAGGCAGAGCTTGCTCAGCCGCCTGGCGGACCGGGATACTCGCCTGCAGCTGCGGGAACGTCAGCTGGCAGAACTGAAGGCGGAAGAGCAACCAACCGAAGAGGTAGCCCTCAATCTGGCAAAGAAGCAGCTTGCTCCTCTGGAGGGAGTGGTGCTGGTAGGGAATATCGCCCCAAGTCAGGCTAAATTGTTGTCCTCACATGGTCTGCAATGTGTCTTGCCGCTGGATGTGCTCCAAGGAACGGCCGGAGAAGCTGTCGACCGGGCCCAGCAGGTATGGATGCTCAGCTATGCTACCCCGCTGCCAATCCAGAGACAGCTGATGCAGACGGCAGCCTCCCGATTGAGCTGTTTTACATCCTATGATCAGTTGCAGGACCGGATCGAAGGAGAGGGGGTGCCCAAGTGATCGACGCGTGGAAAGGGTATCTGGTAGGTATGCTCGCCAATGACGATGATGTAGCCGAAAGGACGGGCGGTAGACAAGCAATATTCATCAATAGCTTGCAGGTGATCCAGTTTGCGGTGCGCCCGGTTTCGCCTGTGCCTGCATCCTTACCCCAGGTGAAGGTAGTCTATGGTTTCAGCAACGATCTGGAGCCCCACGGGTTTCTGGATGACTTTGCACTGGCGGCGGAGGAACGTCTGCAATCTCTCCGTACCTTTCTCCAAGGACAGTTGCTCGTCTTTCAACCGGTCCAAAAAGGACAATACTTCAACATCTCCAATCTGTGCTTGGTAGCACAGCCGTTGGCCCATACGGCCGACAGCTTCTATCTGCCACTGCCTGCTTTCAGCCAGGGATCGTGTCGGCGACCTTTCGAGGCCTTCGCCACCCAGCTGGCTGCTGCGGAAGCGGTGGGTGAGGTGGCTCATCTGTCTGGGGACGCCGCCGATACGCCCCAGTGTGTGGTCTGGCGCGGATCGCTATCCGATCCGTGGCTGGTGCTGGGCACCTTTCACGATCACCAGTACAGCCAACAAGGGTTGGAGCTTCAGCCCGATGGGCAGCTGAAAATGCTTGGCTTCCAAGAATGCTGGGAAAAGGCAGTGTTTGCAGCCCCTGGCCAAGAGCAGCTGCTATTTGTTGATCAAAAGGTATATCAAGAAATGCTAGAAGCGGTGGCAGGCGCGGAGCCCCTATCCCTGCCCTTGCCAGGAGAGCAGCATGCGGCAGGCGAAGAGGCGGCAGCTGACACCGATGAGATAGGCCACCAGGACACGCCGATGGCACCAACGGCAGCAGAACAACTCTTCTTAGCACGCCTGGAAAGCATCGCAGGCGAGCTCGGCTTGCTCTATTCCCAGGCGGACTTGGTTAATCTACACACCGCAATGAAGTCCTCCCGGCTCGTGATCTTGGCTGGTTTGAGCGGCACCGGGAAGTCGCGACTGATGCAGTGTTATGCTCAGGCCTTGGGTTTGCCCAGCGAACAGACCTGGATGATCCCGGTGCGCCCGTCCTGGACCGACGATGCCGACTTGATTGGGTTCCTGGATCCCAGCCAATGGCTGTTTCGCCCTGGAGACTCCGGCTTGCTGCAGGCGCTGCTACAAGCGGCCGCTCACCCGGAGCGACTACACCTGGTTTGCCTGGACGAGATGAATTTGGCCAGGGTAGAGCACTATTTTTCCCAACTGCTCTCGGTCTTAGAGCTACCCCCTAGTCGGCGTATCCTGCGGCTCTACCCTGATCAGCTTGCAGCACGCTTGCTCAACTCTCATCTCTACCCGCCAACCGTTCGGCTGGGGGATAACCTGCTCTTTGGCGGAACGGTCAATCTGGACGAATCTACTTACCATTTCTCCGACAAAGTATTGGATAGGGCCAATGTGATTCGTTTGGAGATGAGGCCGTTTAAGGATCTGTTGTCATTGCCGGCCTGGACAGCGGAGACGCCCCCGCCGATAACCCCAGTGTCGGCAGCAGAGTATCGCGACTACATTCGCTTGCCCGAAAAGTTGGGCCTGCAGGAAAGGGAACTGAGCCTGCTACAGAATATCCATGATCTGCTGCAACGAGCTAGCTTGCAGCTCGGAATCGGTTATCGGGTGGTCACTCAAATTGGCCGCTATTTGGCCAATTTGCCTAAAAACCCCTACCTTTGCCGTTCGGAAGCCCTGGACAAACAGCTGTTACAGCGGGTGTTCACCAAGATCAGGGGACCTGAAAGCCAGCTGCGATCTGTGATCGGCAGCCACCAAACCCATCCAGAGAGCCCCGGTCGCGGCTTGCTGCTGGACCTTCTGGACCGATACCACGACCTGTCCCAGTTCAGACACTGCCGACAGGCGCTGCAGCAAAAAGCAAAGGACTTGGCCGAGCATGGCTACACCGTCTAGCCCCACGTCGTTTCAAGTGCTCTTTCTCCAGGGGAGCGGGAGCTATGAAGAAAGCTTGCCCATAAAGGAATTCTATTCCCGGGAGCAGCTGATCGGACGTCCACCGACTTTGGTTCTGACCGAAAACCTCCCCTTGCGGCTGCACTTCATTGCCCAGGATAAGAACACTCGGATGTATATGGACGGTTTGGAGAGCATCTCGCAGGCGCTTCTGGAGGAAGACAGCGCCGGAAGGCCATTTCTGGGCCCGGGGAGGCTGAACCTGTTTTCCTACGGCAACTACAACTGGATTCCAGGGCTGTACTGGATTGAGGTCAGACAGGAGCAGCAATCCTACTTCGCACAGATACAGGTACAGCCTAAGGAAATGACCGTGGCAGAATGGATCCTGATGCGGGATGAACTGGAGCAGGAACTGCACGGCCTAGCTCTGGACTTGGCCCGGCGCCACCTTGGATTCCAACACCATCTATCCGACAGACTGCCGCCGGCGCTGCTGCACCACTTCTTGGTAGTACAACGGCTGTTTCCCCAGGTGATGGCTGCCCTTACCGATCTGCAGACCAAGGTTAACCACCGGGTGCGCAAAGAGATCCTAAGCAAATCCAAGACAACAGCCAGGCATCATCTCCTGTCCGCAAGGGCTACTCGTAATTTGATCAGGCTGTCGCCGCCAACTGCCCTCGACTTCGATCTGCCGGAGAATCGCTGGGTCAAGCGCATCGTCAAAGCAGTCAGCGTCCACCTGCGTGAATTCTTGGCCGCTGTCCACTCCTTTGAACTGGTACTGCAGACAGAGTTGACCGAGCAGGAACGGTATCTGTGGCAAAAGAATACCCGGTTATTGCAGCAGGAGCGTTGGAGGCTGCATCAAACCCTGCGCACCTATCAGCAGGCGGCGACCAAGATGCTACGCGGCCTCGGTCTGATCCGTCACGCTGACTGGTATGCGCAAATTGGAGAGAGTACCTGGGGTAGGCTGCCCCAAGCTCTCCAGACCGATGGCCGCTATCACTCGCTCTATCTGCTTCATCGCCTGCTGGAACAGGCGGACTGGCAGCCGCTGATCGATCAATCCTATCACTATCAATGGAAGCGCACCGATCGGCTGTATGAAATATGGTGTGTAATCCAAATCTGCCGGGCGCTGACGGCCATCGGTTTGATGCCGATCTCCGGCTGGCTATATGATCAAGACTTCCTGCAGACGCAGTTTCTAGTTCCCGACTTGCGACCCGGCACCTGCCTGTTGTTTCAGAAAGGAGAGTTGGTGGTACAGGTCAGCGTTGACCAGGAGATCCCTCGGCAGAGCTCTGCTACCCACTTGTCAGGGCAGCCGGTCTACACGCAGGACGTCCACAACCGACCCGACCTGCGTCTGGACCTCTTTCGCGCCGATGCCTTCTTGGGGTGCCTGGTGATCGACTGCAAGTATCGCCCGCTACGGGGGTTCTGGAAAGAGGAGACACTGATCAGCGGATACGATCGGCCAAAAGCGATGAGCCAGCTGATCTCCTACGGAATGGCCATCCGCTCCCCCTACCTGCATAGTCAAGCGCCGAACTGGTCCGAAACCCCCTCGCCAGCGGTGTTGGAGGTGTGGGCTGTCTACCCAGGAACGGAGGAACAGCCAGAGGACGCCTACGTCCCAGATTACGGGGTGCGCATCCTGGGCTTGCGCCCAGGGGTTGGGATCCATCTCCTGACAGAGCAGCTGTCTGCCGTCATCTCCCGCGCCAATCTGGCGGCAGGAGACGGACCTCAGACAGCGAAATTAGGGGGTAACGAATAGTTGCAGCAGTCAACGATAGCACACCCCGCCTGCATCCAACTGGAAAGGAAGACACAGCATGAGTAATGGGATCGGCATCGACCTAGGAGGCAACAAAGTGGCCGGGGCAGTGAATCGGCTGCCGGCAATCCCGGGAAGGGCAGCCGGGCTGATCGGGGCAGACAGATTAGCATCGGAAATGACGGAGAAGCAGGATGTATAAGGCGCTGGTCAATGGCCAAATTGTGGCCGGAGAGCGTGTGCTGCAGGGACAGGCCCTGGTCTTTGACCGCCAGATCAGGCAGATCTGTGGGCAAGAGGACCTGGCGTTGCTGCCGATTGAGCAGGCCATCGATGCCCAGGGAATGCTGATCAGCCCTGGGCTGATCGATACCCACCTTCACGGACTCAAGGGTGCCGACGTGATGGACAGGAGCGAATCTTCTCTGGCTAGAATGGGACAAGCGTTGGTAGAGCACGGAGTCACCTCATGGTTGCCGACCACCATGTCTGCGCCCTGGACAGAGATTGTACGGGCGCTAGCGGCGATACGGACGATAAAGGGGCAACTAAGGAGGGGCAAAGGCATCGCCGGAGACGGCCGGATAGGAGCACACATCTTGGGCGTTCACCTGGAAGGACCGTTTATCAGCAGCCAGTTCTGTGGAGCGCATGCCTCAGAGCATCTGCTAACGCCTGATGCCGCAAAGGTGTTATCCCAGCGGGACCTGATTCGTCTGGTCACTTATGCGCCGGAGCTGGACCTGGATCAAGCTTTCGCCATCAGACTACTGCGAGCTGGTATTATTCCATCCATCGGTCATACAGCAGCGGATTACCCTACGGTCAGTCAAGCGATCGAGGCCGGGGTGAACCATGCCACCCATCTGTTCAATGCCATGCCCTCGCTACACCACCGCCGACCAGGGCCCTTGGGTGCCATTCTGGAAAAGGGCGTCAATTGCGAGCTGATCGCAGACGGGCTGCATCTGCACGAGAACATGTATCGCCTGGTATTGAGGATGATCGGTCTCGGGCGAATAATCCTGGTCAGCGATTCCATGCGGGCAGCTGGTTTGGAGGATGGCAGCTATGAATTAGGTGGACAAGCGGTCGATGTGCAGCAGGGAGCGGCTCGGTTGAGCAACGGCGCGTTGGCTGGCAGCGTGATCACCCTCAATCGAGCGGTTCATAACTTCCAGTCAGCCACCGGTCTGACTCAGGCGCAGGCCTTACAGGCGGCCACAGCTAATCCCGCTCGGTTACTCGGTGTGCATAGGCGGAAGGGAAGTCTTGCGCCGGGAAGTGACGCAGACATCGCTGTTTTTGACGAACAAATGCGCGCCCACTTGACCATCGTCCAGGGTCAGATTGCCTTTAGCAGGGCTTGAAGAACTAAAGTAGGAGGGAGATATATTGGCCGAACTGGAAATATGCTGTGACTCGGTACAGTCGGCAATCGCCGCGGAGAAAGGTGGCGCTAGTCGGATAGAGCTGTGCGGAAACCTGATGGAAGGGGGGACTACCCCGAGCAGTGGCCTGCTGGGCCTGGTGCGGGATCGTCTGCGGATTCCTATACACGTAATGATCCGTCCGCGAGGGGGTGATTTCTGCTATCACGATCTGGAGATAGAGGTGATGCGGCGCGATATTCAGATGGCCAAGGCTTTAGGTGCCGAAGGAATAGTCCTAGGCCTGTTGCGTCCAGAGGGCAGCATTGATCAACTCCCAGCCCAGGAACTGATTGCGCTGGCCCGTCCGCTGAAGATTACCTGGCACCGTGCCTTTGATATGACCGTCGACCCGTTTGCGGCGCTGGAGGACCTAATTTCCCTTGGGGTAGATATCTTGCTCACTTCCGGCCAGCAGAAGGCTGCTGTTTTGGGCAAAGATCTGATCGCCAAGCTGCACCGCCAGTCCGTTGGGCGGATCTCCCTGATGCCCGGCGGAGGAGTGAATGCAGACAACATTCTGGACCTGGCTCTGACTACCGGTTGCCGCCAATTCCATTCCTCTGCCAGGCAGCAGTTCCCTGGCCGGATGCAATTTCGGCGTTCAGGGCTACACATGGGAGGGTGGGAGCAGGACGAATTCGGCTACTGGCAGGTAGCGCAACCCAGAGTCCGCCGCATGGCGGATCGGCTGGCCGCATTGCGCTGAAGAAACCGACACACTTAACCTTGCCTGAGAATAACCTGCTAGCAGACTATCTGCCACCAAACAGGCCGTCATGGCTGACGCCATGCTTTCTTCCCTCCGTCATGGCTGCCGCCATGCCACCTCCCTCATCAGAGGAAGGCAAGTCTTAGCCCCCTCCGTGAGGGGGCTGTCGCGTTTAGCGACTGGGGGAGTATGGACAGTCGCATTGACAGCTCCAGTCTTCGTGAAATATGTCTCTCCACACACTTATTGGCAAGCGAAATGTTTCTTAATAAAGAATTCATATTTATCGGTTGCATTATTCGCGAACAAACGGTATCATGTATACAGAGAGTAAAAAGAAAGAAAATTACGACTCAATAAGAGTCTTCATAAAGGAGGGGAGAGTCATGGACGAGCGCAGTACACGCAGTTTCTTGCAGAAAATGCAGCAGTTGAGTGAAGAGCATGAGCAATTGCAGACTGAGATAGTGACACTGGAAGACGTCATCGCTGATGATGAGGTGGGTTTGAGCCTTCTCCAGGGTGAAAAGCGCAATACCTTCTTGGATTTACGCGACAGCTATCTACGGCGCATAGGGAGCAACCGTCGGCGATTGGCTCTGCTGCAAGAAGAAGAAACCACAAATCGTCTGATGCATCAGCAGTTGGAATTGAAACTGTCCGAGATTCAAGGGCGCTTACAGGCAGCCGAGTAAGAGAGCCGAATCTGGCGAACCCTGAGGGTTCGCCTTTCTTTTTGCTGCGATTTCAGTCGCCAAACGTAGGGCAAGGTCTCTGGCCCAACTTATGGTTGAAACTTTCCCCCTGCAGATTCGTCTATATATTGCGTATGGTTGTACCTCTTATTTTCGATCTACACTAATTTGATTGCACAAGGAGAGAAACGTATGCGAAGGATGCTAGCTGGAGTGATCTGTCTGAGCCTAGTGTTTTTGGTCGGCCCTTTGAGCGAGATTGGAGCAGCCATGGAAGTACCTTTTAGGCTAGGCAATGAAGTACTGTTGGACCACTATCGTCACCTGATAGCAGGAAAGCGGGTTGGCCTGATCACTAACCCCACCGGGGCAAACAGCGAAGGTAAATTGCTGATGAACATTCTAGCTGAGGATCCGGCGGTCAATCTGGTTGCTCTGTTCGGGCCGGAGCACGGGCTGGATGGAAAAGCTAAGGCAGGGGTGACCGTGAAGTCATACATCCACCCCGAGCTGGGCATTCAAGTGCACAGTCTCTATGGCGATACCCGTAAACCGACGGTAGCCATGCTGCAAGGCATCGATGTACTGCTGTTCGATATCCAGGATATCGGTGCCCGTTCCTACACCTTTATCTCGACCATGAACTATGCCATGCAAGCCGCCCAGGAAAACGGCATCTCCTTCGTAGTTTTGGATCGCCCCAATCCTATCGGCGGGGAAATAGTGGAAGGACCGATGATGGAGGACCGCTTCATCACCTTCGTCGGCGTGGATAACCTGCCGATGACCCATGGGATGACCATCGGCGAACTGGCACGCTTCTTCAACCGCAAGATCGGTGTCGATCTGAGCGTGGTCCCGATGGAGGGCTATACCCGAAACATGGTCTGGCAGGACACCGGCCTCGACTGGATCCCCACCTCGCCGATGATTCCGGACATCGATGCAGCTTTCGGTTATGGCGCAACCGGGTTAGGTGAGGGAACCGGGATCGGGCAGCAGGACACCTTCAAATGGATCGGCGGCAAAGGCATCGACTCCCAGAGGTTTGCCGACCTGCTGAATGGAGCTAAACTGCCGGGAGTGACCTATCTCCCCGAGGTGAGGGGTTCCTCCGGTGGTGTGCGCCTGCAGATTACCGATTACCGCCAGTTCAACCCAGCCAAGAGTGGGCTGCATGCGTTGGCCTTCGCCCAGCAATTGACAGGGTTTAAGGTACCGAAAAGCGGCAGCACCCCAGCCTCCATCGTCATGTTCGATAAGATCATGGGCACCGACAAGGTCGGTCAGTGGCTGGAACAGAAACTGTCGCCCCAGCAGATGGAAGTTAGATATGCGGCTGGACTAAACGCCTTTAAGCAGGATAGACAGCTCTATCTGATCTATGGATTCATGAATAAGTCAGGTGTAGTCAGCGTGTTGGTGGATAATACCCCCATTTTCTTCGATGCCGCTCCCTTCATCGACGGCCACAGTCGGGTGATGGTGCCGCTGAGGGCCATTGGGGAAGCTCTGGGGTCAAACGTACACTGGAATCCAACCACCCGCCAAGTGTCGATGAAGAAGGGCGCCTTCAACAGTCTGTTGACTATTGGGCAGCAGACTGCGATCGTCAACGGCGAGGAGAAGCTGATGGACACCAGTGCCGTAATCGTGCAGGATCGCACCATGGTTCCGGTCAGGTTTGTGAGCGAGTTCCTGGGCGCCAATGTGCATTGGGACAGCAGCGAACGCGCCGTGATCATCAAGACCAGATAAGATACACAAGACTGACACGTGGGGACAGTCCCCGCGTTGTCAGTTTTGTTGCTTGTCATGCCAGAGATTGTCATATAGAATTGATGTAAGACGATTGTGGAGGTGGAAAGAGTATGAAGAAACTAGCGGTGAATGCAGACTTATGTATCGGTTGTCTCAAATGCGAGGAAACCTGTTCTACTGCCTATCGCAAGGAAAACCTGGCTGAATTATCAGCGATCAGGGTGACTGTAAAGGAAGTGGAACCGCATGTACTCTCAGTCTGCAACCAGTGTGGAGAGTGTATCGCTATCTGCCCCACCCAGGCCATCTATCGGGACAAGACAGGCGTGGTGCGCATCAGAAAGGCCGATTGCGTAGGCTGTCTTTCCTGTGTCGGATTCTGCCCCAGTTTATCTATGCGCTATCATTCCAGCCTGGTTGAGCCGTTCAAGTGCATCGCCTGCGGGCTTTGTGCCAAGCAGTGCCCCACCGGCGCTATCGCTATAGTCGACGAACAGTAAGGGGGAAGCCGAATGCCAATCACTGAAATGAAAGCTGCCCATCGTCTGTTGGCGGAGTACCGCTACGACCTACGCCCGGTACAGCAAGGCTATACCGACCGCACCCTCTATATCGACCTGAGCGACAACCGCATCGAATCGAAAGCTGTTTCGCCGATGATGAAAGAGAAGTTCGTGGGCGGACGCGGTTATGGCATGTGGTACCTCTGGAACGCCGCCAACGCCGACACCAAGTGGGATGATCCAGAAAACGAGATCATCATCTCCAGCGGCCCGATCGGGGGCACCACCCAGTATCCTGGATCCGGGAAATCACTGGTGGTCACCCTGTCACCGATCACAAACATCCCCATAGACAGCAATGTGGGTGGCTACTTCGGTCCTTTCCTCAAATTCTCAGGATGGGACGCGTTAGAGATACAGGGGAAAGCCGAACGGGATGTGATCGTCTATATCGATGGTGACAGTGGCCTGGTGCGAATCGATGAAGCCCCGAAAGAAGCCATAGACGGCCACCTGGTTGGCGAGCAACTGACCGAGATGTCTGCCGAGACAGAGGCGGATAAGAAGAACATATCGGTGGTCGCTGCCGGAAGCGCAGCCGACCACAGCTATATGGGAATGCTCAACTTCACTTTCTACGATCCGCGCAGGAAATCGGTGCGCATGAAGCAAGCCGGACGGGGCGGGATCGGCACCGTTTTCCGCAACAAGAAGATCAAGGCTCTGGTGATCAAGTTTAGCCGTCTCAGAGGCGACTCAAACCAACCGGCCGACTTAGGCAAGATTCAGAAGGCTGGTGTGACTATCCATCGAGAGATCTACGATTTTGACGACATGCAAAACCGGATGCGGCGCACCGGCACCACCTATCTGGTGGAGATCATGGACAAATTCGATCTGTTGCCGATCCACAACTTCCAGTATGGACAACACCCTGATGCGCACAAGATTTCGGCCGAAGGAGTCTGGAATCACTCTTTTAACCAAGGACCCTGCGACGGCTGTTGGTATGGCTGTACCTTGGCCTGTGCCAAGGTGATCGAAGGATGGGAGCTAAAGACTGGGCCATACAAGGGGAGTAAAGTGATCATCGATGGGCCGGAATACGAGACCATCGCCGGTGTCGGCTCCAACTGCGGCATCTTCGACCCGGATTTTATCGCTGAATGTAACTTCTACTGCGATACCTACGGCATCGACACCATTTCCTTTGGCACCACCATGGCCTTCGTGATGGAGTGTTTTGAGAGAGGCATCATCACCCGCGAGATGACCGGGGGCATGGACCTCAGCTTTGGCAACGCCACCAGTTCCATGGAAGCGCTGCACCAGATGTCCCGGGGAGAAGGCTTTGGCAAGATAGTTGGGCTCGGTGTCCGGCGCATCACAAAGTGGCTAGTTGACGAGCACGGGGCAGACGAGCAGTTCCTGCGGGACATCGGGATGCAAAACAAAGGGCTGGAATTCTCTCAATACATGTGCAAGGAGTCCCTGGCACAGCAGGGCGGCTACTGCCTCACCAACAAAGGCCCACAACACGATGAGGCCTGGCTGATCTTTGACGACATGGTCAAGAACCTGATGCCCACCTTCGAGGACAAGGCAGAGGCGCTCTACTTCTTCCCGCTATTTCGCACCTGGTTTGGCTTGGTGGGATTGTGCAAACTGCCTTGGAACGATATCAAGCCGGCGGATAACGACCAAACGGTCAACCCGGCCCTGATTATCGAACACATTCAAAACTCGCTGGATGTATATAACGGCGTTACCGGGCAGAGCATCGACCTCGATCAACTAGTCGAACAATCGGCCCGGGTCTATAACCTGCAGCGCATCTTCAACCTCAAACTGGGTTATGGCGGACGAGCAAATGACCTGCCTCCGTATCGGGCGGTAGGGCCGGTAACCAAGGAAGAATACCTGTCCCGCCAAGAGCGATATGACACTCAACTGCAGGAGCTCTGGTCGGTGGATATCAGCGGGAAGAGCACCGAGGAGAAGATGGCCTTGCTGCGTCAGTTCCGCGAAGACAACTACCAAAAACTGTGCGATGCCGTTTATAGCCGCCGAGGGTGGACCAGCGAAGGCATCCCTACCGTCGAAACACTAAAGAAGCTAGGTATCGACTTCCCAGACCTGGTGAAAGTGGTCGAAACGCATCAAGCATAAGGCATAATTTGTACAAGCCGATGGTTGCTTGCGCAACAATCGCTTTATTAGCCCGCAACATCTGCGGATGTGGCAGGAGGTACAGCACCTCTGGGATTTCGCCCAGAGGTGCTGTTTTCCTCACACAGTGGCCAACCAAGAGTTGAGGGGAGGAAGACACCTGGTTCACAGGGCAGCTTTTGTACAAGCCGATGGTTGCTTGCGCAACAATCGCTTTATTAGACTGCAACATCTGCGGATGTTGCTAGTCGGTAGTCTGCAGAATACACTCAGCGCTCACATGCTGAATAGACTGCCCATAAAGGGGTGTTGGCAATGTCCATTGATCGCTGGCGAGATTTCATCGCCGACGCGGAGTTGGCTTGGTTTAGGGTCTTTGACTCCGTCCGGCTGCTGAAGACCAAGACTCCGGAAGGAACGCCGGTCGGCGCGTTGCCGAAGAGGTTTGCCTCGAGGCGCAAGATCTACGCTTATTTCCGTCGCTGGTTCGGGCCAGGCTTAGCCAGCAACATGTTGGCCAACCTGCCGTTGATAGAGCGCCAAGACAAGCTGTGCGTGATCCAGTATGACTGGCCGCCTGTCTCCATGACCGCCGGCCAGGTACAGATAAAATCGTCAGGAGAAGGCACCTGGCGGTTACATACTACCCTCACCGGGGGCTGGCCAGACGAGCAGATCGACTATCAAGTGATATATAATCCTGTAGGCTGCCGGCCGATGATCGTACGGCGCAGCGGCGCCTACGACGACTTCCGCTATCAATCGGGCCCTCCTGGGGAGGAATGAACGCTAGCGGCTGAAACAGCTACCGCCTTTGATACACGTTGCTGGTCAGAAGGGGGTTGGCCCGTGAACCAGGCCAACCCCCTCTTTGCTGTCGTTGCACTCAGGGTGACAGTCGCTGGGCGACTGTCTAGCAGTTGCGTCTGCTACGGACTAGGCGACGTCGTTGCCTGGCCTGTCCTCTGCTGCAAAGACTCCAGCAGCTGCCCCATTATCTCCCACTGGCGACCCATCTCGGTCCAATCGGCATGCTGTTGCGCTCGGTTAAAGGCTTCCCAAGCCTGGTTCAGCCGAGCGCTGATTTCTTGAATAGTGCTATCGATACCCGGTAGAGGTTGACCGGGCTCGATATCCTCATCGGGTGGCACTTGAGGGCCGAGGCCCAGGATAGCTGCAATCCCCTCGGCCAAGGTGGGGCGCATGACCACGTTCTCCCTGGTGGCCACGATCACCCGTTTTAGCTCTGGCAGATTATTGCTGCCCGACGCGAGAATATATACCGGTTCGACGTATAACACGGTGTTGCCGATGGGCAAGACCAACAGATTGCCCCGGATCACCCTAGAGCCCGAC
>CAYVCY010000030.1:0-17342 GCA_964450265.1 uncultured Clostridia bacterium
GACAATCCCCACTCCCTCTTCTTCCACGATTCGTCCTGCTTTTTCCAAGGCTTGATGGTACAATCGGTTCTTCAGAGTGCCGTCGGTAGCCATGATCCCCACCGCCGCGCCTTGCGGCAGCATCCTGGCAGCCACCTCCGCGACATTATCGATCATGCTCAGAATGGGAATGTCCACAGCCGACCCGACGGCCTCGGCAAAGAAGTGCGCCGTGTTACAGGGGATGATCAGGAAATCGCATCCGGCCGCCTCCAGGCGCTTGGCCATGGCGATCAACTCATCGGTCGGATCAACGCCTTTCCCTAAGAAGAAGGAGGTGCGATCCGGAACCTGTGGGTTGTTGTCGATGATCACATGCAGATGATCCTGATCCCTCTTGGCGGGGGTGCTATCGATAATCTTCTGAAACAGATCACAGGTGGCTTGGGGTCCCATTCCGCCCAGCACACCTATCGTCTGATTGCTCACTGGTTGTCCCTCCAAATTCTAAGCTAGCTTGCTTGGCACCATTTCTAAGTTGTCCCACGCGTCATCGCCCAACATCTCCATCTGGGCCCTGAGTAAGCTGGACAGTCGGGCGCGAAAAACCTCTGCCTGTTTCCGCAGGTCATCCACTTCCGAAGTCATGCGGCGCACTTTGGCGATCGCCTCGTCCACCATGCGCTCTGCCTTCAGATCGGCTTCTTTCTTGATCAACTGTGCTTCCCGCTTAGCAGCTGTCTTCACTTCCTCGGCGGTCTCCTGGGCGACCACCAGAGCGTTGTGCAGCGTCTGCTCTAAGTTGTGATAGTGCTCCAGCTTGTCCTCCAGAGCGGCATTCTTCTCCTTGTGCTCTGCGCTTTCCCGCATCAGGCGCTCCATATCTTTGATCAACTGATCCAGAAATTCATCCACTTCGTTGCGATCATAGCCACGTAAAGCGGTGCGAAATTCCTTGTTATGGATGTCCAACGGAGTAATTGACATGTTTAGCCCCCCTCCATAGTCGGCATGAGTGACACGTGGGGACTGTCCCCACGTGTCATTGTCAGATCAGCATCTGCAAATAATATAGCACCAACACAGCCAAAATAGGCGCCACATCGACGCTTACTTCCCCTAAAGCCACCGGGCCGACATAGCGCCTCATGGGGCCGAGCACCGGCTCGGTGAGCTGACGCACCAGCCTCCCCACCGCAGAGGCGGCCACTGCAGGGATAAAGTCTAACACCACCCTGAGAATGAAGACCCACATCACAACCTCAAAGAGCGCTCTCACCGGGCCCATAGTTTACAGCCCCCCCGTCTTGCGGGACTTGCTCTCCGCTGCGATGGCACCAAGCCCCTCGTCCAGGAGGTTGTTGATATCCACGTTCACCGGGGCGAACAAAAAGATCAATTCGCTCACCCGCTGGCTGCGTCCCCCCAAGGCGTAGATGGCCCCGCTGAGGAAGTCCAAGATGCGCATCCGGGCCCTGGGGTCAGCTAACTCCAAGTTGACCACCACCGGGCGCTTGGCGCGCAGCTGATCTGCCACCTGCTGTACATCGTCATAGGATTTGGGACCAAGCACAACCAATTTTAGATTCTTGTTCGGCTGCAGTTCCACTACATTGGGCCGAAAACGAGAGGCAGGCATCGGTGTCGGCACCATCTCCTCCTCCAGTGGCTCCTGGCCGTCATCCTCTTCGACTTCCTCGAAGCCCAGCCAGTCCAGTAATTTGCTCCAAAGCTTCACTGCCGTTACCTCCTCCCAAAAATCGCGGTGCCGATGCGCACCATGGTTGCACCCTCGGCAATAGCCACCTCAAAATCGTTAGACATGCCCATAGACAGGTGCTTGAACCCGTATCTGCTGGCCATCTGGTCAAACAATCGCCTCAGCTGCCGGAAGTAACAGCGCACATCCTCTGGATCGTCTGCATAAGGAGCAACTGTCATCAGACCATGCACAGCCACGTGAGGGCAAGCGGAAATCACTGTTTGTATGAACTCATCCACCTGACCCAAGGGGAGACCGGCTTTGGTATCTTCATCTGCCACATTGACCTCCACCAGGCAGTTGGCCTTCATCTGCAATTTCTCCGCCCGGGAGTTTAATTCCTTCGCTAATTTGAAGCGATCCAATGAATGAATTAATCTCGCGTGAGGCAGGATCTGCCTCACCTTATTTGTCTGCAACTGTCCGATCAAATGCCAGTTCACATCTCTACGTCCCAAAGCAACTATCTTGTTCAAAGCTTCCTGCACCCGATTCTCGCCCAAGTCAGTCAACCCTGCGGCGATGGCTGCATCTATGCGCTCGACCGTAACCGTTTTGGATACCCCGACCAGGGTAATCTCGCTCGGATCTCTGCCCGACAGCGATGCTGCCCTGGCTATCCGCGCCTTTACTCGCTGCAGATTCTGTGGTATTTCGCCTGGCATTTACTCACTTCCTCAACCTTGATGACACGTCTTCTCCGTCAGTTAAGCCGGAAGGATTGGTTACCACATCCAGCCCCGGCTCCAGCCCGGTGACAATACGGGTCTTCCGTGCGGTCTCGCGCACCACAACTGCCTGCTGGCGGACCACTCCATCCTGA
The DNA here is from genome assembly GCA_964450265.1 of uncultured Clostridia bacterium. GTDB lineage: Bacteria > Bacillota > UBA994 > UBA5500 > UBA5500 > JAEZJZ01. Next base: position 2,565 of record CAYVCY010000030.1, read on the forward strand.
TCCAAAATGAACACATAGGCACCCTGTTCGGCCTCGATCAGCGCCTTCTGCGGTATCTCACAGAGCATCTCGCCTTCGGTATGCAACGTCACCGCGATAAAGCGAGGCAGCAGTTGCTCCTGTTCTGGCGTAATCTGCAGGAGACATTGGTTCTCGCCCAGACTGCTACTCTGCTGCCACACAGCGTCCCAATCTATAGTCTGGCCAGCCAACTCCACCTGTACGCCAATAGTGGACCAGTCAGCAATAGACTCTACAGTCCCCTCCGGGAGACCGACCAAGAGGTAGGTCCTGCTATCGGTAGCGATCTTGAACACCGGTTGGCCGGCAACTATCGGACTGTCAGTGTTCACGCTGTGGTCGGTGACTGACATCTGCTGCAGCTGATCATACAGCTCTGGGGTTAGGTTTGCTATGTCCGCTGCCATTTCCAGACCATCCACGGCAAAGGAAATTCTGCCGTCGGCCGGGGAATAGACTGCTACTATTGCCTGGTTGCGACGGGACTCCAGTTCAGCCCGCTGATCCTCCACAGAGGCTTGTCCCTGCAGCAACAGCAGTCTATCCTGCTGCAGCTTCGCCAGCTCCCGGGCAGTGATATTCAGACTGTTATGTAATGGACTGTATTGGGCTACTGACTGATTGCGCAGCGCTTGCCGATAGCCGTCCATCAAGGATAACAGGCTGGCTTGAGAAGATTGCAGCCGTTCGTCCAGCTCTGCTAACCGGGTTACTCCAGAGCTACTCGGCTGAGCCACCTGACGATCCAGCTTGTTCAGTTCCTCTTCTATGTTGGCCAGCAGTGACTTGTCAACCAGTTCCAGCACCCTCTGGCCGGTCTCCACCTGAGCGCCTTCGGCTACCAGCAAATTGGCCCTACCGGCCTTGTCCGCCAGAATCACTGTTTCCTGCCGAAGCACTATCGCCTCGGCTGGAATGCCGGTCTTGTCGGGAATCTGCACCGCGGCGGCCACGCTGATCGCCGGGTCGGAAAACAACCAAGCGTGCGCCCAACGATACGTCCCGCGACCCGCTAGGAACAACAACCATGCCGTAGCACACAGAATGCCCAGCAGGGTCAGCCTCTTAAGCAGTTTTTTCGGCCTCAGCCTCTTCTTCTTTACTCGTTTAGCAGACATACCCTCAACTCCGTTGAAACGATCACTTAGTTTGTAGTTCTCTGCCTTTCGACGCAAATCCTGCCTCAGGGGCAGGGATTAGCCCGATTGTCGCAACTTGGCGGCCGGTGTTCCCCTGGTCCCGTCGATGGGAGTAAAAGTGGGCAGCATCGTGCATCGTACAGAGCTGAGAAAGATGAATATGTTCGGGTTTTAGCCCAGTAGATAACAGAATCAGGCGGTTGAGTAGCGGCAGATCCAAGTAGTGCTGCCCGGCGATCGAAGACTCCATCACCGCCTGCGACCATTCGATGGGCAACAATCTAACCTGACTGATCACCGGCTCGTCCACCAAATAGCAGCAACTCCCGATCCCGGGGCCGATACATGCCTCTATTTCATCCGGCGAGACAGCGAACTCCTTTACCAGCAACGATACCGCCTGGGCAACAATCCCTAAGACCGTTCCTCGCCAACCGGCATGCACAGCCCCGATAACCCGACGGCGGCGAGAGAGAAACAGGATAGGCAGACAATCGGCCACCAAGACATGCAACGCGAGGCCAGGGGTATTGGTGAACACCCCATCGGTCGCCGGCAGGGTGCCAGCGGCACCGGCCACCGCCACCCGGTTGCCATGGATCTGGTTCATGTATACCTGCTGCCATCCCTCAGTTCCCGCTGCTTTCGCCCAGAGTCGACGGTTATGCTGCACCGCCTGGGGAGAGTCAACGCTGCCGCCCAGGTTCAAACTGGCGCAAGGCCCAGTACTAATTCCGCCCAAGCGGGTAGACCAGCCGTGGGTGAGCCAAGGTAGGCGCTCCCAATCCCCATACGCCAACCGGGGAACCTGACCGGTCTGATATGCAAAACTAAGCTCTTGCATTTTTGAACCCCTATCCCAATCCATTGTTGCCAGAGATGAGCGGCACATCCTGGGGGCACCCGTTTGGACAGGCCGCTTGCTCAAAGGTCGCCCCACACCCAAGGAAACGCCTTCGCGAGTACGAAGGGGCATAGACTACGCCGGCGGGCGCAGCATCGGGCATCGCTTGCTCGACAAGCTGTCCCCCTTGAAAATGTGGGCTGACCGGTGCCAGACGATAAGAGGGCCCTACCTCCGACCAAAGACTATCCACTAAAGGAAAAGCTTGACTATCGACCTGCTTAAAACGTCTAGCTACCCGATCGCAGGCGGTCTCAGCCAACTTCAATCGGAGCTGGTAATGGGTGCTCCAATGCTCCACAATCCGCCGCTGCAGGTGAATGAACTCCTGCTCAACCAGCCCAATCCGAGTGCCAAAGCGCAGCCGCGCCACTTCTAACGCCTCCGTCACACCCACAGGCACTATGCTCAGCTGGCAGGCCTGCAGCAGATCCTTCATCGTCGAATATGGCTGTTCACCAAGGCGAGCCAGTTGCCAAAGCAGAGGCAGATCGCGCTTGGACAAGGCAGAAAGTACCTCAAAACGATGCACCAACTGGCGGGCCACCAGACTATAGGTGCGATCGATGCCCGACCAAAACTCACTGGCACTATGGGCTTCCAACGCGATTCGCGGTAGATTGATGTAGGTACGAGTTAGCAGTCCCGGCTGATCCACCGCTAGGCGCAAGCCACTGGCGGAAAAGGCATCGCTACCATCGTTGACGACCACCGTCACCGCATTTCCTCTCGCTTGCGCAGTCGGCAACGCTAATTCCAACAGCTCTATAGGCGGGGGGGCGGGCTGCCTAAATTGCAGCAGCACCTGCGGGCTGCGCACCGGTCGGCCATGCGGCAGGCCTCGGGCGATCAGCGACAGCAGCGCTCTGATGAACGCCGTTCCCATGCTATTATCAGCCAGACCGACGCTGATAGAGACCAGCATAGCCCGCTGACCGCTAGTTTGGATAGCCATATCCAAATCTTGCAGCATGCGTTCCACCAGACGTTCGATGGCGGCCGCAGACAATGGTTCGTCGGCCGCCCGGGCCACCTCGGCAAAGGCGCAGTCCAAATCCGAGAACAACAACTCACCAACCATTTCGCTCTGGGCCAGCTGCATCAACCGTCCCACCATCCGCATCAACTGTTCCGGAGTTTTGGCAGCAGCCAGATGCAGCTGTTCCATCTGCAATCCATGCCTGGTCAAGGTAGCCGGTCGCACAACACTCGCTGCCAACGACATGGTGTAGTATGCCAGGCGGTCGATATGTATCTCCGCCCGTTGGTGAGCCAAGGAAAAATCTCTGGGCAGCAGGCTGTGTAGCGTGTATTGTTCACTGGCGGCCAAGGCAATGCGACTCAGCTTGGCGGCCGGAGTGGCCTGGTCTGCCAGATCGCTGATGCTGTCCTGCAGCACCTCGCTGACCGCGTCCATCAGCTCGCTCTTCTGATCACGGATGCGGGTACGGCGGTTACGATACAGAATGTAAGCTTTGGCAGTGCGAGCATGCCCGTGCTCTATCAGCACCTTTTCCACCAAATCCTGAATCTGCTCCACCTGCGGTGCTCTGCCCTCGGGCAACGACTGACCCAATAGGTGGATTACTTGCCCAGCTAGGAACTCCGCCTGTCGCCGATCCTCACCTCCCACCGCTTTCGCGGCCGAAAAGATGGCATCCGCGATCTTGGCTGCGTTAAATGGCACTACCCGGCCGTCCCGCTTCTGCACCCACTCAATCATGTTTCTGCCCCAGCAGTCTATCCAATTCCTGCTTCAGCTGCAGAATGTCGGTGAATTGGCGGTAGACGGAGGCAAAGCGCACGTAAGCGACTTCATCCACTGCACGCAACCGATCCATGACCATCTCACCGATCTGCTCGGACTCGACCTCCGGGCAAAGCTGATTGCGCAAGTGTTGCTCGATATCATTGGCTATCTGCTCCAAAACGGCGGCGCTGACTGGGCGCTTTTCACAGGCTTTGAACAAGCCAGCCAGGATCTTGCTGCGGTCAAAAGCCTCCCGCCGCCCATCCTTCTTGCTGACCATCATCGGCAATTCCTCGATCTTCTCATAAGTGGTGAACCGACGGCTACAGGCCGCGCATTCGCGGCGGCGACGGATAGCATTTCCTTCGTCGGTCGGGCGGCTGTCGACCACCCGGCTATCCAGATGGGAACAAAAGGGACATCTCAACAGTGGCCACCCCCTTTCTTTGCTGCAAGCGCCTCCGCGCCAGATAGCGATGGCCACCTGCAGCGGTGGGTACTTAGTACCAGTCTACAAGATATTGTACCAGGGCGCCAGCATTGACTGTAGCCATATAGCTGGTGTCAGCCGTCAGTTGCTTCAAGACAGAGTGTCTCCAATAAAAAAGGGGGCTCAGCTGCGGCTGTAGCCCCCTTCCGGGTGGGAATTGACCCCATCCAGTTCCACCAAGATGACATCCTCACCGATCTTCACTACCTGTTCCCAAGGAATATAGATTTCGCTTTCCCGGCCAAACAACCCTAGGACTCGCGCTTGACCCGGCACCATCAGGCCTTTGACCCGTCCGACAGCCAGATCAATATCCAGGTCTATGACCAAACCCAGGCGTCTGCCGTCCAGGACGTTGACCACTTCCCGGGTGCGCAATTCCCCCACTCTGAGCATGCCGTTCCCCCCTATCCGTATGATTATATGGATAGAGTTGGGGAAACAGAACAGTGCAGAGGGGTGCTACAGGCATTTCGTTGAAGCGACAGCGGATGCTCTGCCACCAATCCCAGACGAAACTGCGCAACACCAGCGTTTTGGGAACTGCTTGCTCTAGTAGCGGTTGGCAGACTCCACTGGTCAAGCACATGGGAGGAAAGACGACACACCACCAGTTGCGGCCCTCCCCACTGCCCAAGGTCACATTCAGCGCCTGGTAACGCCCGGCGGGTAGAGTGAAGGTGCCGTAGTGCTTAGGCGGAAAGTTAAACTCCCCCAGCTGCAAACTAGCCCGATAATCCTCCCCCTGATCCTGCAGTGACTGATTGGCCACCTCGCTCAATTGCCCTAAATGGACTTTCAAGGTGCCGATGGCTGACTCCGGATCGGTGATGCCGGCCAACAGGGGATTGAGATAGGCCAACAGCTCGTCACGAACCTGCATCTTCACTTGCTGTTCACGCAAGCTTTCCCCATTAGCAGCCACATGTAGCCTGATCAGGGGCGGCGGCGATTCGTAAGCGGTACATACGCCCGTATCTACCGCAAATAGGCAGACCACTGACACCAGTCCCACAAGCATGACCCAGCGCTTCATCGCTATTCCTCCTTCTAACCTAGCAAATCTATACCTGGCCTAAACCCGCTCCTTAGTGCCATCCCGCTCGGCAATCAGTTTGCGCATATGCTGCAGCGCTGCCTTCTCTAAGCGGGATACCTGAGCCTGAGAGATACCGATCTCTTCCGCCACTTCCATCTGAGTCTTGCTGGCGAAGAAACGCAGCGAAAGGATCAAGCGTTCCCGCTCACTCAGCTTGTCCATCGCTTCCCTGAGGGCTATTCCTTCCACCCAGGTGCTGTCCAGGTTCTTGTCGTCTTTGATCTGATCCATGATGTAGATTGGATCCCCGCCCTCTTGGTAAATGGGGTCAAACAACGACACCGGCTCCTGGATGGCATCCAGGGCAAACACCACGTCTTCCCGGGGCACTCCCAGCTCGGAAGCGATCTCCTGCACGGTAGGTTCACGGGAATTCTTGTATACCAAGCTGTCTCGCACCTGGAGCGCCTTATAGGCGATGTCCCTGAGCGAGCGACTGACCCGGATGGGGTTGTTGTCCCGCAGGTAGCGCCTGATTTCGCCGATGATCATCGGCACCGCATAGGTGGAAAACTTTACGTTCTGGGAAAGGTCAAAGTTGTCGATAGCCTTCATCAGACCGATACAGCCTACTTGAAACAGATCATCGACGTACTCCCCCCGATTATTGAAACGCTGAATAACACTGAGCACCAAACGCAGATTACCCATTACCAGCCGCTCGCGAGCGCTTTCGTCGCCGCTCTGTAGACTGGTAAATAGCTCGCGCATCTTTTGGTTGCTCAATACCTGCAGCTTCGATGTATTTACTCCGCATATTTCCACCCGATTCATAGCCTTCGCCTCCCCGCTGTGCAACCACTATTCTGCATTATCACCGAGGGGCTTTTGATCTATACCTATTGCCGGCTTTAACTGAGACTCTATAGGCATGCAAAAAGCCGCCCTGAGCGAGCGGCTAGCGGTGTTCAAGGCGGATGGATTAGCATGTCGCGAATGGTGGGGGCAGGCCTCTCCCTGCGCCCCGCTGTGTTATTCCATGCGCTTGAATTCCCTGCGCAAGCGCTTGATAATTCGTTTCTCCAAGCGGGAGATGTATGATTGGGAGATGCCGAGTAGATCGGCCACTTCCTTCTGCGTGCGCTCATCTCCGTCCTTCAGACCAAAGCGGAGTTCCATAATCGTCCGCTCGCGCTCGCTCAGCCGACTGAGAGCGCTATTGAGCAGGCTTCTATCTACCTCTGCCTCCAGCTCTTTAAACACTTCGCACCCTTCGTGGGGAATCACATCCGACAACAGCAATTCATTTCCGTCCCAGTCGACGTTCAACGGTTCATCCAGCGAGATCTCTACCCGGTGCCGTTGATTGCGCCTTAAGAACATCAAAATCTCGTTCTCGATGCAGCGGGAAGCATAGGTAGCCAGTTTAATATTCCGTTCTGGATTAAAAGTGTTCACCGCTTTGATCAGCCCAATGGAGCCGATGGAAGCCAGGTCCTCGATCGGTATACCGGTGTTCTCGAACTTACGAGCAATATACACCACTAAGCGCAGATTGCGCTCGATCAGCACGCTTTTTACAGCCATGTCGCCGATCCTCAACTGTCCGATCAAGAAGCTTTCTTCCTGTTCAGACAGCGGCGGCGGCAGTGCCTCCGAACTACCGATAAAATGGATAGCCCGCTGTTCCACATCCACCCCAAATCGAAATAGCAGACGATAATATAAGATCCTGATCCAAAGCTGTAGACGCGGCCAAGCGTTCATCCCAGCACCTCCTGAGTTGATTTGTTGACGACAGGCAATAGCCGCTGCGGGATCAATGCCTGATATGCCCCCTGGTCGTGCAGTGTATGATTGGCTATGGCCAACACTACGTTGTCGGTGGTTCTGATGCCCGAATCTGCGATGACAGTGATTTGATCCAACCGCCATCCCAGCAGGACGCCGGAACGCCTCCCCACCGAATGATAGGGGATGAAACGTAGGCGAGCCACCCAGGGATGGGCGGTCAGACTATCCAGTGACTCAGGGGGTAAGCTGTCGCTGGAAATCAGGGAAACGACCTCCTCTGGCAGCGAATGGGCTATCGCCTCCAACGAAGCGATCACCACCGGGCGGCCGGAAAAGGGCGCTATCAGTTGATTGCCCGAATCGACCAGACCACAAAGGGCCACCGACGACCCGTTCAGGCAGAAGCTGATGCTCGCCTGATTGGCCACATGCACCAATCGATTCTCCAGCAGGTTGATCACCCGGTGGCTGGATAGCCCCACTACCAAGACAGCCAGCAGCAATACCCAGAGGGGTAACCTGCCGTAAGCCAGGCTCCCGCCTGGAAAGCCCCCTCCAACTAACGTCTGCACCCCCATGACACCGCCGGCTGTGATGCAGCTGGCTACGATGAACAGGCCAGCTAGCTGCAACAGCCGGCGCAGCAGACGGGGCTGAAAAGCGATCTGCACCATCCATGCGGCCAGCAACAGCTTGCATCCGGGGTGAGCGAAGATATTTGCCCAAGGGGTGACCATACCCAAGCCGTACACTGCACCGAAGGCTCCGGACAGCAGGCAGCGCTGCCAGCGGAGCTTCTGGCCAATCAAGCTCGCGGTCAGCCACAACGCCCAGCTATTTAAGCCGAGATTGATCAGAAACAACAGATCCACATACACATCCACTTGCATGCCCCCTATTTCATTATAGTGGGACAAGGGTAAGGAAAATGTCTAAGTGCGTTGTCGAACCTTGCCGTTGTGGACCAGAAAACAGAGCCTATCCAGAAAGGGCTGGATAGGCTCTGCAGATATTCTTGGCAATGGCCATTCTTTCTAACGAAAGATTCGCCATGTCCATTCGTCTCGTACGATTTATCGCTTGCGCCTCATGAAGGCCGGGATATCTAGATCGCTGCTGGAATGGAACGGTTTGATCTCAATCTCGTTAAAATCTTGACTGGCACGGGACTGTCCGTCAAAGCCAGTAGCAATCACGGTGATGCGAATCTCATCCTCAAGTCCTTCGTCGATCACTGCTCCAAAGATGAAGTTGGCATCGCCATCTACGGCCTGCGAGATCAACTCGGCTGCTTTGTTTACCTCGTGCAGACTGAGGTTGATTCCGCCGGTGACGCTGAGCAGCACTCCTTTGGCACCTTCGATAGAAGCTTCCAACAGAGGGCTGGAGATGGCCTGTTTGGCAGCCTCCACCGCACGGTTATCCCCATTTGATTGGCCGATGCCCATCAGGGCTGAACCGGTTTGGGTCATGATCGTCTTCACGTCAGCGAAGTCGAGATTGATCAATCCCGGCACCGCGATTAAGTCGGATATTCCCTGGACTCCTTGACGCAAAACATCATCGGCAACTTTGAAGGCTTGCATGATCGGCATGTTCTTATCCACTACCTGAAGCAGCCGATCGTTTGGAATGGTGATGATGGTATCGACGTTCTCCTTCAGATTGGCGATGCCCTTTTCGGCTTGGGTCATCCGCCGCCGCTGTTCGAAGGTAAAGGGCTTAGTGACCACACCTACCGTCAAAGCGCCAAGCTCCCTTGCCACTTGAGCCACCACCGGTGCGGCCCCAGTCCCTGTGCCGCCGCCCATACCAGCTGTCACAAAGACCATGTCGGAGCCTCTCAGGGCTTGGGAAATTGCCTCTCGGCTTTCTTCCGCCGCCTTCATGCCGATTTCGGGATTGGCTCCTGCCCCCAGACCGCGCGTCAGTTTCTCTCCAATCTGTATCTTATGGCCGGCTCCCGAGCGGGACAAAGCCTGCGCGTCGGTATTGACGGCGATGAAATCCACTCCCTTGAGACCGGCATCGATCATGCGGTCGACGGCATTGCTGCCACCGCCGCCAATTCCAATTACCTTAATGCGAGCGTATTCTTCAATCTCCAGATCAAGCTCCAGCATGTCCTTACCTCCCCCAAGCTACTCCCACATTTCCTTGAACCAACCGACGACCCGGGCCAGGAGTCCTGCGTTTCGCCGACCTCTGCGCGCCGATCTTCCTTGTTCACCGACAGGCTGCCGTCTGATCGCATGCATTACCAGGCCGATGGCCGTGGCATACGAGCTGTCCTCCATTCCACCGATGCCATCCTGAGCCAGGCGCACGCTGCATGACAGGATCGCCCGCAAATACGGCGCCAGACCCTTAGTCTTCGAAACCCCTCCCACCAAGACCAAGCCGGAAGGAATACTCTCTGGAACGTGCATCCGGGGCAACTCCTCCGCGACAAAGCTGAAGATCTCGTTGATGCGCGGCTCGATGATACTGCTCAACTGACGTACTGGAACCTTGCTCTCCTGTCCACCCACATCCTGTACATTGAACAGCCGTTCTTCCGGCACATTCAGCAACGTACCATGTTCCACCTTGATCTGCTCGGCTGACGCAGCGCTGGTCCGGAGCCCCCAGGCGATATCACTGGTGATATAATCCCCGCCTAGAGCGACGGCACTGATTGCCTGCAGAGACCCGGCATAATGGTACGCCAGTTCACAGGTACCCCCCCCGATATCGGCTAAGACGACGCCTAGCTCCCTTTCATCGGGAGAGAGTACCATCTCTCCGAGAGCCATGGCGTTGAGCACCAGCGCTTCCACACTGAGCCCCGCCCGCTCCACACAACGAACCATGTTCTGCACCGAAGTCATCACACCGGTAACCAGGAGAGCCTCCACTTCCAAACGGATGCCAGCCATTCCGGCCGGCGAGCGGATACCCTCGTAACCATCGATGATATACTGCCTCGGAATCACATCCAAAATTTCCCGATTACTCGGAAGATTGATCACTTTGGCTGCCTGCAGCACCCGATCGACGTCTTCCTCAGTGATTTCCTTATCGTCGCTGGAGACAGCGACGATACCCCGGTTAACAATCAAGGACGCGTGGGTGTTGGGAACACCTACATAGACACTTGCCACCTCAACCCCGGCCATGCGTTGAGCCTGCTCCACCGCTTCTTCTATGCAGTGTGCTGTGCTCTCGATGTCCACCACGGTGCCTTTCTTGATGCCCTGCGAAGGGCTATTACCTAAGCCAATTATGTTCCATTCTCCCCGTTGGTCTACTTCACAGATGGCACAACGCACAAAGGATGTGCCTATATCTAGACCCACAAGTATTTCCCTTCTGGCCACGATCGCACCTCCTGCCAGGGCCCACTCCGGCATTTATCTGCACTCATTGAATCGTCTACAACTGCATACTTAGTTAATTCCACGTAGTTAGTAAGGTTCCTTTGCCAACTGAGTAATTTATCAGCTTTTTAGCAGGTTTTGCACATAACCTCCTTACTTTAGTATAGCGCAGAGCGCGGTCACTCTCCGCCTCGCCAGCGGTCGATCAATATCCGCCTGACGATTGCTAGGTTTTGGAACAAACGAACTCCAAAGACAAAGATGGCAGCCATGTACAAGTTGACACCCAGCTTGTCCCCCAAAAAGGCAAGCACTCCTGCCAGCAATGTATTGAAGAAGAACCCAGTCAGAAAGATCAGATTGTCGAACTTGTTCTCTAAGAGGGCTCTTATTCCGCCAAACACTGAGTCTAGGGCTGCCAGCAAGGCGACAGACATATATGTGGCCAAAGCTGCCGGAACACTGAACTCGGTGAGATAGCCGATCAGAAAACCCAGGGCCAAAGCCAGCACTGGTAAGACCATTATTTGTTGCCCCCCGTGATCGGCTTGGCATAATCGAATCGAAGCGGCCTCTTATAGGCAGCAACCGTGATGCTGTCTTCTCTTTTCACGGAAATGCCAATACCAAAGTAACTGAGCGTTTCTACCACGCCTTCCCGGATATGCAATGAGCTATCCAGCGTCTCTGGATTTCCGATCACCTTGATCACAAATGGGGCGCCTACCCTGACGTTATTGATGGATATGGTCGGACCGGCACAATGGATCTCTGAAGTGGCCAGCAACCGTTGCTCGTTGATGGAAATCGCTTCGGCACCGGCTGCAGACAACACGTTAACCAACTTTAGCAAGTCCTCATCGTGCACCAAGTAGACATTGGGGTTATCCCCAGGTATAGCAGCCGCTTGGCTGTCGCTGAGCGTGATCACCAAACCCGGTCCCTCTACCGCCATCAAGCCAGCCAGCAGACGGGCATTCTCCAGTTCAGATTGAATCACTTGCATCGAGCTCTCCCCACGGAGGGCTGCTTGCTCGTATTGATGTAGCCGTTCGCGCACGTCTTCCAAGTCCCGTGTCAACAACTGGTTTTGGCTCACCGTCTCCATCAGCACAGAGCGCATCTCTGTCACCCGCAAGTCAGGAAAGGCGCCTTCCATTTCATTGGCTGAACGGAACTGGACAGCAATAAACAACCCTACCAAGAGGGCCACCAAAGAGAGAGTCAGCTGTGCCTTCATCTTCATTCAATTCAGCCCCTTCATCTGGACGATTCATCGCTGCCATAGTGCCACTTCATCTTAGCAACATCTGTTTTATCTATCTTCACTAAACACAGCCTTGCCACTGCTGACATCCAACCTTCCGGTCGAGAGCTGGTCTTGCTGATCCTCCCGCACCTGATACAACATCGAGGCTAGGGCAGTAAACTTTGTTTCCAAATTTTTACAGTCCCCCACCATGATCCGCAGGGGATCTCGGGAATAGAGCACAATGCTATCCGGGTTGCTGACATTGATCTCGGAAATCTCGTTCCGCAGCGAGGCTGACATCGCCTGGAGACAGGCGGCCGCAGCAGCCCAGCCCTTTTGGTCCTGCACGTGCTCACCCACTGTAGCTGCGCTCTGCCTGAGACCGGTGACTACCGGCAAGTTCATGGTCGCGAACTGAGCGGTCACAGCCAGTACCCTACCTTCTTGATCGATCTCCAGCCAATTACTGAAATACGGAATGGCGGCCACGCCCACATTCTCAGCGATGTCGATCACCAGTGTGGAAGGCAGGCGGCGACGGACCCGGGCAGACAGGATTCGTTTGTCGGCTTCCAGGCGGGACTTAATCTGACCCAGATCGAGCTTTAGCAGGCTCATTCCACGGCTGATACCCGCCAGCTGCTCCACCTGCCACGGGCTGAGGGTGGCCAATTCCCCAATCTGAATCTGCTTGATAGCCAAGAACCAGGGGGCTTGTACCACTTGCCAGCAAAAAAGAAGGAGCAACAGTGCCAGAAAGGCAAACTTCAGTTTCTTGCTAGCTTTCACAGCGATTGCCTCCCAATATTCCATGTAGGCCCTATTACTACCATAGGGCATCAAGTCTCAGTCCAACTGATTTCAGATTTGAAGAGGCCTTGTTTGATAATGTTTGAGACTTGATGCCTTCAGTTCCGTGTGACCTCGAATGCTTCCATAGGGCATCAAGTCTCAGTCCAACTGATTTCAGATTTGAAGAGGCCTTGTTTGATAATGTTTGAGACTTGATGCCTTCCTGTTTATCTCATCTTAACATAGATCAGCAAGTCCAAGCAGCATCCTTAATCTGTCTCTTAAGGTGGTTCCCAAGGGACGGTTCAACCACCGATACACTCAACCAAAGCGCCTAAACCGCGCAGGTTTTCTCTCAAGCGCTCATATCCACGGTAGATGTGATGCACCTCATCGATCACCGTCAACCCCTCCGCGGCCAATGCGGCCAAGATCAGCGCAGCACCAGCCCTCAGATCAGTAGTGGTGACGTTGGCGCTACTGAAAGAGTTCACTCCTCTGATCACAGCGGTACGCTCATTCACCTTGATGTTCGCACCCATGCGGCGGAGCTCATCCACATGCTTATAGCGACTCTCGAATACCGTCTCAGTGACGATGCTGGTACCCTCTGCCAAACAGAGTAAAGCCATCATCGGTGCCTGCAGGTCGGTAGGAAAACCTGGGTAAGGCAAGGTGCGCAACGACTCGATGGCCTGCAGCCGCCGGCTAGCGCCCACGGTAACCTCATCCTCACCTACGACCACATCTGCACCCATCTCACGCAACTTGGCCAACATCGATTCCAGGTGCTCCGGAATGACGTTTTCGGCGGTGACGCGTCCGCCGGTGATCGCTCCGGCCAACAAGTAAGTACCAGCCACAATGCGATCGGGAATGACGGTATGTACTGCCCCGTGCAAGGCTGTCACGCCCTCGATTCGAATGGTGTCTGTCCCAGCCCCACGCACAATGGCACCCATCGCGTTCAGGAAATTCTGCAGATCGATGATCTCCGGTTCCTTTGCAGCATTGCTGATCGTAGTCTGGCCGTCGGCTAAGGTAGCGGCCATGATCAGATTTTCGGTGGCTCCCACGCTAGGATAGTCCAAGTGGATGGCTGCTCCCTTCAGTCTAGTGGCGCTAGCCGCTATGTATCCATGTCGTTCCTTGATGGTGACACCCATCTCGCGCAGCCCCTTGAGATGTAGATCGATCGGCCGGGTGCCGATGGCACAGCCTCCCGGTTGCGAGACTTTGGCATATCCAAATCGTGCCAGAAGTGCCCCCATTACGATGATGGAAGACCTCATCTCACGCATCAATGATTCTGGAATGGTCTGAGACTTCAGTCGGCCTGCCATAATCGAACAGCCGTCAGCTGTGGCAGACACCTCTACCCCCAAGTTGCGCAAGATGTCCCACATCACCTGCACATCGGTGAGCTCAGGCAAGCCCTGAATGAGACATGGTTCTGGCGTCAGCAGCGTCGCTGCCAGAATCGGCAAGGCAGCGTTCTTGGCGCCACCTATTCGCACCCGGCCCTGCAACGGATGGCCTCCCGCTATTACAATTCTTTCCATGCTACGATTCACCCCTCTCGTTGTCCGGTAAAGATTTGCCCTTAGCGGACTGTGACTACATACTATGGGCAGGCCGAGTGTTTTGTGACAGATAGCTTGTCTGACAAAACGGCATGATTCGCTCGCAGGATTGAGTTTCCTCGCTGCACTCGGAATGACCGGAACGCAAACGTCCTCGAGGCCAGGCTCATGCCTGGGCCAGCTCCAGCACCAGTTGCCCCAGCCTCAGGGTGGCCTCTGGATGACTGGCTGCCTTGCTGGCAGCAGCCATCTGCTTCCAGCGACTCTGGTCCCCGAGAATATCTACGATGTGGGCGACCAGACTATCTGCCGATAGCTGCTGTTCTCTAATCACTAGCGCAGCTCCTTGCTGGGCAAGGGCATTCGCATTATGTTCTTGATGGTTGTCAGTGACATTTGGTGATGGAATGAAGATGGCAGGCACTCCAGACGCAGCAATCTCCTCCATGGTACTAGCCCCCGCCCGGGAGATGACCAGATCGGCAGCTGCTAACGCATGGGGCATGTCGTACATGAAACAAATCACCCGCCACCGGTCAGAAGGTGAGCCGCTGGCCTGCTGCCAGTCACTGGCCACCTGGAAATAGCGCTCGCCGGCAACCTGCAGCAGGAATAGCCTCTGATCCTGAAGTAGTCGCTTCGCACTTTGGGCGAC
>CAYVCY010000031.1:0-16934 GCA_964450265.1 uncultured Clostridia bacterium
TTTAGCAATCTGTGCAACAATAGGTGAAGCTCCGGTACCGGTACCGCCACCCATACCGGCAGTAATAAAAACCATTTTTGCATCATAAACATAATCTTTTATTTTTTCTCTAGATTCTTCGGCTGCGGCCTCAGAATGACAACTGTCTGGGCTGGAATAGCCATCGCTTGGTTGAGTAACGATTGACTGTCCTATGGTACGATCTGAAGGATTTTGGGAGGGGGCCGGGAAATGACAGAGAAAAAGCCTCTAGAGCAACCCAGTTTTGAGCAGTGTTTAGAGCGCATTCAGGTTGTGGTGAAGATGTTAGAGGGTGGGAAGCTGCCGCTGGAAGAATCTCTGCAGCTGTTCGAGGAAGGGATTGGCTTGGTTCGCTGCTGTCAGGAGCATCTACAGCAGGCGGAACACAAAGTGGAGATGCTGTTGCCTGGCACCGGCGGTAAGTTGGTTCATAAACCATTTGTGCCCGAGGAGGAATAGCAGCTGTGAGCTTCGAGTTGTCCTCGTACCTCTGCAGCCAGGCAAAAAGGGTAAACTCGGCGCTGGACCGGCTGTTGCCGCTTACCGATGCTTACCCAGCAGTGATCCATCAAGCTATGCGCTATAGTCTGGATGCCGGGGGAAAGAGGCTGAGGCCTATCTTGGCTCTGGCGACAGCCGCCGCCTTGGGTGATGACCGAGATGCGCTGCTGCCAGCCGCCTGTGCTTTGGAGTGTGTCCATACCTATTCGCTGATCCATGACGATCTGCCCGCGTTGGATGATGACGATCTGCGGCGAGGCCGCCCGACCAACCACGTGGTCTTCGGCGAGGCCATCGCCATCCTAGCCGGTGACGCTTTGCTCACCTTCGCCTTCGAGCTGCTTACCGAGCATTTACTGGACGAATATTCTCCACAGAAGGTGCTTTCGGTGACGGCGGAGCTGGCCAGGGCTGCTGGCTCGCGGGGAATGGTCGGCGGTCAGGTGGCAGACGTGCAGTGGGAGCGCGGCCTGCTAACTGGAAATGAAGCGGTTACACTAGAATATATCCATCAGCATAAGACCGGCAGTTTGCTCGGGGCCAGTGTGCGCATCGGCGCTCTGCTAGCAGGCGCAAACCGGCAGCAGCTGCAAGCTCTAACTGCGTTCTCTGGCAAGCTCGGCTTGGCATACCAGATTGCCGATGACTTGCTGGATGTGCTCGGTGATGAAGAGAAGTTGGGTAAACGGGTGCAGAAGGATGCGACTGATGGCAAACTCACCTATCCCGGCGTCTATGGTATCGAGCGGTCTCAGCAGCGGAATCAAAGGCTGCTGGACGAAGCTCTGGAACAGCTTGCTGGCTTCGGATCAGAGGCGGAGCCGTTGCGGGCGCTGGCGTCCTGGCTAGTGAATAGAGACCATTGAGACAGCGGGGGCTGTGAGCATATAACAGCTAGGCGAATCTTTCGTCAGAAAGAATGGCCATCACCAGCAACATCTTGGATGTTGCTAGTAATATTCTGGGGATGTGGGAGTGTGTGTACGTGCTCGATTCTTTGCTAGGCCTGGCCCATAATCTGATTCTGCAGGCAGCGATGCTGTCCTGGATCATCGCTCAGATCCTGAAGCTGTTCTACTCTTGGTGGCGTGAAGGGTTCTTCAGTCTGGAGCGAATTGTGGGCGCAGGCGGGATGCCCAGCTCCCATTCTGCCTTTGTGGTGGCCTTGACTGTAGGGGTGGGAGAGCAAACTGGGTGGGAATCGCCGTTGACGGCGATCACAGTGGTCTTTTCTCTGATTGTGATGTACGACGCAGCCGGTGTGCGACGGGCAGCTGGCAAGCAGGCCAGAGCTCTCAATAAGATCATCAACGAACTGGCAGCCGGTAGACCGGTGAAGGAAGAGCGCCTGAAGGAGCTCTTGGGGCATACGCCGGTGGAGGTTTTTGCCGGTGCCTTGCTCGGCCTGGTGGTGGCCTTGAGCTGGCTACGTTAGATATTTGCAGCCTAAGAGTGTTGGATGGAAGGTTGGTGTATCGCTTTGGACAGATTATTGCCTCGTATCGATTCACCCCGCCGCTTGAGAGACTTATCTCCGACAGAGATGCGTCGCTTGGCAAGGGAGTTGCGGGAAGAAGTGGTGTTGACAGTAGCCAAGAATGGGGGACATCTGGCATCAAATTTGGGCGTGGTGGAATTAACCTTGGCTCTGCATAGTTCCTTTGACTTTCTCACCGATAAGCTGATTTGGGATGTAGGGCACCAGTCGTATATTCATAAGCTGCTCAGCGGCCGACAAGCCGAATTTTCTACTCTGCGGCAGTTGGGCGGCATCTCCGGTTTTCCCAAGCCCAGCGAAAGCCCCTATGACCACTTTGCCACCGGACATAGCAGCACATCCATCTCGGCGGCGCTGGGAATGGCTCTGGTGCGGGACCTCAATCGCCAGCACCATCAGGTGGTGGCAGTGATCGGCGATGGCGCGCTTACTTCCGGGCTGGCCTGGGAGGCGCTCAACCACGCCGGGGATTTGGGCACCAACTTGATCGTGGTGGTTAACGACAACGAGATGTCCATTTCCAAGAATGTGGGGGCACTCTCCGCCCACCTGGCCCGTGCCCGTACGGCGCCCTCTTATTTGCGCACCAAAGAAGACATTGCAGGGTTGCTGCGGCGGATTCCGCTGGTGGGCAACCAGTTGGCCGGTACCAGCGAGCGCCTCAAGGACAGCTTTAAGTATTTTTTGGTGCCGGGCATGATCTTTGAAGAATTAGGCTTCACTTATCTCGGGCCGGTGGACGGTCACAGCATTGCTTCCCTGGGGGCGATGCTGGATTATGCCAAGAATTTGCGTGGACCGGTGTTGGTGCACTGCTTGACCACCAAAGGCAAGGGTTACCGGCCAGCAGAGAAAAATCCCGGACGTTTCCACAGCCCCGGCAAGTTCAATCCGGCCGACGGTCAACCCAAAGGCGGCAAGACTCGCTCTTATTCGCAGGTGTTTGGCGACACCATGGTGCGATTGGCCGCGGGTGACCAGCGCATAGTGGCGATCACCGCAGCTATGCCCGATGGCACCGGCTTGCAGCCTTTTCGGGCTGCGTATCCGGAACGGTTTTTCGATGTGGGAATAGCGGAACAACATGCGGTCACTTTAGCCGCTGGGATGGCTGCTGCCGGCATGAAACCGGTATTTGCTGTCTATTCGACTTTCTTACAGCGGACGTACGATCAGGTGGTGCACGATGTCTGCCTGCAGAACCTGCCGGTGTTGTTGGCCATAGATCGGGCTGGTTTGGTTGGCGACGATGGTGAAACCCATCAGGGGGTGTTCGATCTGGCCATGTTGCGTCAGATGCCGAATATGACCGTGCTGGCACCTCGCGACCAACAGGAACTGGTCAATCTGCTGGCATGGGGTGTGCAGCACCCGGGGCCGGTGGCCATTCGCTATCCCCGAGGCGGAGCAGGTGAACGGGGTCTGTGGCCACCGCAGGCCGTGGAATGCGGTCGTGCCGTCTGTATTCGGCCAGGGACAGAGGTGCTTCTGATCAATTGCGGCACCATCTGGGACCTCACCCAGGATACCGCAGCCGAGCTGCGCCGAGCTGGCATCGAACCGACGGTCTATGATGTGCGTTTTGTCAAGCCGCTGGACCCGGTGCTTGCCGATCAGGTGGCGAAACACCGTTGTACTGTCATTTTGGAGGAAGGTGTCAGCGCCGGTGGTGTGGGCGCAGCTATCCTGGAGCAGTTGGCGGATCGGGGCGGGGTGGGTGCAGATGTGATTCTGGCCGGCATCCCGGATCGTTTCATCTCCCATGGACCGCGTTCAGCGCTATTGGCAGAAATGGGTTATACCGGAGCCGCGCTGGCCGGTCGTGTCTTGGCTAAACTGAGAGGCGAAATCGAGCATGTCCAAAGTTAAGGAACGCTTGGATCTGTTGCTGGTCCAGCAGGGCTTGTTCCCTTCTCGCGAGCGTGCGCGGGGTGCGATTATGGCCGGACTGGTCTTTGTTGACGGTCAACGGGAGGACAAGCCGGGAAATAGATTCCTACTGGATGCCGAGTTAGAGGTGCGAGGCGACGACTTGCCCTATGTGAGCCGTGGCGGGCTAAAGCTGGAACAGGCGATTTCGGAGCTTGCATTCGATCCCAGGGATAAGATCATTCTGGATATCGGTGCTTCAACCGGTGGTTTCACCGATTGTGCGCTGCAACACGGGGCACGAAAGGTATATGCGGTGGACGTGGGATACAATCAACTGGCTTGGAGCTTGCGCCAGGACCCGCGGGTGGTGGTCTTGGAGCGGACCAACGTCAGGTATCTGACCGCTCGGCAGATACCGGAGTTAGTGGACGCAGTGACGATAGACGTCTCCTTCATCTCGCTGCGTCTGGTGTTGCCGCCAGCAGTGCAGCGGCTGCGTAGTGGCGGAGATGTGGTAGCGCTGATCAAACCGCAGTTTGAAGCCGGGCGGGAGCAGGTCGGCAAGCGGGGCGTGGTGCGTGAGCAGTCTGTGCACCGTCAGGTAATAGAGCAGGTGCTCGCATATGCCGCGGAGCAAGGGCTGACGCTGCTCGGTTTGACCTACTCGCCGATCACCGGTCCTGAAGGGAATATCGAATTTCTCGGCCGTTGGCAGAAGGAATGCGACCAATCCCGGCAAATTCCCAGCCCGGCGGATGTGCAGGCGCTGGTCGGAGCGGCGCATGAGAATTTGGCTGTCGGAAGAAACAGGCACTAACAGGGTTTATGCTTCATAAACAAGAAATTAGTGAAGGTGAGGTGATGCAGATGGTGATTGGTTTGGTGCCCAACGAGCAAAAACCGGGTGTAATCAGTGTGACGGAAGAACTGTTGACTTGGCTAGAGGAGCGGGACGTGGCTATTCTTCTGCCAGCGCAGACGGCTATGCGACTTAATCGTCCCCAGCTGGCCGCCCGGGATGACGAGTTGGCACAGAACTGCGATCTGATCGCGGTCTTGGGCGGCGATGGGACGCTGCTCAACCTGGTGCGCCGTTGGCCTTTTTGGGGCGTGCCGGTGCTCGGCATCAACCTGGGCCATTTGGGTTTCCTGACCGAGATCGAGCTACCGGACCTCTATTCCGGCATGGAACGGGTGCTGAGCGGCGATTACTTTGTGCAAGAGCGGATGATGCTTCGGGCGCAGGTTTATCGCCAGCAGCGGGTGGTGAACGAGCTCTATGCCTTAAACGATGTAGTGGTGACCAAAGGGGCTTTCAGTCGCATGCTGCACCTAGAGATTTATATAGAAGAGCAATTTGTGGATGTGCTGCCGGCCGACGGGGTGGTGGTGGCTACTCCCACCGGGTCCACCGCTTACAGCCTTTCTGCGGGGGGACCAATTGTGGATCCGAACATCAACGCCTTGGTGCTCACGCCCATCTGTGCCCACAGCCTGCACTCTCGGCCGATGGTGGTGGCACCGGAAAATCGTCTGATCATCGAAGTAAATGCTCAACACGACGATATCGTCTTGACCATGGACGGTCAGGAAGTCTTTCGCCTCCTGCCCAACGATCAGGTGCAGATCGAACGGGCTTCTACCGTGTCCCGGTTGGTGAAGCTTCCTCCCCGCAGCTTCTATGAAGTAGTGCGTCGTAAGTTCTCCACGCGCAGTCCGCTGCAGTGCAGGCAGGAGGGAGAGTAATGCTGACTAAGCTTGTGGTCGAGAACCTGGCTTTGATCGATTGTTTGGATTTAGATTTTCGCTCTGGGTTGGTGGTTATGACTGGGGAGACCGGGGCAGGCAAGTCATTGGTCTTGGATGCGCTATCACTGATCTTGGGCTATCGGGCTTCTAGCGATCTGATTCGGCTGGGAGAGGATAAGGCGACGGTGCAGGCTGTATTTGAAGCGGTGCAGTTGCCAGAGCAGTTCGCCGAGTTGGTGGACGGGGAGCAGTTGATCATCTATCGCCAGGTGAGTGCTAACGGGCGCAGCAGTGCCAGGGTGAACGGTCACTTGGTCACCGTCGGTCAGCTACGCCAACTGGGCCGAGCGCTGGTGGACCTGCACGGGCAGCACGAACACCAGTCCTTGCTGGATGTGGACAAGCATCGGGGTACTTTGGATCGGTTTGCCGGGGATGCGCTCATTGCTCCCTTGACGCAGGTGCAGGCCTGCACGAAGCGCTATGCTGCGATCAAGCGAGAACTGGATGATCTATTGGGCGACGAGCGGGAACGGGAGCGGAGGCTGGATATGCTGCGCTTCCAGCAGGAAGAGATTGCGGCGGCCAGTCTGCTAGCCGGTGAAGAAGAACAGTTGCAGAGCGAACGCCGCTTGCTGGCTAATTTTGAAAAACTATATGCATCCAGCCATCAGGCTTATGCGTTGCTATACCAGGGTGGCGAAAGGCAATCCTCTGCCCTGGAGCAATTGGGCGATGCGCTAGCCGAATTGCAGTCTGCTGCCCGTTACGATCCGCAGCTGGCGAAGCAGGTAGAAGCACTGCAGTCGGCGTTGTTCATCACGGAAGACGCCGCCTACAATCTGCGCGATTATCTGGAGGGGCTGTCGCACGATCCACAGCGAGTGGATCAAATCGAGCGTCGCTTGGATCAAATATCCAGATTGAAGCGCAAGTATGGCGATTCGGTAGAACAGGTTTTGATCTTTGGTGCGCAGGCAGAGGCGGAGATCGAGCGGATAGAGAGTAGCGGGCAGCGGGTGAAACAACTCAGCCAAGAGGAACAGAGCGTCCTGGGCGATTACGCCGTAGCAGCAGAGGAACTGTCGCGCTTGCGGCGGCAGGCGGGAGTCGAGCTGGGGACGGCCGTCCAGCAACAGCTGGCGGACTTGGGATTGCCTGACGCGCAGTTTTCCGTACAGATCGCGAGCGATGCACAGCCGATACCTAATCGTTTCGGAAACGATCGCGTTGAATTCTTGTTCACTGCCAACCCTGGTGATGTGCTCCGACCGCTGGTGAAGGTGATCTCTGGAGGCGAGATGTCCCGGGTGATGCTGGCGCTGAAATCGGTTTTGGCCCTTGATGACGCGATCGATACCCTGATTTTTGATGAGATCGATGTCGGACTGGGCGGGAAAGTCGCTTTTGCAGTCGGCGAAAAGTTGCGTCAGTTGGCTAGCGAACACCAGGTGATCTGTATCACCCATTTGGCTAGCATCGCCAGCATGGCAGACCAGCATCTCTTGATCAGCAAACATTCTACTGCCAGCGCCACTTTTACCCAGGTCAGACAGCTGGATCAGCAAGACCGTATTACAGAAATTGCTAGATTGCTGGACGGAGAGACGAGCGATATCGCCTACCAGCACGCTAAGCAACTGTTGGAACAGGTGCCACCACGCTAAGCCTTCATTTTGGACAGTGTCAGTCCGTTGCCGCCAGGCGAGGGGCTGTTTTTTTTGCCGTTCCAATGATTTATGTAAACAAATAGATAGCAGTTCTGAACTGATTGTCTCTGATATCCGTAATAATCGCCGTTTCATTGTTGCTCGAAAATTATTGTCATAGAATCCAGATATCGTTTTCTGATTATGTAAACTAGACGGTATAGCACTTTTCGGCGCAGGACATCTTAAGTACAGGAACTCGAGTCTTCGACTCCGCGCGGTTCTTATTTTTTTCGATTCTGTTTTTCATCGGTCTAGAGCGCCAATTGCAGTCGAGCGAGATGGAATGTCTTGCCTGTGGCCGGGCTGGCCACAAGCGTCTTCTCATCTGTAGAGCAGCACCTGCTCTATAATACTGCTGTCCGGAGGACAGCCCTATCAAAGGAGGTAGGACTGGCATGAACAGGCGTCAAATCACGGGCATGATCATCGCCTGTGCCATTTTAGCTTTTTGCTTTACTCCTTGGTTTGAACACTGGGTAGCGTTTCCAGAGCAAGTCCGTTTGATGGCTGGCACACCTTATCTGTTGCGCATGCCTTTGCCTTTCGGGCTTTCCATCACCGTCGACCAACCGGGTTTGATGATCAACGACCAGTTGATAGAGCCGCACCAATGGCTGGCCGAACGGGGGAGCTGTGCTCTTTACGCTAATCAACCTGGTAGCATGCAGATGCAGCTGAAGTTGTTTGGCTTGCTGCCGCTGCGTCGGCTGACAGTGGAAGTACTCCCGCCGGTGGAGGTAGTCCCGGCAGGACAGTCTATCGGGGTGACAATTCAAGCCACCACCATGGTGGTCGGTTACGCGTCTGTACAAGCTGCCGCAGGAAATGTGCAGCCGGCAAAAAACGCCGGTCTACAGCTAGGGGATCTGATCTTGGCAGTGAATGACCGTCAGAATCCGAGCGCCGCTGTCGTCGCCGAAGAAGTGATTCGCTGCGGAAAGTCGGGCAGTGCGGTAGGTTTTCTCATCCAGAGGGAGCAACAGCAACTGCGGATCAATGTTCAGCCGGCCTTGTGCAGACAAAGCCAACGCCACCGCATCGGTCTCTATGTGCGTGATGACGCTGCCGGAGTAGGCACCCTCACCTTTGTGGATCGGGAGAGTAGAACCTTCGCTGCTTTAGGGCATATCATCGCTGACATCGATACCAATCAGGCGCTGCAGGTGAAGGATGGGCGCATCATGCGCTCCAGCGTGACCTCAATCGACCAAGGCCGCAGTGGGCATCCGGGAGAGAAGCGCAGCGTGATGGTGGATCAGGGGAACGTGATCGGCACGTTTACTGCCAACACCGGGATTGGGATCTTTGGAGAACTACAGCAGGATATCACCACAGGCATGGGGGCGATGCCGGTAGCGCTGGTGGATCAGGTGCAACCGGGAAAGGCGGAGATCTGGACGGTGATCGAAGGGGAACAGGTGAAGAAATTCGACATCGAGATCGTTCGCGTCAACCAACAGTTTTCACCCGGGACCAAAGGAATGGTGATCAAGGTGACTGACCCCGAGCTGTTGGAGAAGACCGGAGGAATTGTGCAGGGAATGTCCGGCAGCCCGATCATACAACGAGGCAAGCTGGTGGGGGCGGTGACTCATGTCTTCGTCAATAAGCCGGATACCGGATATGGCGTGTTCGCCGAATGGATGGTGCGAGAATCAGGGCTGGTGGAAAAACGCGAGCAGCTGGCTCCCACCTTCTTCTACCGAAAATACCTCAGCCACGCTGGGCTGTGATACAGGGGGACGTGTACCGCGTATCGTACGGTATACGAAGGATACAGGGGGACGTGTACCGCGTATCGTACGGTATGCGAAGTAATTTTAATCAACGGCGGCTGAGAGACAACTTTCAGCCGCCTTGCGACTTTACCGATCATTACCCACGATCTGAGGCCGAAGTCACCAGCTCCCAGAATTCAGGGTGGATACCTAAAGTTCATTCCGCAGAGACCTGATATGCGCCCTTTGTAACACTCAATTTAGAAATTATAAATAATTAGGGAAGGAAGGCCCTGCTCATTTGTCGAAAAGGAAGAATGCAGCAGCTGAACAACTTGAAAAGAGGGGATACAGTAGTGGGAGATAAGATTAGAGTCTTGATCATTGATGATAATCGCGATTTCACCAAGATGGTAGAGGAGTTCCTGACCAAGAAATCGGACTTGCAGGTGGTGGGAGTGGGACACAACGGACCGGAAGCTTTGGATCTGCTGTCTAGCACCAAACCTGATATAATGCTGCTGGATATCATTATGCCTCATCTGGATGGAATTGCCGTCTTGGAGCGCCTGGCACAGAGCTCCGAACCTCGCCCCAAGGTAATCGTGCTCACCGCCTTAGGGCAAGAGCAGATCACCAAGCGGGTGATCGAGTTGGGTGCAAACTACTACGTTCTAAAACCGTTCAACTTGGAGACGCTGGCTACTCGCATCCGTCAGTTAGCTAATAATGAGCCGGTAAATGTGAGCATGCTCAGAAGTGGCGAAAACAAAGTAGCTAACCTAGAGGCTAAGGTGAGCAATTTCTTGCATGAGCTGGGTATTCCTGCCAATATTCGGGGCTACGTCTATCTGCGGGTAGCCATCTGTTTAGTGGCCGAAGAAAACGAGCTGATCAACGGCGTGACCAAGATTCTCTACCCAATGATTGCTAAGCAACATAAGACTACCCCCAGCCGTGTGGAGCGGGCGATCCGTCATGCCATCGAGGTCGCTTGGGGCAGAGGCAACTTGGAGGCGATCAACCGGGTGTTCGGTTTCACTGTAGACACCAGACGGGGGAAGCCGACCAATTCTGAGTTCATTGCCATGGTAGCCGATCGGATGCGTCTGGAGATGTCCTCATAAATATCAGGTCTTTACTGATCTACCGTGTAAGCTCCTGCCATGGAGCTTATTTCTTTGCGCCGGACATGTTATTACTGACAATTTCCAGTGAAAACGTCTGAATTATTCTACTGTTTGGCAGCCATTGCTAAAAGCGATATAATTACACTGGCGGCTTGCTTTGAAGGGAGAATTAAATATTGAGCGACTTACTGCTAATCATCAACCCAGGCTCCACCTCCACCAAACTGGCGCTGTATGACCGTACCGCGCTGGTTGATGCGGAGGCCGTCTGCCATGACGCTACCGAGCTGCAGCAGTCTTCCTCGATCGTTGACCAATACCAGATGCGGCTACGAGCAGTGGAGGACTTTCTCAGCAATCATGACCACCCTCCATTTCGGGCAGTGGTTGGACGGGGCGGGATGTTGAAGCCGTTGGCCAGCGGATGTTACTTGGTCAACGAGAAGCTGGCTGACGATTTGCGGCAAGGGGTGCAAGGGCAGCATGCTTCAAACCTGGGTGGCTTGTTAGCCTTGGGGGTGGCCACCCCCAGGGAGATCCCGGCCTTGATTGTGGACCCGGTGTCTGTGGACGAATTTCCGCCGGTGGCGCGCTTGTCCGGATTGCCTCAAATTCCCCGCCGTTCTTTAGGGCACGCTCTGAACATCAGGGCGGTGGCTAGGCGCGTAGCCAAAGGTAAGGGACGCAATCTGCAGGAGATGAATTTCGTTGTCGCCCATCTGGGTGGAGGCATCTCCGTCGCACCGCTTAGGGGTGGGCAGATTTTGGATTATAATGACGCTAATCAGGCGGGGCCCTTTTCGCCGGAGCGCGCCGGCAGCCTGCCGGCGCGGGATGTGGTCTCGCTGGCCTTAACTGGAGAACATAGTTTGCAGGAATTAACTAAACTGTTTCATGGACGGGCAGGCTTGGTCGCTCATCTGGGAAGCAGCGACGCCAGGCAGGGTATCAGCCGGGCAGAGGCGGGAGACGCCAAGGCCCAACTGGTGCTTGGCGCGATGGCTTACCAGATTGCCAAGGAGATCTCCGCCATGGCCACCGTTCTGTGCGGTCAGGTAGATGCGATCATCCTCACCGGCGGATTGGCCCATGCCCGATATCTCACCGATCGGGTAGCCGATTATGTGCAATTCATCGCGCCGGTGGTGCTGGCCCCGGGTGAGGATGAGATGCTGGCGTTGGCAGAAGGTGCCTATTTGGCGCTGACCGGCCAGGAGCCGCTTTGCACCTACCAATAATCAGTGCGAGGGGGAAACCGAATGCTGAAGAGTTTGAGTTCGATTCTGTCGGCGGCCCAAGCTAAAGCAGGAAGTAAGATGTTGGCTGTGGCTAAGGCTGAAGATCGGGAAGTGTTGTCTGCGATCAAGGATGCTCAGGAATTGGGATTGGCCACAGCTATCCTGGTAGGAGACCGACCGAAGATTGAGAACGTCGCCGTGGAAGTCGGTTTGAATCTTGAGGGAACTGAGATAGTGCAAGCTACCGATGCCGTCCAGGCCGCACGTCAGGCAGTGGAGCTGGTCAGCAGCGGGAGGGCCCAGATCCTGATGAAGGGTTTGGTCAGTACCGGTGAGATCATGCGGGCCGTGCTGGATAAGCAGATCGGTCTGCGCACCGGCCGAGTGATCAGCCATGTGGCTGTGCTGGAATCACCGGGTTACGGGCGTCTGATCTTGATGACTGACGGCGGGATGGTGATCGCGCCGGATCTGCAACAAAAGGCCCAGATGATCGAAAACGCTGTATTTGTGGCTCGCAAGCTGGGCAACGAACGCCCAAAAGTAGCTGCGATCGCTGCCTTTGAACAGGTTAACCCAAGCATGCCGGCTACCACGGACGCGGCCTTGCTGGCTAAGATGGCTGAACGCGGACAGATCAAGGGCTGTATCGTGGACGGCCCCATCGCTCTGGACGGCGCTGTATCTAAAGAAGCAGCTGAACATAAGGGGATGATCAGCCCGGTAGCTGGTGAGGCAGATATCCTGCTGATGCCGATGATCGAGCCTGGCAACGTGATGTACAAGACCATCGTCTATTTGGCAGGCGGTCAGGTGGCCGGGGTGATCGTCGGAGCTGCCGCCCCCATCGTGCTCACCTCCCGTGCGGACAGCCACCAAGCGAAGCTCTATTCCATTGCTACCGCCGTCTTGATGGCTTAACGGGGAGGGAGTAATACGTGCAACGTTTGTTGGTGATCAATCCAGGCTCGACCAGCACCAAGTTGGCCATATTCGAGGATCATACCATGCTTCAGGAGACCGTCTTGCGCCACTCCAATCAAGAGCTGGCTCAGTTCAAGCGACTGATCGATCAATTTTCGTTTCGGAGACAGGCCGTGTTGGCAGCCATGGGGGAGTCCGGCATTCAGCCGGCTGATCTGCACGCGGTAGTGGGGCGGGGTGGGCTGTTGAAGCCGATACCCGGGGGCACGTATCTGGTCAACGAGGCGATGCTTCAAGACCTGCAAGGCGCCGCTTATGGCGAACACGCGTCAAACCTGGGCGCGCTGCTAGCTGCTTCCGTAGCTCGCCCGGAGGACATTCCGGCTTTCATCGTGGACCCAGTAGTGGTAGATGAACTGCAGCCGCTGGCTAGGCTGACCGGACTGCCTCAGATCGAGCGCCGCAGCATTTTTCACGCTCTCAACCAAAAGGCAGTGGCCAGACGGGCAGCCTTCGACCTCAATCTGGAATATGAGGAGATCAACCTGATCGTAGTTCATCTGGGGGGAGGCATCTCAGTCGGTGCCCATCGTCAGGGGTGGGTGGTGGATGTGAATAACGCCTTGGACGGCGACGGCCCGTTCTCTCCGGAGCGGTCCGGAGGTCTGCCATCGGCCGACCTGCTTCGCCTCTGCTTCAGTGGAGAGTACGACTGCGAAACCATCAGCAAGCTGCTGGTAGGACAAGGCGGTATGGTCGCTTATCTGGGTACCAATGATGGCCGGGAAGTGGTCAAGCGCATCCGGGTCGGGGACGAGCAGGCGGAGTTGGTCTATCGGGCTTTGGCATATCAGGTGTCCAAAGAGATCGGTCAGGCGGCGGCTGTGCTGCGCGGCCAGGTGGAAGCGATCGTGATCACCGGTGGCCTGGCCTACGATGAAGACTATCTGGTCAGCTGGATCAAGGAGCGAGTCTCCTTCATCGGCAGGGTGATGGTTTACCCCGGCGAGGATGAACTGTCGGCCCTGGCCGAAGGGGCGCTCCGGGTGTTGAATGGATTAGAGAGCCCTAAGGTTTACGTATAAATTTATTGCCCGCAACACACGAAGGTGTTGCTAGTAGGAGGCTATCTGAATGCTATTCTCCAAACAGCGCATAGTCATGTTTGTGGGAGGCTACGGCAGCGGCAAGACTGAAGTAGCCGTCAACTACTGCTTGGCTAGCCGCCCTCGAGCCGAAAGCCTGGCCTTGGTGGATCTGGATGTGGTCAACCCCTATTTTCGCTCCCGGGAGCAAATTGCTACCTTAGCTGAGCAGGGAGTAAGGGTGATCGCTCCTGCCGGGGCTCTGGCCAGTGCCGATCTACCTGCCTTGCCGGCCGGAATCAGTGGGGCGATCTTGGATGACGATGGTCAGTTGGTGTTTGACGTCGGGGGCGATGATGTGGGAGCTCGGGCCCTGGGCAGATACCAACACTATCTGCAGCAAGCGGGTTATGACCTGTGGTTGGTAGTCAACGGCAGCCGTCCCTTCACTGAAACGCCGGAGCTGGCCTTATCCATGCTCAGATCCATCGAAGCTACGTCCCGCCTATCGGTGACCGGGCTGATCAATAATACCCATCTGATGCAATATACCGATCTAGCCGTGGTTCAGCGGGGAGAGGAGTTGGTCAGCCAGCTGTCGCAAATGACCGGCCTGCCGGTAGTGTTCAATGCGGTGGTGGAAAGACTGGTGCCATCAGCGGAGGGGCTACTGCGGCACCCGGTTCTACCCCTGCAGCTCCATATGAAACGCCCCTGGGAATAGCGTTTTGACGGTTCGCTCGGGAGGCGAGCGATAAAGAAAAAGGGAGGTATCAGTATCCAAATGCCGAAGGTCACTTTTCAAGAGGATCGCTGCAAAGGGTGCGAACTCTGCACCAGCGTATGCCCGGTCAAGATCGTCGTCATGTCCGACCGCATCAACAAGAAAGGCTTTCGCGTCGCTACTGTCACTGACCAGGATAAGTGCATCGCCTGCGCTTTCTGTGCCCGCATGTGCCCAGACACCGTCATCGAGGTAGAAAAATAAGTCTAAGGGAGGGATCGCTTATGGGTGAGAGGATTCTGATGAAGGGAAACGAAGCTATCGGCGAGGCAGCCATCAAAGCCGGTTGCCACTACTTCTTTGGCTACCCGATTACACCCCAAAACGAACTGCCGGAGTACATGGCCCGCCGTCTGCCCGAAGTGGGTGGAGCGATGGTGCAGGCGGAAAGTGAAATTGCGGCCATCAATATGGTTTACGGTGCAGCCGGCGCCGGTGCCCGCGTGATGACGTCATCTTCCAGCCCAGGAATCAGCCTGAAGCAGGAGGGAATATCTTATATCGCCGGGGCCGAATTGCCCTGCGTGATCGTGAATATGGTCCGTGGCGGCCCTGGGTTAGGCGGCATTCAGCCGGCGCAGAGCGACTACTTCCAGGCGGTCAAGGGTGGCGGCCATGGTGACTATCGGCTATTGGTGCTGGCGCCGGCCAGCCTGCAGGAGATGGTTGACCTGGTTCAGGAGGCTTTCGACCTGGCGGATCGGTATCGTAACCCGGTGATGATCTTGGGTGACGGTATGTTGGGTCAGATGATGGAACCGGTGGAGTTCAAGGACCAGACGGTCAGCCTGCCAGAGAAACCTTGGGCTACCACAGGTACCGGGAATCATCCTGGGCGCAGCGTGATCAACTCGCTCTTCCTGCAGCCGGATAAGCTGGAGGAACATAATCTGCGACTCAAGGCCAAGTATCAGACCATGGCCAAAGAGCAGATCAGATATGAGGCAGTGGACCTTGAGTCGGCCGATTTGGTCTTGGTTGCCTACGGTTCTACCGCCCGCATCGTTAAGAGCGCCATGGACGCGGCCAAGAAGGAGGGTTTGAAGGTGGGACTCATCCGTCCTATCTCATTGTGGCCGTTCCCTAACGAACCCTTTGTCAAAGCGGCGCAGACGGCTAAAGCTTTCCTCACCGTGGAGATGAGCTTTGGTCAGATGGTGGAGGATGTGCGCCTAGCCGTGAACGGCCAAAAGCCAGTGCATTTCTACGGCCGTGTTGGTGGCATGATTCCGACTCCAGAGGACGTTTTGGAACAGATAAAGCAGATTCTGGGAGGGAATGTTTGATGGCTAAAGTTTTTCAGCGGCCGAAGGCCCTAGCAGACGTCGTTACTCATTACTGCCCTGGCTGTACCCACGGCATCATCCATCGGTTGGTGGCCGAGGCTATAGATGATCTGAATGTCTTGGAGCGCACAGTGGGTGTGGCACCGGTAGGCTGTGCAGTTCTGGCTTATGACTATTTCAACTGTGATATGCAGGAGGCAGCTCATGGCCGGGCACCAGCCGTCGCTACCGGCATCAAGCGCGTGCGGCCAGACTGCATCGTCTTCAGCTATCAGGGTGACGGTGACCTAGCCTCCATCGGAACGGCGGAGATAGTGCATGCAGCTGCCCGGGGCGAGAATATCACCGTCGTCTTTGTGAACAACGGCATCTATGGCATGACCGGCGGGCAGATGGCTCCGACCACTTTGCCTGGCCACAAGACGACCACCTCGCCCTACGGTCGCGATCCCAAGCTGCAAGGCAACCCCATCCGCATAGTGGAAATGTTGGCCACCTTGGATGGTCCGGCCTATCTGGAGCGGGTGTCGGTACACACCCCCCAACAGGTGCAGAAAGCCAAGCGGGCAATTAAGAAGGCCTTCGAGTATCAGGTGCAGGGCAAGGGCTTCAGCCTGATCGAGGTGCTTTCTACCTGTCCTACCAACTGGGGTATGCGGCCGGTAGATGCGCTGAAGAGAGTGGAACAGGAAATGATGCCCTTCTATCCGTTGGGTGTGTATAAAGATATCGCGGGGGAGGGAGAAGGCAAATGACACACGAGATCATCCTAGCCGGCTTTGGCGGCCAGGGCGTGATGCTGATGGGGCAGATCCTCACCTATGCCGGCATGATCGAGGATAAACAGGTCTCTTGGATGCCGTCGTATGGCCCGGAAATGCGCGGAGGTACAGCTAACTGCACCGTGGTCATCTCCGATTCTCCTGTTGGCAGCCCCTTGGTTACCCATCCGAGTATCGTGGTGGCGATGAACCGCCCGTCTCTGGACAAGTTTGAGCCGTCGGTGAAGCCGGGGGGAGTGCTGTTTTATAACAGCTCGTTGATCGACGAGCCGCCTACCCGAACCGATATTACGGTGGTAGCGGTGCCGGCTAACGATTTGGCTGCCGAACTGGGCAACGATCGAGTGGCGAACATGGTGGTGCTGGGTGCACTGTTGGCTAAGCAGCCCGTAGTCACGATGGACGCTGTGCATCAGGCTTTGCGCAAGGCACTGCCTGTTCACCGCCATAACTTGCTGCCTTTGAACGAAGAGGCTTTGGCTCGCGGGGCGGAAGTGAAATAGTAGGGAGAGATGATCACAGGCCTGGCCGCCAATGCGGCCAGGCCTGCATGCTTCGGCTAGAAGGTCTGGGGGACTCGGCCCCACCATCCCGCCGCCTCAGCCTAGCAGGGCCTGTCCCCACCGTCCCGCCT
>CAYVCY010000032.1:0-8133 GCA_964450265.1 uncultured Clostridia bacterium
ACCGTCAACTTTCCCGATTTGCTGGCGGAGCATATTCGGCATCGAGGTGAATGACCGGGTAGCACGGGCCGGCGGTTCAATTTCACGGCATATTGCCTGCCCCTTAGCGCGCTGTTGTGCACTAAACTCCCTATCGCTGATTCTTTGTCAGCGATAGGGAGTTGTTTTGTGAAAATAACGATCAATGTTCTTACTATTGACAATATTTTGAGCTTGATCATTGTTGTAAATAGTTTTACTATAGGGGCGTAGGCTGCAGCAAGTCTATGCCCTTATGCATACCCAGGACGCAGTCGGGGTGGTCCATCTTGCACTTCATAGACATTTAGCCTGCGGTGACTGCGTAAGAATAGGTGAGATTGACTGGTCAGAACATGTTCTGCGGGTTGAAGCTGGGGGCTGCAATCGCATATTTATGAACTGATCCGCGCGGATGTGTGCAGCGGTGCTGCTTCACATATCAACAGAGTTTGAAAGGAGGTGAAAAAGATGATGAACGATAAAGTCATATTTGTGCTCTTCACTCTGCTGGTCTATGGCGGACTGATCATCGGTGTTCTGTTGGCCACAGAAAAGGGGCATATGCGTCCGAAAATTCGGCGCATAGCGGCCCTAGACTCTATCGAGGAAGCGGTCGGTCGCGCAACTGAGATGGGGCGCCCTGTACACTACACCACTGGCTACGGTGAGATCACCACTGCCACTGCACCGCAGACCTTTGCTTCCTTTATCGTCTTGAATCATGTGGTCGGATTGACCGCCAAGTACAACACACAACTGATCGTCTCCATCAAGTCAGCCGAATCCTTCCCACTCACCCAAGAGTTGGTGCGGCAAGCCTATTTGGCAAATGGCAAACCGGACATGTTCCAGGAAGACACCGTTCGCTTTATCTCCACCGCACAGTTTGCGTGGGCGGCCGGTGTATTGGGCATCTTCAATCGCGAAAAGGTAGCTGCCAACATCATGATCGGTTACTTTATGGCCGAGTCTTTGCTGTTCGCTGAAGGTGGCGCACAGGTGGGAGCGATTCAAATTGCAGGGACCGGAAACCTGGCACAAACAGCCTTCTTCGTGGCCGCTTGTGACTACACCTTGATCGGCGAAGAGTTGTACGCAGGTGGCGCTTATCTGTCGCAGGATTTGAGGCAAATCGGCAGCCTGGGTGGCCAAGACTATGTCAAGGTGGTCACTATGGGATTGATCGTCTTGGGTACCATTTTGGCAACAGCCAACAGCAAGTGGCTGGTCAACCTGATGTCAAAGTAAACTAATAATAAAGAAAGGGGGTGCAACGAATGCGTAGAACGATTCCCCTGATCATCGTCTCAGGCGTCGGCTTCCTGCTGTTAGCCTCTTACTTCTTCAACATTCCGCTAGGTACTACAGATCTGGATTCTGTAGCCAGCTTGTTTACCAACTGGGGCGTGATTGTAGCGGCCTTCGCTGTAGGATTAGCCTCTGTGAACCTAATTCGGATTCACTCGGCGAAGGTTTCCAGGCGGAGAACCGACTGGATTCATAGTCTAGCACTGCTGATCGCAATGGCAGTGTTCATCATCGTCGGTGTCTATTCCAAGCATAATCCGGATAGTGCTGGGGCCAAGGCGCTCTTCCAAAATCTATTCGACTACTCATATAGCCCTTTCGGCTCAGCTATGTTTGCCATCCTGGCTTTCTATGTCGCTTCGGCTTCCTACCGTGCATTCCGTGCCCGCAGTTATGAAGCCACCTTGCTGTTGCTGGCCGCGGTGTTGGTCATGCTCGGCAATGCGCCCATCGGCGCGCTGATTTGGGACAGATTCCCGGTAATCGGCAACTGGCTGCTGTCTGTGATCAATATGACAGGACAACGTGGGATTACGATCGGTGTGGCTATCGGCGGTTTCGCTACCAGTATGCGCGTTCTGCTCGGATTCGACCGTGGCCATTTGGGCATCGGCGACTGAGTGTAGAGAAAGGAGGTGACTCGTGATGTTAGAACGGTTACAGAACGTCGACCGCCGCATCATCTATGTGCTGCTGTTTATAGTCTGTTTCATTCCTATGGCCAGCCCCCTCGGGATACCCCTGGAAGTGAACAAGACCACGCAGATGGTCTATGACATTGTGGATGGCCTCAATCCGGCCACGGATAAGGTCTTGTTTGTGATGGATTACTCGGTCGGTGGTTCGGCAGACGTTCATCCCCAAGCGGTGGCCACGGCGAAGCATCTGGCTAGGAAAGGCATTCCCTTTGTGATGGCAGCATTCGTCAACGATGGCACCATGTTTGCGGAACAGATCATCACCATGCTGGGGGATCAAGTGGTCTATGGCTCTGACGTGATCAATCTTGGGTATATGGCTGGCATGGAGACTGCCGTAAAGGCATTTGTGGAAGCTCCCAAGACGGCGTTCAGCGTCGATTTCCGGGGGAATCCGGTAGCTAGTCAGCCAATTATGGCCAGTATTAATGATATTCGCGATTTCTCGTTCATCATCGACTTCCAGACCGGTCAGCCCGGCTACCAGGACTTCTTGCGCCAATTGCCACCTGGCATGTCCTATGCAGCTGGTATTGTTACGGTCAGTGTTCCTAACGTGATGCCTTATCTCGACTCAGGTCAGCTCTCCGGATTGCTGCAAGGGTTGCGAGGAGCGGCCGAGTACGAGGTTCTGCTGCAGGAACCAGGAGAGGGCGCCGCTAGGATGGATGCCCAATCCATGGCGCATGTAGTGATCATCCTGTTTATTCTCATCGGTAACGCCGCCTATTTCCTCTCCAGGAAACAGGTTGCCAAGCCGAAAGCTTGATGCTCAGTGAGGAGGTGAAACAATGAACGTCTCTACTGACCCCTGGGTGTGGTTCATGGGCATAGGTATGCTCTCTCTCTTCTCCTTTATCTTCAAGGAGAATCAGGCTTACCGTCTGTTTGAGCACATTTATGTAGGAGCCGCAGCCGGTTACGCGGTGGTAATCAATTACGGCAACATTGTCGACCGGGCCTTTGTTCCGCTGTTACAAGGCGGTCAATTCAACCTGATCTTCCCTGTGATCTTGGGACTGATGCTCTATACTCGCTTCATCAAGCCGATCGCCTGGCTCAGTCGCTGGCCGATGTCGTTCCTGTTAGGCCTTGGGGTAGGAATCTCGGTCTTTGGAACCCTCAACTCGATGCTATTGGCTCAGACTAAGGCCGCAATGATGCCGCTGAACTCGATCAATAACGTGATCATGTTTATAGGCGTGTTGTCGGTAGTGTTCTACTTCTTCTTCGCCGTCGAGCAGAAGGGCATCGCCAAACAGTTTTCGCGCGTCGGCCGCTCTGTGATGATGATTACTTTTGGAGTTGCCTTTGGTAATGTGGTCATGGGCCGCGTCTCTCTGCTGCTAGGCTGTATCAGCCAGTTATTTGGCGATTGGTTAGGAATGATCTAGCAGCGCCGGAAACACCAGATGTGAAATTGCTTTGAAAAGCCTCCGGTTGGTGCCGGAGGCTTTTTAGCGGCCTTGGAATCCGCGGCGGCCCTGTGGAGGATTATGCCTTACACCCATTCCGCGCTTCTGCAAGATGCGGCCTACAGATACCCCGAAATGGCGTCATTATCGAAGTTCCTGCTTCTGCTTTCCAACTCATCTCTCGGCTAGGAATGGTCAATTGCTACTTCCATGCATATTAGTATGCAGATATAAATTGACAGAGTTTTTTTCGTTGTGATATATTTGAGTCAATTCTATAGACTGAAAAGACGTTGTTTTTTTGCTTTTCAGTCATAGATCTGCATACAGAAATGAATGTATGCTCAATATACAGGAGGTGATGTTGTTGTCAACGCACTACGATCTGGTAATCAAGAACGCTCGCATTGTGGATGGTACCGGAAGGCCATGGCAGAGAGGGGATGTAGCACTTAAGGATGACAGAATTGTCGCTATCGGCAAGATAGATGCTGCATTAGCTAAGCAGTCGATCGATGCCGGCGACAAGGTATTGGCCCCTGGGTTCATCGATATCCATACCCATGCCGACAGAGATGCGGTTGAGCTCCATCCGATGGAAAGCTACTTGCGGCAGGGTGTAACCACATTGTTGGGCGGGAACTGCGGCGGTTCCGTGTTCCCGATTTCAGATCACTTGCAGCAGATGTCCGAGCTTCCGCTGAATATCAACTATGGCCTCTTCGTCGGTCACGGTGCTTTGCGCGAAGCGGCTATGGGGCTGCGGATGCGTCCCCCGACGGAAGAAGAGTTGACCAGGATGATAGAGCTAGC
Organism: uncultured Clostridia bacterium; assembly: GCA_964450265.1. Lineage (GTDB taxonomy): Bacteria > Bacillota > UBA994 > UBA5500 > UBA5500 > JAEZJZ01. The sequence continues at coordinate 4,256 of CAYVCY010000032.1, forward strand.
AGGTCAGGCTATGGGCGATGGTGCTTTTGGGATGTCCATCGGCCTCTATTATGCCCCCGGCAGCTTTGCTGAGCTGGACGAAGTGGCTGCCGTTTCCCGGGAAATAGGTAAGCACGGAGGCATCATTCCTATTCATGTTCGCGACGAGAGTAACTATAACATCGGCTTGGTGGAGGCGATCAAGGAAGCGATCAATATTGCTCGCCTATCAGACGTTGCCGTCCAAATTTCCCATCTCAAGTGTCTTGGCAAGCCGGTTTGGGGAAAATCCGAAGAGATTCTGGGCTTGATCGAGGCAGCCCGAGAGGAAGGCTTGGACGTAACCTTTGACCAGTATCCATATAACGCTTCTGGCACCAGCTTCACCGGGGCGATCATCCCTCGCTGGGCTCAGGACGGCGGAGATGAAGAGCTGAAGAAGCGCCTCCAGGATCCAGAGATCCGTCAGAAGATCCGGGTAGAGATGTTGGAAAACATAGAGCGACGCGGCGGCCCAGCATCGTTGCAGATCGCCCGTTTCAAGCCAGATGAGACTTACAATGGCAAGAATCTGGTCGAAGCCGGACAGATGCGGGGTATGGAGCCGGTTGATGCAGTGATCGAAATGCAGATCATGGGAGGGGCCAGCATGGTGTCCTTCAACATGATCGATGATGATATCGAGACTATTATGCGCCATCCGTTGGGTATGTGTGTTTCCGATGGCAGCTTGGTGACTTTCGGTGCCGGAGTACCTCATCCGCGCTACTACGGCACATTCCCCCGTTTCCTAGGGCTGTATGTGCGGGAGAAGCAGGTGCTCACTCTGGAAGAAGCCGTGCGCAAGATGACTTCTGCACCGGCAGGCAGAGTTGGTTTGAATGATAGAGGCATCATCGCCAAGGGCATGGTAGCTGACCTAGTGCTCTTTGATCCGGAAACCGTTGCGGATCTGGCTACCTTCCAGCATCCGCACAACCATAACACAGGCATCGAGATGGTTATTGTCAATGGCCAGGTGGCTATGGACGTTAACGGAGTAACCGACAATCGAGCTGGCCAGGTGCTGAAGAAGTCCTAGCTGAGCACGATGCGGAAAGGGGTGGGATCGCCAAGCACAACGTTGCTCGTCGCGCAAAGTGCCAAGAAGACATTCGGAGGTGAAATCAGTTGACGTTAACTTCAGGAATGACTTTTTCTCTAGTTGCTCTCATCGCTTGCTGGGCAGTCGTTTATTTCTATATCGATGGTGCCAAGAAAGGCAACGCGCCGGAGTTGCGCCGCATCGCCGGCTTGGATGCCTTGGACGAGGCGGTCGGACGTTCCACCGAGATGGGTTCACCAATTTTTTACACCCTCGGCCGTGGCGACGTAACCGCCAGCTCTGCTGCCGACACCATCGCTGGACTCGACATCTTAGGCCATGTAGCCACTTATACTGCCAAATATAAATGTGACATTATCGTAGGTGTTTCCATCGCTAACGTTTACCCATTGGCAGAAGAAGTTGTGCGCACCAGCTATATGACCGCCAACGCCATCGACCAGTATCAGCCGGATATGGTGCGGTTTCTGTCCCCGACGCAGTTTGCATACGCGGCTGCTTGTCTGGGGATCATGACCCGGGAAAAGGTGGGAGCAGCCGTGATGATGGGCTTCTTCCAAGCCGAATCGATGATGATATCCGAAGGCGCGGCGCAGGTGGGTGCTATCTCGATCGCGGGATGTAGCCGTCTGTTCCAGATTCCGTTTTTTGTGGCTGCCTGTGACTACACTTTGATCGGTGAAGAACTGCTAGCCGGTGGCGCTTATCTGAGCCAAGAGCCGGTGCAGACAGGGGCGCTGGCCGGTCAGGACTTCATTAAATTCGTCGCAGTCGCGCTCCTGATCGTCGGAGTGCTCGCCAAGACGGCTGGCAGCGACTTCTTGATCGATCTACTAGCTATGTAGGGGGTGAAAACGGATGCGAAGAACTTTACCAATGATGATTACCGCCATCATCGGCTTCTTGATCGTCGTCGATGGCTTTGTCACTAACTCTGCTCTCAGAACATGGTCTTCCACCCTACAAAACTGGGGCGTTGTCATAGCAGCCTTTGCTTTAGGCCTCGGCGCTGTCAACCTGCTGCAAATCCATGGTAAGAAAGTGGTGGGTAAGCAGGCTGGTTGGGTGGAGAGTTCCGTGCTACTCTTAGGCCTAGTCGGTATGATCGTGACCGGTATTTTACAGGGTGCCTCTTCTCCTGGTTTTCTGTTCCTATTTAGGAACTTCTATGAGCCCTTGGGCGCAGCCATGTTTTCGATGATGGTCTTCTTTATCGCCTCGGCCAGCTTCCGAGCTTTCCGGGCCAGGTCTAAAGAAGCGGCAGTGCTGCTGATCTCTGGCGTGGTACTGATGCTCGGGCGGGCACCGGTGGGAGAGGTCATTTCGCCGATGTTTCCTGACTTAGCTGATTGGTTGATGCAGATACCCAACTTGGCCGGCAACCGTGGCATCATGATCGGTGCTGCTGTGGGCATAGTCTCCGTGTCCTTCCGGGTTCTGATTGGCATCGACCGCGGCTATCTGGGACAGGATTAGGGGGGATAGCAGATGCAAGATTTCATTCAAAACCTCGATCGTCGTTGGATCTATCTCCTGCTCCTCGTCGCTGTGCTCTATCCTTTGATTAAGCCCATCGGTATGCCGATCACCATCTCTGAGTGGACCGAGGCCTTTTATGCGGAAGTGGATAAGCTGCAAGCCGGCGACGTAATCATGCTGGCCGTAGACTACACACCTGCCGGCGGCCCGGACGTCGCACCTCAAGCCGTAGCCATGTTCCAACACGCGATGGAAAAGAACTTGCGGGTGGTCGGAGTCTCGTTCTTGGCTGATGGCCCGCCCCTGTTGCAGAACATTCTCGACCCGTATATGGCCAGCGGCGAAAAAGAATACGGCGTGGACTTCGTCAATCTGGGCTTTGTGGCTGGTGTAGAGACAGGTATTTCTGCATTTGCTGGCGACATGAAACGCACGGCCCCGGCCGATTTCTTTGGCACGCCAACTGCTAGCTTGCCCTTGATGAAGGACATTAACAGCGTAAACGACGTGGACATGGTGGCCGATTTCGCTACCGGGATGCCTGGTCCCGCTGAGATCGTCCGTCAGATCGGTCAGAACTACAAGGTGACTATCCTTTGTGGCGTGGTGACCGCGATGGGACCCCAGACCGAGCCGTATTACCAATCCGGCCAGATCAAGGGCCTGCTCTCCGGGCTGCGCAGTGCCGCTGAATACGAAGTGCGTAACGGCACCCCTGGCTCGGCAGCTGCCGGTATGGACGCCCAGTCCCTGGGCCATATCGTGATCATTTTGGCCATGGCCGTCGGCAATCTGGCCTATTTCCTCAGCGTACGTAAAGACAAAGGAGGTGGCCAGAAATGAGTTCTGATATCGGCATTTGGGTAGGCGCTATCTGCACCTTGGCCTGCTATTCCTTCTTGGTCAAGGAGAACATCTTCTATCGGATGGCAGAGCACCTTTACGTCGGTTTGGGTGCTGGGTACTTCTTGATTCAGGGCTGGAACTCCATCAAGAACACCGCTTGGAATCCGATGATTCAAGACGGCAAGATCTCAATGGTGATCCCCATTATCTTGGGAATCCTCTTGTTCTCTCGCTTCTTCAAGTCCTACAAGTGGGTTTCACGTATTCCGATGGCCGTGATGACCTCTATCGGCGTAGGCTTGTCAGCCCGTGGCGCTGTCGTGTCTGAGTTTGTGCAACAGATTCGTGCCACCATCATGCCATTGAATAGCATCGACAACATCCTGATAGTTGTTGGGACTATCGGTGTGCTCAGCTATTTCTTCTTCTCCAAGAAGTTTGCGACATTGCCGGGAGTGAAGCAGAGCTC
>CAYVCY010000032.1:8233-16472 GCA_964450265.1 uncultured Clostridia bacterium
CTTGGGAGGCGAAGGAATTGCATAGCTTCATGAATGATTATAGCGAGGGGGCACACCCCCGTATCCTCGAATTGATGTTGAAGTCGAACCTGGAACAGAACGATGGTTATGGGTTGGATGTTCATAGTCAGCGGGCACGGGAGAGTATTCGACAATTGATCCAGCAGCCAGACGCTGACATACATTTCATCCCTGGGGGGACCCAGACCAACCTGCTAGCTATCTCTTCTTTCCTGCGTCCCCATCAATGCGTAATCTCGGCCGATAGCGGCCACATCAATGTGCATGAGACCGGTGCGATAGAGGCCACCGGACATAAGGTGTTGGCGATGCCCAGCACCGATGGCAAGCTCACCCCGCGGGAGATCCAGGCCGCCCTGGACGCCCATGTGGACGAGCATATGGTGCAACCCCGCATGGTCTATATCTCTAACTCTACCGAGTTAGGGACCGTCTATAGCAAAAGCGAATTGACCGCCCTGCATGATTGCTGCCGCCAGCACGGTCTCTTGCTCTATTTGGATGGAGCGCGTCTCGGCACCGCTCTTACCTGTGACAGCAACGATCTGACTTTGGCGGAACTGGCCGGGTTGGTAGATGCTTTTTATATCGGCGGCACAAAGAATGGTGCCCTGTTAGGCGAAGCGTTGGTGATCTGCCGGCCGAAGCTGGGCGAAGATTTCCGGTTTCTGATCAAACAAAAAGGTGCCTTGATGGCCAAGGGATTTGTGGTGGGAATGCAGTTCGAGGCTCTCTTCCAGGATGACCTGTTTTTCCAGCTGGGCAGGCATGCCAATCGGATGGCGCAGCGACTGGCGGTTGCGCTGTCAGAGCACGGTTACCGCTTCTACGCACCGCCTTGCACCAATCAGCTTTTTCCGATCCTGCCGAACACGTTGCTGAACAGCTTGGCTAAGCGATTTGCCTTCTCAGTGCAAAATCAGGTTGACACCACCCATAGCGCCATTCGTCTAGTCACTTCTTGGGCGACCAGTGAAGAGAGCGTGAGTGCTTTGATCGACTTCCTGGTGGCGGCAAACAGGTAGCGGGCTCTGTGGTAAAACAAAAAAAGGGGCCGATTCAGCTATCGCCGATCTGGCCCTTGGTTGTCTCTTCTCTATCCTTAATGGAGCTACTCCGCTGCCTTTGCTGCGGCAATGATGGACTCAAGGTACCCCTTGGTGTCTGCCAAGGTAGCGCCGGTGACTGCGTCAATTAGCTCTTCTGCGCTGCTGCCAGAGACTGTCTGTTCCAGCTCTGCTATCGTCTTGCCGATGGCGAACTCTTCGATGGCGGCAAAGTTGTCGGCGATCTGTACGGTAGAACCGGCTTTGGCCATGTTGGCACTGTAGGATTCATTGTTGGTCAGCTTGGAGCCGAGCACCATGCCCTCAGGATAATTCCCACCGAAGTCTGCATCAGAATTGGGAACACCTTCGCTGTTGCTAGCGGATAGGAATTGGTATTCGTCGATGGATGCGCCAGCAATCTTGTCTCCCTGCATTGCTACCACGGTGACAGTAAAGCTCTTGGTGCCGTGGGCAGCAAACTCCACCCGACCCATCTTCACCGGCGCAGGATCCTGCTGCTCTGCTGGCGGTGCGGCGCAAGCGGCCAAGCTGCTGATCAGCAACAGGCTGAGCGCCATGATTCCTAGAAGCTTCTTCATCGATGTTCTCCCCCTTATGTTGTGATGATCACATGTGAAATTATAGATCAAGCGACGCACATCAGTCAATCAGAATATGCCCATATAATAAACTGTGCATAGTGCGGCCAGTTTCTGGGCGTGTTCGATCGCTCTCCAGGCCGCAAGAGGACGGTGGACATTTGCTGATCAGGCTGATAAACTGGTAAGGCTTATTTTAGATTCTTTAGTCAACTACTAGCAACATCCGCAGATGTTGCGGGCGAATAAAGCGATTGTTGCTTCAGCAACTATCGGCTTGTTCCTTTAGCAACATCCGCAGATGTTGCGGGCAAATGGCCATTCTTTCTACTGAAAGATTCGCCTTAGTAATAGACAGAGGTGAAAAGATGACCCAGACGAACGTCTTGTTGCAGGAGGCTATCCCCGCGATCAGCAATCAGGAGATGCGACGATCCATCTTTCGCTTAGCTTGGCCCGTGATTGTCGAGAATATGCTGATGTCGCTAGTGAGCATGGCAGACATGATCATGGTTGGGAGCTTGGGGCCTGCTGCCATCGCTTCCATTGGATTGTCCAATTCCCCCATTTTCTTCTCCACGGCCATGTTTTCAGCGATCAGTGTGGGGTCCACCGCGCTAGTCGCCAGACATATTGGTGCTAAGGAGTATCAGGAAGCCAATCTGATTACCAGACAGTCGTTCATGCTGGCGGCCGTGCTGTCCGTTGTTTTCACGGTGGGAGTTTTCTTTGCCGCGCCGCACATTATGGGCTGGATGGGCGCAGATGAACAGGTGAAGGAGATCGGCTCGTCTTATATCCGCATCTCCACCAGCACTTTTGGTCTCGCCATCATTTCCATGATCATGAATGGCGTGTTGAGGGGGGCGGGAGACACCAAGACCCCGATGCGGGTGAATATAGTTGCTAACCTGGTCAACGTCACATTCAATTATCTGCTCATCCATGGCAAATTAGGGCTTCCCCAAATGGGAGTGGATGGTGCAGCAGCAGCCACCGCGCTGTCCAGGATGGTGGGAGGGCTGTTGGTGCTTCGGGTGCTCTTTTCCGGCAGATTGGTAGTGCATATCTCCATCAAGGATCGTTGGCGGTTTGAATGGCCGGCCATCCGCAGGATGATGAACATCGGTGTGCCGGCGATGCTGGAGCAGTTTGTGATGCGCGGTGGCCAGCTGTTGTTCACGCGGGTCATCTCCTCTTTGGGGACCATGGCCTACGCTGCCCATAGCATCGCCCATAACGTTGAATCGCTTTCCTTCATGCCCGGGTTTGGCTTCGCTATGGCCGCCACTACGCTGGTCGGCCAAAACCTGGGGGCCAAGCAGCCCCAGCGGGCGGAGCACAGCGGCTATGAATCGATGAAGATTGCCGCCACCATTATGAGCGCCGTCGGTCTGCTCCTTTTCTTTGTCCCCGGTCTGTTCGTGAGGCTGTATACGGACGATCCAGAAGTGATCCACATGTCTAGCACGGTACTGCGCATAATTGCCGTCAGTCAGCCGTTTTTGGCAGCCTCCATGGTTTTTGCCGGGGCCCTACGCGGCGCTGGAGACACCCGTTGGGTGTTGGGCATCACCCTCGTCGGCATATGGGGGATTCGATTGGCCCTAGCCTATACCTTGTGTATCATCCTTGACTTCGGTCTGGCAGGTGCTTGGTTAGCCATGGCCGCAGACTTGGTCTTGCGCAGTGGCCTAGTTTGGCTGCGTTATCGCACTGGCCGCTGGAAGACGTTGAAGGTATAAGGGTTTCTGAAGATAGGGAGCGCGTTTTGTTGAAAGGGGGAGTGTATGATATGACAGCTAAGTATGGTCGTGTGGCTTTGGTGGTGGGTGCTTCGTCTGGAATGGGCAAGGCTTGTGCGGAGTTTTTGCATGCTCGTGGCTATTACGTTTACGGCACTTCCCGCCAGGCGGATTATCCCGAGGATGATGGCTTTCGCTGTCAGTCAGGGTTCTTCGTGCTCATACCGCTGGATGTGACCGATGAAGAGAGCGTCAGGCAGGCAGTGAGGTTTGTGCTGGCCGAAGAGGGCCAGATCAATATTCTGCTCAATTGCGCCGGATATGGTTTGGGAGGAGCGGTAGAGGATATCTCGCGCCAGGAGGCGCGGGATATCTTTGAAACCAACCTCTTCGGCATGATCAGCTGCTGTCAACAGGTGTTACCAGCTATGCGGGAGCAGCGCCGAGGGTTGATCGTGAACATCGGCTCAGTGGCAGGTTTTATTGCCCTTCCTTTCCAGTCGATGTACAGTGCCAGCAAGTACGCAGTTGAGGCGATGACCGAGGCGTTGCGCATGGAAGTGAAGCCTTTCGGCATCAAGGTAACCTTGATCGATCCCGGTGATGTGCATACCGGCTTTACCTCTTCCCGACGCACAGCCAAGGCTGCGGCCACCAATCCGGTGTATCAGGAGCGGCATCAGAAAGCAGTTGACGAGATGATTCGTTCAGAGACCGGCGGACCCGGGCCAGAGGTGGTGGTGCGGGAATTTGCCCGCATCTTGGATAGCCAAAATCCCCCCGTTCGGAGGGTGGTGGGAGCGCAATATAAGGCGGTAGCCTTGCTGAAGCGATTGTTGCCTGCCGGCCTGGTGGAGCGGTTAGTGGAGAAGATGTACTGATCATAAACGCACAGCGGCCTGCCCTTCGGCAGGCCGCTGACACGTGGGGACAGTCCGGACAGTCCCCGCGTGTCAACGGCGCTCAGCCAGCAGCAGATCGACCATGCGGCCGTAGCTCTTCACGCCATCGGCCTGTCCTTGTGACTTAAGGTAGTTATCGTTTACCCTGGTGGAGATCTCCTCCACCGGGCCGGAATAGCGCTGCCAGAACTCCCGATTGGCAGCCAGGTCTCGCACTACGCCAGGGCCGTAGTTCTCCCGTAACGCTATGTAGGTCTCGCGGTCCTGTCCATGGAGGGCGTTAGTGGCGTGGACCAAGGCCAGCAGCAGTCCCGAATACTGAAACTCGGGATCGGGATGGTGGCTACAGGTGAGGTAAGCGATATAGTTGGCCTCATCCTCTCGGGAAAAACCCCGTTGATGGGCCATTTCGTGACAGGCGGTAGCCGGGAACAGGGAGTCGGGCATGGCCATGTTCACGTTGGCTTCGCCGGTGAAAGGGAAATACATGCCGGAAATGCCGGTGTAGGACCAAGGGCCTGACAGATAGACCCCCTTAGGCGAGCCGTAAGTGCCGCCGATGGCTGGTAGCTGTTGGGCAGCCTGTTCGTAGCCCAGTTCGGCGCGGGAGAGTGCCCGCCACTTGCCTCCGGTAAGGGAGAATACGCTCTGCTCGTCTTCGGGTAGCGACAGTCGCAGCTGATTGACCTGTTCCAAAAGCTCCTGGCAGAGCTCGGTCAGCTCTTGCACCGTGGAAGGTTGAACCGGCAAGCCGGCAATCTCAGCCAGTGGTAGGCGATGATAATTCAGCCCCCAAAGCAGCACAAACCAAGCGTAGAGCAGGCCAAACCAGCTGAGGGCTCTCCAGGGTCCGCGCAGCCAGTTGGTTGGATCGCGCCAGCAGATCACTAGCCAGCGAATGACTAATATCGGCCCGGCGATCAGCGCCGATACTATGGTCAGTTCCGCCAACGAAAAGGGAATCACCCGGGTGAAACGGCTGAGAGTTTGCCCTAGCAGTGGAAAGATGCCGCGGGAATAGAGGGTCTCCACCAGCTTGGCGGAGCGTGCCGCCCCTAGGTTAATGGCTATGGCTAGTCCCCACCAGAGCAGCCATCTCCATTTCAGCTTTGTGCGCCTCATCCAGTTCACCTCCTAGCCAATTGACCTCTCCCCAAGTTTTCAAGAAGCAGTCTGACTTCAGGAAATCCTGTTCATAATTGCTGCTGCAGATCATCGGGTGGCGACTTTGCAGGATTTTCCCAGCTGTGATCCACGGCATGAACGATTGGGCGTGTTTACCCCACAGGAACCAAGTGAGGCCTGGCTGCTCTGCGGAGATGTACTCCAGCAAGCGGCAGGTGAAGGTCAGCCACAGTTGCTGATGCCCCAGCGGTTCGTTCTTGACTGTCAGGCAGGTATTTAGCAGCAGCACTCCTTGCTGCTCCCACGACGCAAACAAGCGATCGGGGGATAGGATCCGCCAATCCCCTCGGTGGATCTGCTCTCGGATCGCCTGCCAGCTCGGTATCCGTTCATACAGGTCTATGCGTTGATCACTGCGATAGAGCAGGCGCAAGATGTTGCGCAATGATGTCTGCGGGAACGGTTGTTGCCAGTCAGTCAGCCCGCCTACTTCGAAGGCGCGACCAGTAGCCACGCCTGGTTGCGGGTAGGGGTCCTGGCCCAGGATTACTACCTTTAGTTGTTGCAGATCGAGTTGCAGGAAGCGCAGTACTCGTTCTGGCGCAGGGTTGTATTCGGTCTTGCTCACCTGTCGCTGGATGCTCTCCAGCTGCTGCCCCCGCTCCCCGCTCAGGAATGGTCGCCAGCTGGGGTGGATATCTTGCTGCAGCCACGGGTTACTATCTCCGCCTACCATCTGAAGCCGCCTTTCTGATGTTCATCCTTTGTTCACGGTTTTTCTCTTCTGCCTCCTGCTGTAGCTTTGCCTACCCCTTAAGTCTTCGTCCTCATCCATGCCGTCACCTGCCCGATTCGGGCACTTCTTGCCTTGCCAAGCATCCACCGTCGCTGCCTGGGTTCTGACAGAAGCCATATCACTAGCGAAAGCGATAGCATCAGGTCAGGGCGATTATTCGATTGCCGGAGCAATTTTAGAGGATCGCTAGTCCAAAGAAAGAATAGAATGATGAGGACATCTTTTTTGGAGGAGGAATTTTGATGGAATGTAAGTCATTAAATTGCATGGACAGGCAGATCATCTTGGATCTTTACCTGTCACGGGCCGGGGCCAAATTTGTGGAGGATTTGGTCAACGGCTATGGCGCTCGCTTCGGTGGCTCTGACCAGGAGCGGGCTGCGGCCGAGTTCATCCGGGGACAGATGGAGGGCTATGGCTTGGATAAGGTCTGGACCGAGCGTTTCGAGTGCAACGGCTGGACTCGCAAGGAGACCAGGCTGACTGTAGTCAGTCCGATGGAAATGAGCTTGGAGTGCATTGCGTTGCCGTTTTGTCCGCCGGGGATAGTGGAAGCGCCGCTGGTCTTCCTGGGTGATGGGGATCCGCAGACCTACGTCGACAACCGTGACCGCTTAAGAGGTGCCATCGCTATGGTCACTACCGCTACTCCTCGCTTTTACCATCGCGGGATGCACCGGGGCGAAAAGCTGGGTCGCGCGTTGGAGGCAGGTGCCGTCGGCTTCATCTGGATGCGTGGCGAGCCGGGTGGCTTGCCGGAGACCGGTTCGGCCAGGTTCAACCAGGCCTGCGAAGTGCCGGCCATCTCCGTTTCCTTTGAAACCGGACACCAGATGTTGCGTCTCGCTCGGCAGGGAGAGCTGAAAGTGAAGATCGAGTCCAGCAATGAAGTGCATCCGGTCACTTCGTACAATGTGATCGGCGAAATCGCCGGTGCCAGCCTGCCGGAGGAGATCATCGTGATCGGTGGCCATTACGATGGGCACGACATCAACCAGTCGGCAAACGACAACGGTGCCGGTACCGCAGTGGTGATGGAAGCTGCCCGCGCTTTGGCCCCCCATAAGGGCAAACTCAGCCGTACTATCCGTTTCGTCGCCTTCGCCCAGGAGGAAATGGGATTGATCGGGTCGGAGGAATATGTCAAACAGCACCTCCATGAGCATCACGCTTTCATGATCAACACCGATGGCGCCGGTCGCGGCACCAGGGCGGTCTTCTCGCTACAGAACTGGTCCGAAGCCACCTCGTTCTTCAAGAGGTTGTTTGGCGAGATGTTCGAGTCCCAGGTAAGCGTGGGCGACCGGGTCAGCCTTTACTCAGACATGTACAATTTTGCCAAGGAGGGCATCCCCAGTTCCACCTACTCGTCTTCGGATCCGGTGTCCGGCGGTGCCCCGCGCGGTTACGGCCACACCTATTGGGACACGCTGGACAAGCTGAACCCTAAAGGCATCCAAAATGATGCTATCATTCTGGCCCGTTTACTGCTGCGCCTGGCTACCCGAAAAGAGCTGCCGTTGAAACATAAAACCCCAGCAGACCTGGGTCGCCATCTGAAGCAGATCGGTTTGGATGAAGTGTTGCGCTACGAATTGCGCGCGATTCCCGGCGAGGAATAGGCCGACTAACAGACACCCCCTGTCACTTCGACAGGGGGTGTCGTGCTCAAATGCTGCTCATTTCTTCTGCTGTCTGGCCCAAGTATCCCGCAAGCCTACGATCTGGTTGAACACCGGGCGTCCTTCCCGGCTGTCCACCGGATCCACGTGGAAGTATCCCTGGCGCAGGAACTGGAGTTTGTCGCCCGGCTTGGCTGCTGCCAGGCTGGGCTCCACCAGACACCCTTCCAATACCTGCAACGAATTGGGGTTGAGCAGGTCGGTAAAATCCATGCCCTCTGGCACATCATCCGGATTGGGCACCGAGAACAGTTGATCATACATCCGCACTGTCACTGGCGCCGCGTGGGTGGCACTGACCCAGTGGGCGGTCGCCTTTA
>CAYVCY010000033.1:0-16123 GCA_964450265.1 uncultured Clostridia bacterium
CAGAAGCCTTTGGCATCGTGCTGAGCTCCTTGTCCTTTTATTACGTTGAGTCCTTTGTGGCAATTTGTAGCAAGGTTCAACATATCCTGCGGCCGGGAGGAAATTTCGTCTTTTCGGTGGAGCACCCGGTGTTTACTGCGGAGGGCAGCCAGCAATGGTACTGCGACGCCGATGGGCAGCGATTGCATTGGCCGGTGGATCGCTATTTCGAGGAAGGGATGCGCAAGGCTATCTTCCTGGGCCAAGAAATGACCAAATATCACCGCACGCTGACCACCTATGTGAACACGCTTCTGGGGCATGGATTTGAGATCAAAAAGTTGGTCGAGCCTAAGCCGGCCGCCCACTTGCTGCAACAACCGGGCATGCAGAACGAACTGCGCCGGCCGATGATGCTCTTGATCGCAGCTCGGAAGTCCGTATGAGACTTCGGCCCCTTGGCGAGGGGGCTGTCGCGTCAGCGACTGGGGGAGTCAAAAGAGTGGGCCGTCACTGACGGCCCACTCTGTGTTCTCCGATTATCGTCCCCCCGCCGAAGCGGCAGGAACGGCGGTGGTTGCTTGATCTGCCGGGGCATCCCATTGCTTGCGTCGCATCCAGAGCAGCAGCCCGACCATCAGACCGCCGGTGACCGCAAACACACTGGCCAGACCGAACAGTGACCCGACGTAGCCCCCGACCACAGGCCCAATAGCACCGCCAATCTGACCCAACGATCCAGAGAAGCTGAGGGCGCGGCTGCGGAAGCTGGGCGCCACTGATTTGGCGATCAACGCGTTGGTGGCCGGCATCACCGCTGCCATGAACAATCCAAACAGAAAGCGCAATCCTCCCAACATATACAGGCTGCCACTTGCCACCAGTGCAAAGCTGATCACGGCGGCACCGATAAACCCTTCCTGTAGCACTTTGGTGAAGCCCAACCGCTGCCCCCTGCGGCCCCAAAAGGGGGCTGCCATCACGGTGGCGAAGCCAGCGATGGAGTAAATCACGCCCGTGGCCACCGTTGCATCGCCGCTCTGCACCAGTTGTTCGATGAACAGCGGCAGCACCGGTTGAATCACGTTGAATGAGAGGTTGAAAATGGCCACCAGCATGCACATCTGTAGCAGCAATGGTTTGGTGGCTGCCCAGCGCAAATCAGCTGGAATGTTGATCTTGATGGTCCGATCGCCGCCGACAGTCTCGGTAGTGCCGAGGAAGCAGAACAAGGTGGCAAAAAACAGGCTGACGCCTGCCACCAGTAAGGTATTTTGGATGCCCAGATAGTAGCTGAGATAGCCGCCTACCAGCGGGCCAAATACGGAACCGAAAGCATGACCGGTTTGAATAGTGCCCAAAGCGGTGCCCAAGTGCTCCTCGGGCGTGTTAGTGGCCACCATGGCTACTGCCGTGGGCACGAATCCGTTGAATAGCCCCAGCAGCAATCGCAGCAAGACAATCTGCATCGGACTCCTGGCAATGGACATCAACAGGTAAACGACCCCAATGCCCAAGCCGGCTCGTAGCAGCTGTGGCCTGCGCCCGTACTTATCTGCCAAGGCTCCCCAGACGGGATACATCAATGCACTGGTGTAGAAACTGGCAGAGAAGGCCCACCCCGACCAAACCTCCAGGTTGTCGGTAGCTCCGACTTGCTCAAGTAGCGACGGTAGAAAAGGGCTGACGATGGAAAAGGATATGCCGGCTATGACAGTCCCCACCCAAAGAACGATCAGATTTCTCCTCCACTGCTCCATCTGGATGCGCCTCCTACAGTTCTCCTTGTGAAATTACCACCTATTCTACTCCTTATACCGGGGAAATGCTAGGCACTGTTTTAGGCAACGAAAAATGAAGCAAATGGCACTCCATTTGCTTCATCCGTGTTTTTTGCTCCCTTTACTCTCTGATCAGGTATTCCTGAGGCGGAGTGAGGCCCAACAGGTGACGGACAAAGTAGTCCCAGCGCTTGCGGGTAATGTAAGGATGATAACCATCAGCGTGCTGCGCATTCGGCAGAATGAATAGGTCGAAGTCTTTGTTGGCCTTAACCAAGGCGTCCACCAACTGGAGAGTAGCCGCTGGGGGCACGTTCTCGTCCATTTCACCGTGCATCAGCAGCAGCTTGCCTCTCAAATTGGCGGCCAAATGGGGGTTAGCCTGCTGTTCGTAATGGTCAGCTACCGGCAAACCCATGTAGCGCTCAATCCAGCTGGCCTTGTCGATGCGGTGATCATGGTTGCCCGCCCAGGCAACACAGACTTTATAAAAGTCAGGTTGGGCCAGTATCGCTTGGGTGGCCGCATAGCCGCCTGCGGAGCCGCCGAAAATCCCTACCCGGCTTAGATCCAGATAGGGGTAACGGTCTGCCAGCTGTCTGAAAGCCACGATGTGGTCTTCCAGCCCGGCATCGGCGAGGTTCCGATACGAGTAGTCCTGGAATGCCTTGGAGCGAAAGGCCATGCCCAGTCCGTCCACCGAGACGACGATGAACCCTAATTCGGCAAGAGCCTGATCCTGCCAAAACTGTCTGCTTCCGCCCCCATCGGCAAACGCCTTCGGAGTCCGGATGGTCTGGGGACCGGAGTAATTGGCCTCAATCACTGGATACTGCTGGTTCGGGTCGAAGTTGCTCGGACGGATCATCGTGCCGTAGATGTCGGTCATTCCGTCCCGGGCCTTGACACAGAAACGTTCCGGGAACTTCCATCCAGTGGCGAACACCGCCGTCAAGTCTGCCTGCTCCAACTCTAATACCAAAGTTCCCTCCGTGTCCCGCAGCACGGTCGCCGGTGCCAGATCGACCCGGGAGTAACGGTCCAGAAAGAAGCTGCCGCTGGGGCAGAAGGTGATCTGATGTTCCGCGTCTTCCGGAGTGAGCAGCATTAGGTCCCGGCCATCCAATCCAATGCGGTATAGGTGCTGGTAATAGGGGTCCCTGGCGCTGTCCAGGCCACTAGCGGTGAAGTAGACTACCCGTGCCTGCTGATCGATGTGCTTGATCTCGCGCACCATCCAGGGCCCCGAGGTAATCTGCTGTTTCAGCTCTCCGGTCTGGCCGTCGTGCAGATAGAGATGGGCCCAGCCGTCCTGCTGTGAATGCCAGACGATTTCCTTGCCGTTGTCCACGATTTGCGGGGGGTAGTAGTCAACGGCGGTGGGGCTTTCTTCGCAGATCAAGGGGCGGACGGCACCGTCAACCGGGTCGATTTCCTCCAGAGTGACCTTGTGGTAGCCACGATGGCGGCGCATCAGCAGGATGCGCTGCTGGTCGCCCTCCGTCCAGTGCACAAACCCCCGCGGCCCGCCGTAGTACAGGTGCACCACCGGATCCATCTTCGCCTTAACTACAGTCCGCGATGATACGTCGATTACGACCGGTTCGCAGCGCGGTACCTGTTCATCTCCCGGCAGCGGGTAGGTATAGCGATGCAGCACGGGGCGCTTGCTCCCGGTTGGGGGCACCGATTGCACCAAATAGCATTCGCCCACCCCCCGTACATCAATTCTGTAGGAGAGCAGCTTCTTTGAATCGGGCGACCAAAGGACTAGCGGGCGTAGCCACGGCCCCGGTTCTAGCAAACCTGCGCTGATCAACGGATTCGCCAGTGGCTCGGCGTAATGGTATCCTTCCACCCCGTCTTGGGTCAGCGCAACCTCTGTCCCCGTTTCCACCGAACGCAGATAGAGGTTGTGGTCTCGCACGAAAGCCGCCCACTTTCCGTCGGGTGATGGTATTTCCTGCCAGCCGATCGCTGGCTGGTCAGCATGATGCGGGGTGAGCGCATATGTGTTTAAGTCGCATCGTAACCGCTGCCCTTCCACACTAAAGACGATAGCCTCTTGATCGTCTAGATATGCGATGTCCTGAAAAGGCAGAGCAGTATGGACATAGGCCCTTTTCATATGGCGAGATAAGGCGGCAGCCAGCCGGATGTGATCAAAGGCGGCTCGTCTGATCCCGGTCAAAGGGTTCACGTGGTGAAACCAGTTGCCATTCTGGGTCTGCATCCGGTACCAAAAGGCGTCCGTTGGCCCAATCCAATTGGGTGTAAGTTCCAGCTGAAAGAGCAGCTTGGCCACGTTCTTGGGCAAGAACCGCTCCGCCCGGGCATAGTCCTCTGCGGTAACTACTGCCGGTTGGCAATCGCGCTCTAAATGGACTCGATCAGACATCTAGCCACCCCTTTTCTGTGCTCTTAGGTAAACACTAACCAACTTCTTCTCAGTTAAAAAATAATCCTGCACAGAAACAAAAGATTTTCGCATCCCAAGCAGAGCCTAATATATATTTCGTATGCATATTAAAGGAAGGAACCAGACCAAAATCATGGTATTACCAGTTTGTTTATCGCTGTCTGCTGGGATCGTTGAAAACGGTGTCGAAGACAGTCGAGCGAAAGTAATTGGCAGAACACTCCCAAATGTTAGAATTGAACTGTAAAATACCCCAACCAGATGATGGCTGGGGGTTGCAGAAACATTTAGGAAGGAGGTAACAAAAGATGACCATGGAGACACAAGAACTAAGACAAGCCTATCGTCAGCTGGACGCCGCTTGCGGCCGACAACATCACAAACTGCGCAGCGCTCGCGATTACGAGCCAGAGCTGTTCATTCCTACAGCTGAGAGCCGCGTAGCAGAGGATCAGGTGTATGCCGATTTGCTGGCTCGGGCTAAGGTGCTGCCTGCGCCTGATCCGGTATACCAGATCTTGCGGAATCATCTGATCGACTTTATCCAGGCTCAGCGCTCTACTTTGCAGAGTACCTTTGAGCACCCGGCCAGCTACATCAGCTCGTTAACCAACTTTGTCACCTTCATGGGCAACAAGGACTCTCGCAGTGCTGACGAGCGCGCCCGAGTATTGCTGCACCGGCTAGATCAGGTAAATGATCTGTGGGCGGCTGTCAACAAGATGCTGCCGACCGCACCCGGCAACAAATTGCGGGACGTGGTCAACGATTGCGAGATGTTGCAGTTGGTCAGTGTCCAGTCCAGGGCCAAAACAGAAGCCCATTATTCAGGGCTGGGCAGTTCTGATCTGGACAGTGTCCAGCGTGCGCTGGCGGACTTGATCGCCAAGGCAGAGGCTTGGCGAGGCGAAGCCGGCAAACTGTTGGGCACTAGACCGCAGGAGGCAGCCGTTGGTACCGATGCTCCATTGAATATGGACCGCGAGCGCTATCGCATGGTGTTGGATCAGGAACTGGGTGTCAGTCTGGACGAACTGCTCAGCTGGTATGACAGCGAATTGGACCAGACCCGGGCGGAGATGATTGAGATTGCCGACCGCATCAAGCCTGCCGGATATGCCCCGATCACCACGCCGCTGGCCGCAGTGGAGCTGATGAACAAGTACGCGGGGCCTTGCGACAGCCCCGAGGAGATGTTTACCCGTCTGCGCCACTATGTGGATCGGGCGCAGGCCGCCTGCCGCGACTTCGTGCGTCTGCCAGAGGAGCATTGCCGGGTGGTTCCGGTGCCGGAGCAGCACCGCCTTACCTATCCGTGGGGAGGCTATGGCGGGGGTTGCACCCGTCGGAGGCCATTGCTGGGCGAAGTGTTCCTAAATGACACCAACTATCGGGCTGTCTCGGACGGCTGGATCAAGATCAATGCCGTGCACGAGTGCTATCCTGGCCATCACGTGCAGTTCGTGCGTGGCACCTTGGATCCGTTGCCCGAGACCATCAAGATCGGCGCCAAGCGAGTCCCGCTGCAGGAAGGCATGTGCCACCGCACTGAACGACTGATGGAGCACATCTTCCCGGAAGACCCGTATTATCCGTTGGCGGTCGCCTTCCGTAGGCATCATACAGCTGCCAGGATCAAAGCAGACCTTTATCTGCAGTATTTCAACCGTCCGGAAGAGGACGCCATCCAGCTGTATATGGCCGAGCTCGGCTTCGATCGCCATACTGCCCTGGGGCAAGTCAAATCGCAGGAAACACAGAATCGCATCGGTTACTTCACCTGCTATTACTATGGCATGAAGAAGCTGGCCGACATGGAAGCGAACTACGGAATCGACAAGCATACCTTCACGGAGTACCTCTTCTCGGTGCTGAATGTCAGTCTGACCAACTTCGAGGCTTTCTTGCAGCTGGGCGAAGCGGACAAGCAGCGCTTCCTCACCGGTTTCCCCAGCCTGTTACAGTTTGTATAAAAAAAGACAAAAAGCGTTGCCCAAGGGTCATGGGCAGCGCTTTTTGCTGTCTTGAACGCAGGGAGTCGGTTGCCGCTACCTGATCCGCCAGTATTTGCGTTTCCAGCCTGCTCCCACACTGGGACCCGGTTCCTCAAAACGAGACCAAAGAAAGCCTTGCTGTACCAGCCAGCGGTGCAGATCGTCGTCCCGGTCGCCATGGCCGGGACAAAGGATGAGCATTCCACCGGGTTTGACCACTCGGCACATCTCATCCAGTTCCGCCTGCGGTTGGTCGCCGAAGACATGCCCCGTGACCAGCACGTCCGCATAACCTTGGGGGAAAGGAATCGCGCACAACTCCCCGTCCACGGCAAACACATTGTTTAGCCCTAATTGTCGGGCGCGGCAGCGGATGAATTTGCGCAAGTTGCCGATTGGCTCAACCGCGAAAACCGTCTTTGCTAGCGGTGCCATGCGAAAAGTCTGGCTGCCCGTTCCAGCGCCGACGTCGATCACCACCTGCTCCCGAAAATCCATCAGGCTAAGTAGTTCCTGATCATCCCAGCGATTGAAGGATTGTCGATCATAGGCCTCCGGTTCGGTGACGTAAATAATCCAGTCTTCCATGCTGTCGATGACAGCCTGCTCCAGCCTGCATAGCTCCTCGCCCTGCGGCAGTGGTTCATGGGCGTACTCGCTGAGCAGTCCCTCCAGCCAGACTGTGATGGCCGGGCATTTGTGCTTGACGAACCAGGCTACATCCGGATTGGCTCGCAGAGTAAGCGCCAGTTCTCGCCGCCATCCGTGTCTGGGAAGCCAGGACAGCTGAATCTCCTCCAGCAGCGTAAGTACCTGAAATGGGAAAGAAGTTAGGTCCTTCCAGTTGAATGGACTCATGGGCACCTCCGAACTCTTTTTTGTGCGATCCAACCGATGCTTCGCCAAGTCTAACCATAGCAGTCAGGTTCCGCCGGGCCAATGGAGAGAACAAATACCAGACAGTCTTTCCCCGGCGGGGCAGCCCTCCTTGGCAGCAGCTTCGGTGTGGAAATAGGTTGATCCAGAACATACCTGGGTGCGGCTGTAATAATCCACACTTATTCGTTGACAGACAGGCACTGTTCCTGTAAACTGGCCATAATTTAATAGCAAACCTCACTTTTTCACGAGTGGGGTAGAGGCGCGGTGTTTAAGAATCCTCAGTGGAGTTTGAGAGGCGTTGATGCTGAGGAGGGGGAAACATCGCCGAAGCCCATAGTATTCTCGATACTTTGGGCTGGGGTTGCAGTGAATAACTGCAACACTGTCTCAATAGACGTCCCGGTCTATTGAGTTGTGCTATCTCATCCTGGGAAAGTAGGGGGGGAATAGGTATGTTTATGACCTGAGCTCGCCTCAGGTCATTTTTGTTTTCTCAAAAAGAGATTTTGATCAATTGAAGGGAGATAAGAATTATGAGAAGCAGATTGCTGTTGGTTCTATTGATGCCATTTATGGTGGTTTCATTGCTGGCCGGTTGTGCTAATACGACCGATGACGACGCTGCCCCCCTAAAGGTGGGGATGGAGGCTGGATACGCACCCTTTAACTGGACTCAGATGGACGACTCCAACGGTGCAGTGCCTATTGATGGCACATCTGAGTACGCTGGCGGCTACGATGTGGAGATAGCCAAGATCATCGCCGCTGGCTTGGGCAAAGAACTGGTCATCGTGAAGACCGAATGGACCGGCCTGGAATTGGCCCTCAATTCGGGCAAGATAGACGCCATCATCGCTGGCATGTCTCCGACGGCAGAGCGCCAGCAGGTGATCGATTTCTCGGATCATTACTATCAGTCTGACTTGGTGATGCTGGTCAAGGCCGATGGCCGATACGCTAACGCCACCACCCTGCAGGACTTCAGCGGTGCTAAGATTACCGGCCAAATAAACACTTTCCATTATACGGTGATCGATCAAATTCCGGCGGTAGATAAACAAGTGGCCATGGATGACTTCCCCGCGATGCGGGTAGCTCTGGAAGCTGGCATGATCGACGGTTACGTGTCCGAGCGCCCAGAGGGTGTCAGCGCGGAAGCGGCCAATCCAATATACCGGATGGTTGAATTCGCCGACGGATTCGAGACTTCGCCGGAGGACACTGCAATTGCCGTTGGCTTGGTGAAGGGCAGCGAGTTGAGGGAGCAGATCAATCAGATCCTGGCAGACGTCTCAGAAGAGCAGCGGGTTGAGCTGATGGATAACGCCATTAGGAACCAGCCGACTGCAGAATAGCAAGGGATGCCGACTAGCAGCATCCGCGGATGTTGCTAGTCGGTTGCACGCGGTTTCTGGGTAAGGGGGACGACCATGAGTTTGGAATGGATAATTAGGATTGTGAGCGAGTATATGCCCATGTTTCTGCGGGGAGCCGGTGTTACCTTGCTGATCGCCACGGTCGGTACCGTCGTCGGTTTCTGCATCGGCCTGCTGGTAGGCGTGATTCGCACCACCCCCGTGCAAAAACGAGGCTTGGGTAGGATAGTGCTATGGGTGATCAACGCGGCGCTGTCCGCCTACATCGAGGTCTTTCGCGGCACACCGATGATCGTGCAGGCGATGGTCATCTATTACGGCTCGGCCATTGCCTTGGGCTTACACTTGGACCGCATGACCGCTGCCCTGCTGATCGTGTCTGTGAACACCGGTGCCTATATGGCCGAAATTGTGCGCGGCGGCATCGTCTCTATTGACAAAGGCCAGTTTGAAGCAGCTCAGGCGATCGGCATGAATCACTGGCAGACAATGCAAAACGTCATCTTGCCCCAAGTGGTGCGCAACATTTTGCCGGCCACCGGCAACGAATTTGTGATCAACATCAAGGACACATCGGTGTTGAACGTGATCTCGGTCAGCGAGCTGTTTTTTCAGTCCAAATCGGTGGCTGGAGCCAACTTCCACACCTTTGAAACCTTCTTTGTGACCAGTGTGCTTTACCTAATCATGACCTTTACGGTGACCAGAATTCTGCGCTGCGCCGAGCGCAGGCTGGATGGCCCAGAGAATTACAACCTCTACGCCAATCAGATGCAGGTGGAGACCCCGGAAGATATCTTGCGCAAGCAGCGACTTCAGGCGGACTATTAGGAGGCAGGTGGACAGTATGGAACCAGTAGTCGAAATCAGGCGTCTCCAGAAGTCCTTCGGTACTCATCAGGTGCTGAGAGACATCAACCTTTCGGTGGGCCAGGGAGAGGTGGTCTGCATCATCGGCTCCTCCGGTTCAGGCAAGTCTACACTGTTGCGCTGCATCAATCTGCTGGAACAGCCGAGCGGTGGTGAGATCGTCTATCGGGGGAATAACATCCTAGACGATAGGCAGGGCGTGTATGCCAATCGCGCCAAGTTGGGTATGGTCTTTCAGCAGTTCAACCTGTTCAACAACCACGACGTGCTACAAAACTGCATCGTCGGCCAGATCAAGGTTCTCGGACGCGACCGGACTGATGCCAAAAAGGTGGCTATGAAGTACTTGCGGGTGGTCGGCATGGAGCAATACATCCACGCCAAACCGCGTCAGTTGTCCGGTGGGCAGAAACAGCGGGTAGCCATTGCCAGGGCCTTGGCCATGGAGCCAGACGTAATGCTGTTCGATGAACCCACCTCATCCCTCGATCCGGAGATGGTGGGGGAAGTGCTGAAGGTAATGCAGACCTTGGCCGAGAGCGGGCTGACCATGCTGGTAGTCACCCACGAGATGGGCTTCGCCAGAGAAGCCGCCGACCGGGTGGTGTTCATGGATCAGGGAGTGATCGTAGAGTCAGGCGCTCCGGGCGAGATCTTCAGCCAGCCGCGCCAAGAACGCACCCGCCAGTTCCTGAAGCGGACCCTGCCCGGCGGTGATTGAGGCGCGCCACCTAGGCACGGGTATGAATCAAGAAGCTCCGTCCCTCCTGATTCACAACGACAGCCTGTGTATCACCCCTGTCAGCCGCTTGACTTTGGCCCCTGAGCAGTTTATCATACGGTAATAGGATTTCAATTTATGGCGATGATGGGAAGAGTAGCTTTTGTAGGCGTGTACAGAGAGGCGACCGGATGGTGGGAGGTTGTCAGGCCGCAAAGGTGAAGATCATCCCGGAGCTGGTTGCCTGAACTGGCAGTAAGGCAACCCGCTGGCAAGCGTTATTGGCAGTGCGAGCGACAGGAGGCCGATTGTCTCCTGTAAGCAGGGTGGTACCGCGGCTTGATCGTCCCTGGATTTTTGTCCAGGGACTTTTTGTTGCCCTCGTAACACCAATACAAAGGAGAAGGTGATTCTTAAAATGCAGAAGTTCAGAGAACTTTCGGACCAGCCGGTGGCTAAGCGAGAAGAAGCCACATCCCATTACTGGGATACCATCGACCTACTCCAGCAGACGGTGACCAGCCGGGAGGGCAATCAACCGTTCGTTTTCTACGAAGGGCCGCCCACTGCCAACGGCCGCCCGGGCATCCATCATGTCATTTCCCGTACGCTGAAGGACGCAGTCTGCAAATACCAGACGATGAACGGCTTTCAGGTGAAACGGAAGGCCGGCTGGGACACCCACGGGTTACCGGTGGAGATAGAGGTAGAGAAGCTATTAAAGCTGTCCAGCAAGCAGGAGATCGAAGATTACGGCATCGATCGCTTCAACGAGCAATGCCGTCACTCCGTGTTTACCTATGAGAAAGCCTGGCGGGATATGTCCCGCCAGATGGGCTATCTATTGGATATGGAGAACCCTTATATTACTTTGAACAACGACTACATCGAGTCAGTTTGGTGGCTACTCAGCCGTTTCTTCCAGGAGGGGCTGCTGTATGAGGGTCATAAGATTCTACCCTATTGTCCTCGTTGTGGCACCGGCTTAGCCTCCCACGAGGTGGCCCAGGGATACAAGGAGATCAAGTCCAACACCGTAATTGTGCCTTTCAAGCGCAAGGGTGTGGACAATGAGTACTTCTTGGCCTGGACCACCACGCCGTGGACGTTGGCTTCCAACGTCTGTCTCTGCGTTAACCCCAATGTGACCTACGCCAAGGCCGAGCAGAACGGCAAGGTGTACATTCTGGCCGAAAGTCTGCTGGATCGAGTGCTCGGCGATGACTATCAGGTGGTGGGTAGGGTCCTCGGCAAGGAACTGGAACGGGTGCAGTACGAGCAATTGATGCCCTTCCTCACCCCGGACAAGCCAGCCTTCTACGTCACCGTGGCTGACTTTGTGACTACCGATGACGGCACCGGAATTGTGCACATGGCACCGGCCTTCGGCGAGGACGACTATAACGTGGGGCAGCAATATGGCTTGCCAGTTTTGAACCCGGTGGATTCTACCGGCAGATATACCGACACTCCCTGGAAGGGCATGTTCGTGATCGATGCCGATGTAGAGATCATCAAGTGGCTGCATGCCGAGGGCAAGCTGTATAGCAAGCAGCGGATGGAGCACAATTATCCCCATTGCTGGCGCTGCACCACCCCCTTGCTCTACTACGCCAAGCCCGGCTGGTACATCGAGATGACCAAGCTGAAGGATAAATTGATCGAGAACAACAACAGTGTGGAGTGGTATCCACCCTTCGTGGGCGAGAAGCGTTTCGGCAACTGGTTGGAGAACCTCAACGACTGGGCCATCTCCCGCACCCGCTACTGGGGCACACCGTTGAATATTTGGCGCTGTCAGTGCGGCCACGTCGATTCGGTGGGCTCCAGGCAGGAACTGATGGAGCGGGCAGTGGAGGAGATCGATCCAGGACTGGATCTGCATCGACCCTTTATCGACAACGTGCACCTTACGTGCAGTCAATGCGGCGGAGAGATGACCCGGGTGCCGGAAGTGATCGACTGCTGGTTCGATAGCGGTGCCATGCCCTTCGCCCAGTATCATTATCCCTTTGAAAACCAGGAACTGTTCGAAGAACAATTTCCGGCAGACTTCATCTGCGAAGCCATCGACCAGACTCGCGGGTGGTTCTACTCGCTGTTGGCCATTTCCACCTTCATCACCGGCAAAGCGCCTTACAAGCGGGTGCTGGTCAACGACCTGATCCTAGACAAAGAGGGCAAGAAGATGTCCAAGTCGCGGGGGAATACGGTCGACCCCTTCGAGCTGTTTGAGCGTTACGGAGCGGACACAGTGCGCTGGTATCTGCTGCACACCTCGCCTTCCTGGGTGCCCACCCGCTTCGATGAAGACGGATTGAAGGAGACGGCCAGCAAGTTCTTCAGCACCTTGCGCAACGTCTATACCTTCTTTTCGCTCTACGCCAATACCGACGAACTGGATCCCCGCCAGTTCGATGTCCCCTATGCTGAACGGCCGGAGCTGGATCGCTGGATTCTCTCCAAGTACAACAACCTGATCCAGGCAGTGAGGGAGGCCATGGACGCGTACGACCTCACCCGGGCAGTGCGCCGCGTTCAGGAATTTGTGATTGAGGATCTTTCCAACTGGTACATCCGCCGGGCAAGGCGCCGTTTCTGGGCAGCCGAACTGGACGATGACAAGCGTGCCGTTTATAGCACCACCTACGAAGTGCTGGTGGGCATCTGCCGACTGATGGCCCCCTTCGCGCCTTTCATGGCGGAGGAGATCTATCGCAATCTGACTGGCGGCGCTTCTGTGCATCTGGCCGATTTCCCGGTGGCCAATCCGCAATTGATCGACAGCGATGTGGAAGAGCGCATGGACTTGGCTCGGGACTTGGTCGGTCTGGGCCGGGCGGCCCGCGAACAGGTGAGAATTAAGGTGCGTCAACCACTGCAGAAGATCCTGGTGGATGGCAAGTATCAGGAATTGCTCAGTGGCGACTTGATCCCGCTGATCGAGGAAGAGCTGAATATCAAGCAGGCCGAATTCGTCAGCAACTTAGGCGAATATATGGACTACCGTCTGAAACCAAATTTCCGGGTGGCCGGGCCGCAGTTGGGGCCGAAGATCAAGCTGCTCGCCGGTCTGCTGGCTAAGATGGACGGTGCCGACCTGGTTCCCCGCTTGGAGGCCGGCGAGGGGATCAAGGTGATGCTGGGTGACAGCGAGGTGGAGCTGACCCCGGAGATGGTGGATGTGACCACCTCTGCCCGAGAGGGATTCACCGTGGCCATGGACAACGGGCGCTTTGTCATCCTGGATACCACCCTCACCCAAGAGCTGATCGACGAAGGTTTCGCCCGGGAGTTCGTCTCCAAGGTGCAGCAGTTGCGTAAACGCAACGATTACCAACTGACTGACCAGATCAACATCACCTTCGACGGTGACGACGAGGTCGCAGCGGCGGTGGAAGCCTTCGCCGACTACATCAAGCAGGAGACATTGGCGCAAAGCATCGAGCGGATGACCGACCCGACGCTGGAGCAGCAGGATCTGAATGGTCATCTGACCGGGATCAAGACCGAACGGCTTTAAGATTGGACAGCAGAACCGTCCGAGACAACTGTCTAGCTTTGGCTGAAGAATCTGAGTCCCGGCGACTCGTGAAGTCGCCGGGTAATATCCTTCGCTTGCGCTCAGGATTGAGCTCAGGATTGAGCTCAGGATAACCGCATCTGGCGGCTTCTTAGGAATCTCAAATCGTTCGAGACTGCTGGCATGCTGCCGCAGCCGGTCATTCTAAAACTTCAACAAGCTCAAATAACTCCAGTGAAGAATCCAATAACCTCATAGCTGCGGGTATTGATTAGACTTTTTTGTGTTCCGAATAACACAGACGAGCTTCTTCAGTGATTACGGACCTAATGTCCAGTTATGAAGTGAAGAGTGGGGAGGGGTCGGCGATGGACTGGCAAAACGTAAGAACTCAGTTTCCGGTGACCAAGGAATACATCTATTTTGACCTGGCAAATAAGTGTGCGCTGCCACTGTTCAGCACCGAAACGATCGTAGATTATATCCAGAAACAGCAGCGCTCTGGAGGTGACAAGCAGGAGTGGTTTGACACTTTGGAGGAGGCCAGAAGGAACTTCGCTCAATTGATCAACGCGCATCCTGATGAGATCGCCTTTACCAAGAACACCTCTGAGGGATTGAACATCGCTGCCAGTTGCCTGCCTTTGCAGCCAGGGGACACCGTGTTATTGAACGAGAACGAGCACCCCAACAACGTCTATTGCTGGTTGAACTTGGAGAGAGCGGGGGTCCGAGTGAAATGGATACCCACTGATGGAGGTCAAGTAACCGTTCGGGCTCTGGAACAATTGGTCGACGATAGTACCCGTGTGTTATCTATAGCCTCCACTACCTACGCTCCCGGCAATAGAAACGATATCAAGTCTCTAGTGGAGTTTTGCAGAGAGCGCGGCATCTACACCGTGGTTGATGCCGTGCAGTCTGTGGGCACGATGCAGGTGGATGTGCAAGAGTTGGGCATGGATATCCTTTGCACCAGCGGGCACAAATCTCTGTTTTGCCCCCATGGTGTGGGGCTGGTCTACATACGTAAGGACATGTTGGATAAATTGAATCCGGTTTACGTAGCTCGCGCTGGCATGGGCATGGCCGCCCAAATAGAGTACGATCGGATCACATACAAGCTGGACCAAGTCCAAAGCGCTAGAAAGTTCGAGATCGGAAACTACAATTATCTAGGCATTACTGTGCTCAATCAGTCTCTCAAGTTTCTACTGGGATTGGGAATGCAGCGTGTGGAGGCACACATCCTGGGGCTGCATGCATACCTGGCGAGCAGCCTACAGGAGGCTGGTTTCACGGTGGCTGGACCGGTCACAGGCCCCTGGCGTTCTGCCATTCTCTGCTTTCAGGCCAAGGACGCGCGTGAGCTTCATGCCTACTTGATGTCCCATCGAGCAGTCACTACACTGCGCAGAAATACGATCAGAGTCTCGCTAGGCATATACAACAACCACGACGATGTGGACGCCTTCGTACAGTTGTTGGAGCAATGGAAGCGAATGCGCGGGTAGGCCCGAGAGAGGGATAAGTTCATCAGCTTAGGTATACTTGAGCAGGATTTTGCTCCGTCCATGGCAAAAGCCATTAGTAACTGCCTGGCGGCAACTATTCTTGCGAAAGGTGTGATTTATCATGTATTTTGCACAACCTGGACCGGAGAACACGGCGGCAACGGTTGCGGCTGCCACCCAAGTGGCCAAGGAGAAAGGTATCCAATACATAGTGGTGGCTTCTAATGAAGGGGTTACCGCGGAGCAATTCGTGGGATGTGGCGCCAAAGTGGTCTGCGTCACCCACCCAAATGGTTTCCGTGAGCCGGGAGACCAGGAGATGAGCCCCGAGAAGCGTCACGAGTTGGAGTCGCAGGGGGTCAGTGTCTATACAGGCAGCCTGCTATTTGGCGGAGCCGAGCGTGGCGTCAATCGGCGCTTTCAAGGGGCCTATCCTGCCAGCATCATCTCCAATACGCTGAAGATGTTGGGGCAGGGGACCAAGGTGGCCGTTGAGATTGCCGTGATGGCTTTGGACGCCGGCTTGATTCCTTATGGGGAAGATGTGATTGCTGTCGCCGGCACTCGCCGCGGCGCAGACACTGCTCTCATCATGCGTCCTGCCCATGCCAGCTTCATCATGGATACCTGGGTGTCGGAGATTATCTGCAAGCCGCGATGATTACGTACCAGAGCAACCTAGAAGGCATCCGCCCAGGGATGCTGTCCCATTTCTGCGTAGGATGGCGCTTCCCCCTCAGTGGAGACGAGCTATTTACAGTACTCAAGAACAGTTACCATTTTGTGCTGGCCATCGACGGCGGTCAGGTTGTGGGATTCGTCAATGCTCTTTCCGACGGCAGCCAGTTCGCTTTCATTCCCATGCTGGAGGTGCTGCCGTCACACCAGAAGCAAGGCATTGGAGAAGAGCTGCTGCAGCGGATGTTTCGCTATCTGGGACCTATTACGAACGTTGACCTCACCTGCGATCAGGAGATGCAGCCGTACTATCTGCGCTTCGGTATGCTCAAGTCACACGGCATGGTCTTTCGCAAGCGCATGGTCCAGACTGAGACCTAGTGAGC
>CAYVCY010000034.1:0-15995 GCA_964450265.1 uncultured Clostridia bacterium
CATTGATATATAAGGACTTTCAGCGCACTCACTCTTTTGCCCTTGACATCAATACTACCGTCTCGACGTGACTAGTATGAGGGAACATATCCACCGGCTGCAGCTCCCGTACCTGAAATCCGTTTTGGCTCAGGAACGCCAAGTCGCGGGCCAAGGTGCTGGGGTTGCAGCTGACGTAGACCACCCGCTGGGGTCCCATCTCGGCGATGGTGCGCAGCAGCTGCTGGTTACAGCCGGCCCGGGGCGGATCTACCACGATCACGTCGACCTTGATACCGTTAGCCTGATGCAGCCAGGGGATCACTTTCTCAGCCTCGCCAGTGATGAAGCGGGCGTTTTTAATCCCGTTTAGCTTTGCGTTTCGGCGGGCGTCGGCCACTGCCGCGGCCACCACCTCCACGCCGATCACCTGGCGTGCCTGTTGCGCCAGATAAAGGCTGATGCTGCCGATACCGCAATAGGCATCGATCACCGTCTCCTGCCCGGTTAGACCAGCGTACTGCAAGGCGGTGCGGTAAAGCGCTTCGGTTTGCAGCGGGTTGACCTGCCAAAAGGAACCGGCTGAGATGCGAAACTTGAGCCCACCTAATTCATCCATCAGGTGATCGCGCCCTGCCAGCAGCACCATTTTTTCACCTAGAACCACGTTGGTGCGCCGCGAATTGATATTTTGCACCACACCCACCAGCTCGGGAACCTGCGCCATCAGCCGGGAAGCGAATTCTTCCCTGACGGCGAAAGACTCGGCGGTAGTGACCAAAACGGTCAGCGCCTCCCGGGTGCGAAAGCCTACCCGGACCAATACGTGACGCAACAGCCCTTGCCCAGTGTGCTCATCGTAGGGGGTGAGACTAAACTCGCCGGCCAACCGTTTTACTTGCTGCAGGACCTGGCCGTTTAGCGGATGCTGAATGTGGCAGTGGTCCACATCGATTACCTGATGGCTACGCTGGCGAAAGGCACCGGCGACGATCTGCCCATCACAGGAGCTGACCGGGAACTGGGCTTTGTTGCGATAACGCCAAGGCTCCTCCATCGGCAAGGTCTCGTTTACTTGGACATGCCCCAATTTGCCTATGCGCGCCAAAGCGTCCATCACCCACTGCTGCTTGTGTTTCAGCTGTGACGGATAGTCTAGATGCTGTAATTGACAGGCACCACACTCGGCGTAGATGGGGCAACTGGGATTGGTGCGCTCTTTTGCCTCGGTGACGATCCGACTGATCAGCGCCCGACCATAGGTAGGCTTCATTGAAATCACGTCTGCCAATACCCGCTCGCCTGGCAAGGCGCCGGGGACGAACACTGTGAATCCCAGGTATCGCCCTACACCCTCTCCACTGTGCGAGAGGTTATCGATATCCAGTTCCAATTGATCGCCCACCCGTAGCGGTGGTGTGCGGTCAGTCCTTGCGTTTCGCTTGGTCATCCGTCGCCCTCCAGTTCACTGTTTGCTGTTACCGATCGGTTTCCAACAGGTCGTCAGTTCCTGAGCAGTCCCGGGATGCAGTTAGTATACCCGTTGCCCACCCGTCCTGCACTACCGATCCTACTCTGACGATTGAATCCGCTGCAGTTCTCGCAGCAACTCTTCGATGCGATACGGTTTGGAGACTGCACCGCAGAAACCAAAGTGAGCATAATTGGACAGCACCGGATCGTTTGAGTAACCGCTGGAGACCACCACCTTAGCGCCCGCGTCCAACTGCAGCAGCCGCTTCACTGTCTCCTTACCTCCCATACCACCGGGGATGGTGAGATCGGTGATCACGGCGTCGTAAGGGCACCCTTCCTGCACCATCCGCCGATATAGCGAGAGAGCCTCGCTGCCATCGGGAACAAAGTCTACCTGGTATCCGTTGATGTTTAGCAACTCAGCCAAGGAAGTGGCTATGGCTAGGCGATC
Organism: uncultured Clostridia bacterium; assembly: GCA_964450265.1. GTDB lineage: Bacteria > Bacillota > UBA994 > UBA5500 > UBA5500 > JAEZJZ01. The sequence continues at coordinate 1,907 of CAYVCY010000034.1, forward strand.
CTCAATCAAGAGGACACGACCACCTACAACGGCCAATTCCGGCAGTTCTTCGTCATCTGGTGGTAAGTGGTTTGAAGCCGGGAGGAAGACACGGAAGGTCGTGCCGACACCTGCTTGGGAGTCCACCTGAATGTGACCATCATGCTTATTGATGATGGAATAAGATGTGGCTAGTCCTAGCCCGTTGCCTGCGTCTTTGGTGGTAAAGTAAGGGTCAAATATGCGATGGAGGTTTTCGCGTGGGATGCCCATCCCTTGGTCGGTGACAGATATCTTCACATAACGTCCGGGAACGAGGGGTAATTCATCTGCAGCGCCAACCTCGATGTTTTCCGCTTGAATGCGGATAATGCCCCCCTCTGGCATCGCCTGATCGGCGTTGATCAACAGGTTGCTGAGCACCTGGCTGATCTGGCCCTGATCGATCTCAACCACATGCAAACCCGGCGCCAGAGAAAACTCGCACCTGACGTTCGAGCCCCGCAGGGCAAATTTGGCAGTCTCATACAGCAGGTCCGGTAGCCTGGAGGCCTTTCTCAGGGGGTCTCCTCCCTTGGCAAAGGTGAGCAGCTGTCCGGTGAGGGATCTGACATCGTGACAAGCTCTCTCTGCCAGCTCCAGGTAATGATAAGTCCTCTCACTCTCCTTGGTGTTGGCCTTAGTAATCTGGACTAAATTCAGGATCACGGTGAGGGCGTTGTTGAAATCGTGGGCGATGCCGCCGGCTAGCACACCCAGCGACTCCAGCTTCTGCGCCTGGAGCAGCTCCGCATGGGCCTGATCCAGCTCAGCAGTACGCACTGCAACCAGCTCTTCCAAGTTTCGCTCATTCTCCCGCAGGCGCTCCACCAACAGGATATTCTCGTACGCAAGGGCTGCTTGCGCTCCCAAGGTCACGGCTATCTCTTCATCGACATCGGAGAAAGACTTCCCCGGCTGCTCCTGAAGCAAACAAATTATGCCATAGACATCACTGGGAGAGGCAAACGGCACCAACAACAAAGAGGAGCAACCAAAGGGACAGCACTGCTCGTCAGTTAGCCAAGGGATAGAGTCGCCCTGTTTCCAGCGGTAAGGCGTCCCTTCCTCAGTCACTCGCTGCAGGGTGGTCGAAGTGTATAGCCAGTCTGTTAAGCCAGACACCGAGAGTTCCCCCTCAGGATGGCCCAGAAAATGACTGATCACCCCTTTGTCCATCTGCACCAACAGCAGCGATTGACTGCAGCCCAATAATTCTCGCAACATGCGAGAGACGATGCCGAGCAGGGCATCCGGGTTCCGTTCAGCCAGCATACTGTATGACAGGTCCAGCAACACCGGAAAGCGCAGCTCAAGATCTCCAGGTAACACTTCTAACGCACCGTGCTCCGAAACACGGTTCGCCACTGCCGAGCCGTTGGCCTTTGCTTCTTGCAGAAGACGATTGACCTGAGCGATGATCAATGCCGGCTCGGACGGCTTCTCAATCACGCAGCACGGAGCATACTGCCCGTTCACTCGCAACTCTTGAGGATGCCGGGAAGATGCCGTATAGAAGATGACCGGGATCTCTAGCAGACCGAATCTCTCCCGCAAACGTCGGACCAGCTCTAGACCGTCCATAATGGGCAGCAGGATATCGGTGATGATCAAGTCAGGGCGTTCCTTGGTAGCAATTCTTAGTGCATGAGGGCCATCGCAGGCTGGCAGCATTTTGTGCCCCATAGAGCCTAATAGCACACCGAGGAACTGGCGACTCATAGCATGGTCTTCAACGACCAGAATTTTCGCCACTTCTTTTCATCCCTTTCTTGCTGATGCTCAGCCGCGCCTTCGCTTTACACTGGCATGAAGGCGGTCACTTGCTGTATAAAGCGTAGCGGATCGATCGGCTTGCTGATGTAGCCATCAAACCCTGCAGCCAACAGCTGCTCGCGATCACCCACCATGGCCAAGGCGGTGACGGCGATCAGAGGAATCTGCCTCAGCGAAGGCTGCGCTTTCAGATGGGCCGCTACCTGATATCCACTCAACCCAGGCAGATGCACATCGCAAATGATCAAGTCAATCTTCTCGTGCGCCGCCAGCTCGACCCCCTGCGCACCGTCGGTGGCGGTCAGCACCGTGAACTGATGGGAGCTGAGCAGGAAGGTCACCAGTGCCAGATTGATTGCGTTGTCTTCGATGACTAGAATTGTCCCTGCCACTCAGTCTTCCGCCTCCCCGGTGAGCCGCCCTAGATACAGGCGAAATTCACTGCCCTGACCATACTCGCTGTTGTAGGATATCTCGGCACCCAGGAGATCCGCCAGTCTCTTGCATAGGTAAAGACCTAGCCCACTGCCGTCTGAGCGATAAGGACCTGTAGTGCTGACCTGGGTAAAGGCTTCAAACAACCGCTCCTGCGCTTCTGGCCTGATGCCAACCCCTGTGTCTCTGATGCAAAATGCTGCCTGGTCTGGATCGCAGGCATCTTGTGTCCTCACTTCCACCACCACCTCGCCGTGCTCGGTGAACTTGATCGCGTTGTGAACCAGATTGAGCAGCACTTGCATTATGGCTCGACGATCGGTATGTAGAACTATGTCAGGCTCGGGTGACCGGATGATTAGTGGCAAACCCTTGCTTTCGGCCAATGGGCGCAGCGTGATCGCAACTTCCTTCAATACGCCGGCGCAGGAGACATCCTGCGGATAGATATCCACCTTACCTGATTCAATCTTGGCTAAGTCCAGTAGATCGTTGATCAAGAGCAGCAACTGGTGGGCACTGGTGGAGATGTAACCCAACTGCTGCGCCTGCTCTGCCGTGAGGGGGCCGGGTAGCTTCATCTGCAAGATCCCGGTGAAGCCGATGATCGCATTCAATGGAGTACGCAATTCATGGCTCATCTTGGCTAAGAACCGATCCTTGGCCTGGTTGGCGTCCCCGAGCTCAATTGTCTTCTGCTGCAGGTGTTCTTCCACCCGTTTGCGCTGCTCTATCTCTATCCGCAACCGCCTATTGGCCTCTTTCAGCTCGATGGTGCGTTCGGCTACCCGCTGCTCCAACTGATCGTGAGCTGCCCGCAATTCGTCCGCTGCCTGCTCCCGCTCGGTGACATCACGAAAGACCAGGATTACCCCGGTTACTTGCCCCTGCTCGTCCCTGATCGGGGCAGCGCTGTCATCTATCGGAGTCTCTGTTCCATCTTTGGCGATCAAGAGGGTATGGTTGGCCAGGCCCACCACCTTGTTTTCTCTCAGCACTCTGGCTGCCGGGTTCTCGATAGACAGACGGGTATCTCGATTGATCAACTGCATCACATCGGTCAATAGCTGTCCCCCTACCTCAGGCAGACTCCATCCGGTCAGGTGTTCAGCCACAGCGTTCATGAAGGTGATTTGACCGACCTGGTCGATGACGATCACTCCATCTCCGATGCTGCGCAGCGTGGTGGCAAACCATTCCCGACTTTCCCGCAGTTGCTTCTCCATCCTATGTTTATACAGAGCCATGTCGATGGCAATATCCAATTCTCGTTCTTTGAAAGGCTTCACCAAATATCCGTAGGGGTCAGTCAGCTTGGCCCGTTGCACGGTGTCCTGGTCAGCGTAAGCAGTCAAATAGACTATCGGAATCCCAAAGCGAGGGCGAATCTGCTGCGCCGCAGCTACACCATCTGTCGGTCCGTGTAGCATAACATCCATCAGCACCAAGTCTGGACAATCTTGCTCAACCAGCGCGATGGCCTCTTCGGCAGAAAACGCGATATCCGGTGCCAGATAGCCCAGGCTGGTCAACCGATGCTGAATGTCCAACGCCTCAATGCCTTCATCCTCTACAATCAACACCCTTGCCTTTGACACTTCAATATCCCTCCAGAAGGTTAGAATATTACCGTAAACGCGGTCCGATCCTCGCTGTCCACATAGACGCAACCGCTCAGCTGCTTAGCCAATACATCCACTACCTTCAGCCCCAACGACTCACAAGTCTGCATGTCAAAGTCCTTGGGCAAACCGACGCCATTGTCACTGACGGTGAGGAAAAACTGGCCTGCCGCATCCCGCTGCAACGAAACGACAATTTCTTTCTGCTCTGGTCGATAGTGGGCAGGAAAGGCATGCTTTAGGGCATTGGAGACCAGTTCATTGATAATCAAGGCACAGGGTATGACCATATCCGCGTCCAAGACAACATCTTCGATCGAGATACTGGGCTTGACCGATAGCTCACTCACCCCGTAGGAAAGGAACAGATTAGCCACCAAGTTCTTGATGTAGTCCGACAGATTGAGTCGCCGCAGTGACTCCGATTGGTACAACTGCTCGTGAATCAAGGCCATGGTGTAGATGCGGTTCTTGCTTTCATTGAATAACTCGATCACCTGTTCATCCATGGTGTAAAACGATTGCAGGCTGAGCATGCTGTGGATGATCTGCAGGTTATTCTTGACGCGATGATGAATTTCTTTCAGCAATACCTCTCGCTCCCGCAAGGTTTCGCGGAGAATAGCCTCGCTAACATGCAGCTCTTGATTGGCAGCTGCCAGTTGGGCCGTGCGCTGTTCTACCCGTAGTTCCAATTCGCTGGTCAGCGTTTGAATCCGCTCTTGGGCTCGCTTGCGCTCGGTGATATCCATCCCCATCTCCAAAATCAGAGTGGAGCCGTCTGTGTCTGTAAATGGAAAGTCAAAAACGTGATAGGTGCGGCCATCAGGACCTAACCACTCCCATTCCACACTCTCCCCCGTCTGCAGGACGGCAAAGGAGCGGCATTTCTCGCAGGGCTGCTGGCGCCCAAAGAGATGTTCATAGCAGCGCAGACCTGATGGTGCGCCAAACCGCTCTCGGAAATCTCGATTAGCCAGGGCAATCTGATAGTCGGGAGTAATCAACACCAGATAAACCGGGAGCCTCTCCAAAATGGAGTTGAAGCGTTGCTGCTCCAGACTCACCGCCTCCTCGGCCCGCTGGCGCTCGGTCACGTCGCGTGCGGAAGCGAAGATACCACGCACCCTTTCTTGTTGGTCCTTGAATACGGCAGCGTTAAAAGAGACCTGAATGCCTTGCCCATCACGGCCACGGAGAGTCAACTCGTAATTGGTGACCGCTCCAGTGTCCAGCGTCAGTCGTACCCCCTGGGTGGCCCTAATAGGATCAGTAAAGTAACTGGGGAAGAGGCTGCCGATCAATCGCTCCCTGGGATAGCCGGACATCCGACACATCTGTTCATTGACGTCGGTAATCGTCAGATTAGGGTCGACTGTGACTAGCCCGTCCAAGGATGCTTCAATTAAGCCGCGATAATAGGCACGTTCATCGATCAGCTGCTGCGCCAGCGGCGGCTGCGTAGTGTCCATTTTCCTTCCTCCTGTTCTCTATGGCTCCTTCCTCTCAGGTAACTGCTATTACTGCTTACCAACCATGATCAGAGTTCGACAAATCCCAAGTGTTTCCTCCCTTCGGGCAAAGCTCTCTAGCCTGATCAGCCCTGTGCCTCACTAGATGTTGTATGTCGAAAACATACTCATACAAAATGCACAGATCGACAAGGTTTTTATGTGGGCTGTGATATAGTGCTAAAAGATGCCAGCCGCTGAAAGGAGTGACAATATGGCGCGAGTTCTGATTATGGAAGATGAACCTGGGATAGCGATGATCTTGAGCATGGTCCTAAGCGAAGAGGGTCATCAGGTCACCTCCGTCGACGATGGTCAGCAGGGGCTGCAGACCATGCAATCTGGCGCACTGCCAGATGTGGTATTTGTGGACCTGCATATGCCAGTTATGGATGGCCGCACAGTGCTGGAGCGGATGCATGAATCGTCGGTGCTACGAAGAATCCCCACCGTGCTGATGACGGGCGCCGGCACCAGCTCGCCGCTGCTGCCGCCACGCAGTCACTATGCGGCGATATTGACCAAGCCCTTCGATATTTGGGAGATAGTGCGACAGGTGCGCAAGCTATCTTTAGCCAGTAGCGCTACAGGCTAAGCTGCATCAGGGGCTCTGTTCTATCCTACCTGAAGACTAATCGTGACCGGCCCTTGCCTTAAGCTGATGGTTGGTCGTTGCATACCTCCATAGCGGTCTTTCGCCGCCAAGTTAATCGTCATGCTTAGCACACAAGCAAGGGCTGTTCCACCTCGCGGATGGAACAGCCCTTATTTGCCGCTTTCAGCACGGGAGTGCCGTTCTCGCGGATCTAGTGGTTTAGCAACGCTGCCGCAACCACTCCACCACATCCTGCAGGCGACCGTGATAGAGGCAGCCTTGAAAGGAGCGCTGGTGTCGGTTGATCAGATAGTCTTCTACCATCACCACCGGGATGCCGATCTTGCTGGCAGCCATATCCTCATCCAAGTCATTGCCAAAGTGGATACAGTCGACTGGATCTGCACCGATCTGCTCCAGCACCTCCTGAAAATAAGCCGGGTTCGGCTTGCAGAAGTGGGCCGTCTCCAGGCAGGAAATATGCTCCCAGGGCAAATCATCGACCCCTGCCCAGGCCATGCGGTGCTCGACTGCCTTCAACGGAAAGATGGGGCTTGTGGCTAGGACGATGCGATAACCTTTGTCCAATGCTACCCGCACCAATTCCCTGCCTAGCGGGCTAGCCTGAACATGCTTAGCTAAGGCAGGGAAGTGTTCGACATAGAAACGATCGAACAGCGGCTGCATTTCGGTCCTGTCCCGCCCAATCTTGGGCAAGAAATGGGCCATAAACTTGTCCTCATTGGTGTTTTTGGGACAATGGTTTCCGATGGTGGCATAGCTAGAGGCCATAATCTGCCTCGCCATCTGCTCTGGTGGAACCAGATGGGCAAACCGGGAACTGATCAACTTCAGGTACTGCTCCAAGAAGTGATCGGTATCCATTTGCAACAGCGTGCCATCCAGATCGAACAACGCATACTTAGGCATGCAGCTCTATTCGGCTAAAGGGGCCACGTTGGCTAGCGAGTTGCCTTTGAATACATAGGAGGCCGGCCGGACCGCGGTGCTGGTGCCAGTAACCGGAGAGAGGACCGGCTTGCCATTTACCGTGCCCAATACCTGTCCTTCCTCGATCGGCTCGCCCACTTTGACAGCGGGGAGGAAGGCACCGGCTATCTTGCTTTGCACCGGCTGCAGTTTGCCATAAAACGCGGGGGTGGGCTTAACAGCCTCGCCGGCTACCATGCCGAATTGACGCAGCAGATTGATCAGTGCCTGATAGCACTCTTCAGCCGCGTCAAGGTCGATCACGCCACCCTGTCCCCCGCCAGGCAGCTCGATGATCACGGCTGGAATACCTTTTTCACAAGCATTGACAAACAGCTGCCCGCGGGTACCCCCGCTCTCGATGATCCGTGGAATGGAGAGCATACTGGCCAGATCTTTGGCGTAGTCAAACTCATTGTAGACAGCCAAGGTATAGCTGGCACCGTGCACACCACAGCAATGCAAATCCACGATGTAATCTTGATCCAGAGCTTCCTTCCAAATCACATTGGCTACCTCCAAGGTGGGGGCAGAGCCCTCCCGCCCTGGGAAAATGCGATTCATGTCCAACTCATCGTAGGGAGAGGTGCGCTGTAAGCGGCGGAAAGCAGTAGGATTGGCGATCGGCAACACCTTCACCGTTCCCTGCTGCAAGCCGTTCTCCTCGATGAATTTCATCACCCGCTGCGCTACGTAGATACCGGTGGATTCGCCACCGTGGATACCACCGGTAAAGAATACCTTGGGCGATCCTTCACCGTAGACGGTGAAGTTCAGTTCGGCTTTGACTATCTCATCCACTGTGTGGGTATAAGTCTGCTTCTTCATCTGCTGACCTCCTAACTTTGACCATGCTGATACTTCACCTGGCCACCGACGATCACCGTCTGACAGGTGGTGAAGTTGGAAAGGGGATGGCCGTCAAAGATGGCCAGATCGGCATCTTTGCCTGCCTCGATGCTACCTAAGCGATCGCCTACTCCGATGATTTCAGCCGGATTGATAGTGATTGCCCGCAAGGCATCCTCCATGTCCATGCCTTCCCGCACGGCCAGGCCGGTGACCATCGGCAGCCATTTGGTGGCGGAGGAAGTATCCATCTGGATGGCAACCTTCACGCCAGCCTTGGCCAGCACCGCCGGATTATCCAAGCGCACTTCCCATAGCTCGTGTTTGGACGGACCCATCAGCAACGGGCCGACCACGCAGGGCACCTGCTTGGCGGCGAGGATGTCGGCCACTTTGTACCCTTCGGTAGCATGCTCCAACACGTAGTCCAAATTGAACTCCTCGGCAATGCGGATAGCAGTGATAATATCATCGGCCCGATGGCAGTGGATGCGCGCCTTCATCTCGCGGCGCAGCACCTTGCAGAGCTGCTCCAGGCCCAGGTCGCGGTCGACAGAATTCGGTTTTCCCTCTTCTTTAGCCCGGTCAAGCTTCTGCTGATAGTTCTGGGCAGCGATCAACGCCTTGCGCAGGACAGCGGCGTTGCCCATGCGGGTGGCCGGCATCCGGTTGACCGCCCGATAGTTGCGCTTAGGGTTTTCACCCAAGGCCATCTTCATGCCTTCGGTGCCGGGAATGACCATGTCGTCGACGGTGCGCCCGGTGGTCTTGATCACCATACCGGTGCCGCCGATGATGTTGCTGCTGCCGGGGCCGGTATACAGAGTGGTGACACCAGCGGCTAGCACCTGGGGAAAGGCCGGGTCAGCCGGATTAAGGGAGTCCACGCCAAACAGGCTGGTCTGTACCGGGCCTGTCTTTTCGTTGCCATCAGCGGTGGCCGGCACACTGGGCTCACCGAACAGGCCGATGTGGGCGTGGGCATCGATCAAGCCAGGGGTGACTGCTTGCCCGGCGGCATCGATCACTTGGGCGTCCTCAGGAATAACTACGTCGGTGCCAACGGCGATGATCTTACCATCCTCCATCAGCACGGTCCCGCCTTCGATCACTCCCTGCGTAATCGTGTATAAGAGACCATTCTTGACTGCTAGTTTCATCTGCTTCTCCTCCTCGCGTATCTCAGTCTTATCTCCTGTCATCTCATTCACTTCTACTTCCAAGGGCTCAACTCCTGTTCCAGTAAGACACTTTTGCTAGAAGCATGAGCACCCCATCAGAGGCGTATAGATTGTTGAAGAGCCAAGTCTAGTCAGCCATTGGCTTGAGACCAGCTTGAGAGGGATGATCCCATGTTTACCGAGACATTCGCCTTCCTGCGCAGCAATTGGCTGCAGATGGCCATGGTTATCCTCAGCCTGGTGATCGGCGGCAACCTGGCCCAGCAGTTTACCGTCTTGCGCCAGAAAACGCTGGCTGGGAAACTAGCCCGCTTTTCATTGGCCCTGCTATTTTCGATTCTCTACTATTGCCTACTCTTTTATCTAAGCCTGTCTTTCCGTTAGGAAAACTGGCTAAGCCTGTCTTTCCGTTAGGAAGGCGGGTGGGACGGGGGGACTGGCCCTACTGTTCTGTTCCGCCTTGACGGAATGGAACAGTAGGGCCTGTCCCCACCGTCCCACCAAGGCAACTTTCTCCAGGGGGCTAGGCAGCTGTCCCCATCGTCCCGCCTAGAGGTCGGCCAGACCTGCGTGCCCAGCCACTGTCTGCCGAGCTAACGGATGAGCTCCCTGCGGCTGGAGGCAGCGGAACTCGTCACCCACCCTAGTGCGTTATCTGTCTGGACTAAGAAAGACGTTTTGCTGCAGAAATGAGACTGGATCAATAGGAGCAACTCAAACAGCTGCTGCCTTTGATCCAGCCTTGCTCGCTCTTTGAATGGGCAGCCAATGTGCCTGTTACACGCAGGACCTGTCCCACAGTCCCGCCCGCCCCAATCAGCTCAATCCTGAATCAGATTATCCCGTTGGAATCGCTCCAACAGCCAAACGATGCGATCGGTGAGCAGCTGATAGATGGCCTCGCCCTTCTGCCGAGTCGCCTTGGTCGCGTCGCCGGTCTGGGCGTGAGCCATGGTGCGTAAGGAAATGCCGGGGTACTTGACGTTGGCCACCGCCTTAGTCCAGTTGATGTTGGCTTTGCTCATATCCACCAAAGACGGGTCGATGGCTAGCACGCAGGAGGTCTCGTCCTCACCGGCGTGCCCTTGCCCCTCACAGATGGTTTTGATCTCGGCCGCATAGTCCAACCAATAGTTGATCAAGAGCACTGTCATTCCTAAATCAGCTAGGCGTTCCATCACGATGCTCAGGGCTGGGATATTGCCGCCATGCCCGTTGAACAGCACCAGCCTGCTCACTCCCCACTTAGCCAAGCCCTTGCCCACCGAAAAGACATACTCGCCGAAGACGTCCGCCGGAATGTCCACAGTGCCGGGGTACGGGGCTAAATTCCAGGAGTGTCCATAAGGTATTTCCGGGGCAATAATCAGCTGATCACCTAGCCGCTGCTCGATCAACTGCAGGAAATGGCGAGGGATGAGGGTATCGGTGCCCAGTGGGCAGTGGTGCCCGTGGGCTTCCGTCATCCCGATCGGCAGTACTGCGGTGGCTGTCCGCTCCAGCGCTGCCGTAAACTGCTCCATATTCATCTGCTGCATGTACATCTCTGAAGCACCTCCCTAAGGCTCGATCTTAGCTCGCCTCAGGTCGTCCATCACGTTGTCAGTGGTGCGGCCACGGCGGGCATACTTGCGTGAGATGTGTTCTCCCCAACCATATTTGTCAAATCCCACTGGATCTTCCCCTGCTTCCGGCTGGGGGATCTTGCTGTTGCGACTGCTGTAATAGCCTTCGCGAATCAACCCGGCATCCATCACTCCCAGGGCATCGTCCACATCCTCGGGGGTGAGATCGCGATAGCTTTCTTTGTGCAACACGTACTGAGTAGGGATGCGGGGGCGAGGCGACGGCGACTCGGCAGCATACCCCAGCACCATGCCCACCACCGGGTAGACCCTGTCGGGCAGCTGAAATAGCTGGCGCAGTTCGGTGTCTAGGTTAGGCGCAGAGCCGAGGAAGCAGGTGCCTAGCCCCAGGCTCTCTGCCGCCAACACCATGTTCTGTCCGAAATATGCCACATCTTGGATGCCCAGAAAGAGCATCATCGCGTCGCTGGCGGTGTTCTGGCGCCCCTTGGACGCGATAAACTTCTCCAGCTTACGATAGTCCAAGCAGAAGAGCATGAACAACGGTGCCCGCGTGATCAACGGACCGAACAGCTTTGCCAACCGCTCGCGTTTAGCCTGATCCTTGGTGTAGATACAGGCATACATCTGGCCGGTAAAGGGCGCTTGTTGCCCGGCACGGGCGATCTTTTCAATCAGCTCGTCGGGCACATCCTGTTCGCTGAATCGGCGAATGGACGCATGGGACATGATCGCAGCGATCATCTCTGTCATCGATCAATCTACCTCCTTATGCTTCTTCTTGAGACTGAACATAGGAACGGATTGGGACAAAGGGGACTGGCCCCCAGTCCCACCCACTACTGGGAGAGCATGCGCTGCAGCTCTGCCCAATCGATCACCACTACTCCCAACGACTGGGCCTTGGTTAGCTTGCTGCCAGCCTTTTCTCCGGCCAGCAGATAGTCGGTCTTTCGGCTGACCGAGCCGCTCACCTTCCCGCCGTTGCTTTCGATCAACTCCTTGGCTTCGTCCCGGGTGACGTCCGGCAGGGTGCCGGTGATCACGAAGGCCTTGCCTTGCAGGGCGTCGCCGGCTGCTTGCGCCCCGGTTTGGCGCATGTTCACTCCTGCCGCCTGCAGCTTGTCTATCAGTTGGCGATTGGCTTCCGCCGCGAAATAGCCGCCGATGCTCTGGGCGATCTTCTCCCCCACGTCGGGCACAAGCAGCAGTTCATCGTAAGAGGCAGCCATCAACCGCTGCATGCTGCCGAAGTGCTCGGCCAGGGCGGCGGCGCTTCTTGCGCCTACGTAACGGATACCCAAGGCAAAAACCAAGTGTTCCAGCGAATTCTGCTTGCTGCGCTCGATCGCCGCCAGCAGGTTGTCGGCCGATTTATCGCCTACCCGCTCTAACTGCAGCACTTGCTCCCGCCTTAGGTAATAAAGGTCAGCCACATCCTGGACCAAGCTTTGGTCGAGCAGGGCGCTAATCATGGCCGGGCCGAGGCCGTCAATGTCCATGGCATCGCGGGAAGAGAAGTGAATCAGCGTTTCCTTAATCACTGCCGGGCAACTGGTGTTGGGGCAGCGCCAAGCCACTTCCCCGGGATGGCGCAACGCCTTGGTGCCGCACTCAGGGCAATGCTCCGGCATGATAAACGGGCGTTCCTGGCCGGTGCGCAGCTCCAGCAGCGGCCCTACCACCTCCGGAATAACGTCGCCGGCCTTCCGCACGATCACAGTGTCGCCGATGCGGATGTCCTTTTCAGCGATCAAATCGGCGTTATGCAGGGAGGCCCGGCTGACCACTGAACCGGCCACCGTCACCGGCTGCAGAATGGCGGTCGGGTTTAGGGTTCCAGTACGCCCCAGGCCGACCTCGATATCCAGCAACTTGGTGCGCACCTGTTCGGCCGGAAACTTGTAGGCGATAGCCCAACGGGGGCTCTTGGCGGTGTAGCCGAGGAGATCGTGCAGGTGCCGCTCGTTCACCTTGATCACCAGGCCATCGATCTCGTAATTCAGTCGATGCCTGCGCTCGTGCCAGGAGAGACAGTAATCGATCACCGCTTCTATATCGCTGAACACTTCCCAGGTAGAGTTGACCCGCAGCCCCAACTGTTTCATCAACGTTAGGCTGTCTGACTGGGTCGAGGGCAACTCCTGATCCAGATCAGCTAGGGAATAAAGGAATATCCCGAGCCCCCGGGCAGCCGCTATCTTAGGGTCAAACTGCCTTAACGAGCCGGCAGCTGCGTTGCGCGGGTTGGCGAACAGCGACTGGTTGGCCTCGAGGCGCTGTTGGTTCAAGCGCTGAAATTCTGCTTTCGGCATGTATGCCTCGCCGCGCACGGTGAGACTGCGTTCTGCTTGCAGGCGCAACGGAATCTCAGGCAGTGTGCGCAGATTGCTGGTGATGTCCTCGCCGGTCACCCCATCGCCCCGGGTGGCCCCCCGCACCAACCTCCCCGCTTCATATTCTAGCGAGACGGCTAAACCATCGATCTTCAACTCTACTATATAGCTTAGTTGCTGCTTTCCGACCATCTCTCTCACCCGACGCTGCCATTCCCACAGATCCCCAGCATTATAGGCGTTTTGCAGGCTGAACATGGGCACTCGATGGGTGACGCTGTCAAAGCCAGCCGCTGGTGTGGCCCCTACCCGCTGGGTGGGTGAATCAGGGGTGACCAAATCTGGAAAGTCATGCTCGATCTGCAGCAGCTCCTGCAGCAGCCGATCGTACTCCGCATCGGGGATAGCAGGTTGATCCAGCACATAATAGAGGTAATTGTGGCGATGCAGCTCTTGCCGCAATTCTTCGACCCGCACCATGGCTGCGTGTCTATCCGTCGTCACTTAACCATCGCCTCCCAAAGCCGTCTTCGTCTGAGGTAGGATGCTTTTATTCCTTATGCTCTCTCCAATGAAGTATACTGCATGGATAACGTCTTCAATCCGTGCTGATCGAAGGCTACGGTAACCAACAGATCGCTGCCGCTGCCCCGGGAGAGGATCACGGTACCTGGGCCAAAACTCTTGTGAATCACCCGCTCACCATCCACGAATTTGGCAGTGACTGCCGGCTGAGACTGCGTATCCTGCCTAGCCGGGTTGCTGCTTGTCCAGGTAACCGCGGCCGCCTTACCACCAAAACTACTTTCTTCTTTCACTTCATCTGGAATCTCCTGTAGGAACCGGGACGGTTGATTATAGCTCTGCTTGCCAAAGAGCATCCGTTGCCAGGCATAACTGAGATAGAGCCTCTCCTTGGCTCGGGTGATGCCGACATAGCAGATGCGGCGTTCCTCTTCCAGCTCGGATTCGTCGGCCAGAGCGCGCATATGAGGGAAGACTCCTTCCTCCAAACCGGAGAGGAAGATGACCCGATACTCCAACCCTTTGGCCGTATGCAGCGTGAGCAAGCTCACCTGATCGCCATCAGCGCTAGTATCGGCATCCGACACCAGCTCGATTCTAGAGAGGAAGGCCGCTAGATCGTTATCCGCTTGTTCCCGCTCGAATTCCTTGGCTACAGAGATGAA
>CAYVCY010000035.1:0-15907 GCA_964450265.1 uncultured Clostridia bacterium
GCTGATCTGGAGCGAAATCGTGCCAGGCCACTTTGTATTAGGGACGAAGTGGCAAATCGATAGGTACAGACTGGATTACTAGCATAAAGGGAGGGGCTGTCACACCACAGCCCCTCCCTTTACTCCCCCAGTCACTTCGGGGGACAGAGGGACGTACGATTTGTCCCCTTCGCGTCCCTGCTGATTCTCCCTGCTGATTCACACCAACGCCAACGCGAGGAAAATCAGCCCACAGATGACATTGGCCACTAGACAGCAAGTATGCTTTTCTTCGTCCACCAATTCCTCGAAATTGACCACCTGCTGGTCCATATAATCGGACATATCCAAGCTGGCTGCAGCCCGTCTACCCCTACCTATTGGCAGGAATTTGAGTATCGGAACATCGATTCCATCCAGGCGGAGATAACTGATCCAAGCGGCAGCGAGAAAGAAGAACCCGCCTACCGTATATGCATAGCTGATCGGCAGAAGCCCCGTATTGTTGATAAAGCGCTTCCAAAGAAATGCGACGGCCATTCCCAGCAACAGGTACGAGCAGGTCTTATAGATGATCGGACGAATCATATAGGGCTTTATCTTCTGGATCAACCAACGCTTCAAGGGGATCGCCTCCCAGTGTCTAATAGAATTGTGTCTCGCTGCGCAGCCGCGGGAAGGAGAAAACCTGCCCATTCAGCCTACTCTTGGAGTTTAAACGACTTGATCACCTGCCTAAACTCAGCCTGGAGTTCTCGGAAGCGGGCCAACGTCTGCTCGGACGCGCCTTGAGGAACCTGCACGTCAGTCGCTTGCGCACTGCCGAAATAATGCTCGGGATTCTCGCCAATCAACGCCAAACCATAGAGCCGAGATAACAGCTGCAATTGCTCTTCGGTGGTGGCGGCTTTATCGTGAATCTCCAGCCTGCCCACCACGCCATAGGCAAAGCGCGGCTCTAAGGCCTGCACCGGCTTATACACGAAAAAGAGCATATTTTCCTCTTCCCGAAGCTGCACATCCCGAGAGAACCTCTTAGGCATAACTATGGAATAGCTGAATTGCTCGTTCCTATAGGTCACCGGGCTTGTACGGATACGCCAGAAAACGCCCACCTCCACTACAGCCACGATCAATACTGCCGCCCAAATCGCCCAGGCTGGCCACCGAAAAAGCCTCTGCCACCGCCCGGTGCGGGGATTGCTCCCAGTTGGACTCATTCCAGTACCCCTCCCTATTTACCAACTGACCGCTGCCAACCATCCCCTGAGGCCATTTCGCTGCTTGCAAATTGGGCTGGCTTCTGGCAACGACAAAGACATATAATCAGATACGGGTTGATCTGTAGAAAGCTCTATATAATCTATTACGGTGCCCACCTAGCATTTTCCTTCTAAATTGGCGGGGCAGAGAGATCACATCAGATCAGATTGGGCTAAGACAGGGTAGTGGGAGAGTTTAAATGTACAAGAAATTGCGTAGTGAAGTGTTGCTGCTGCTGGCAGCAATCATCTGGGGAGCGTCGTTTGTGGCCCAGAGAGCGGGAATGGAGCATATTGGGCCTTTCACCTTCAATGGCATCCGTTCCTTTATCGGCTCTTTAGTCCTGATTCCGGTGATCATGGTGCTGGATAGGCAGCGCAGGAGGAGCCGGACTGAACTTGGAGGTGCGCGGGCGGATGAAGGCGGCCCAACACACCATGCACAGGTGAAACGCAAAGACATGCTGGTAGGCGGAGTTTTGTGTGGTGTGATCTTATTCATCGCCAGCTCGTTGCAGCAGTTTGGGATGGTTCATACTTCGGCCGGCAAGGGCGGGTTCATCACCGCCCTCTACATTTTGTTGGTGCCGATTGCGGGAGTTCTACTCAAGCGCAAAGTCCGCCCCATCCTCTGGTTCTGTGTAGCGCTAGCCACAGTAGGCCTCTATCTGCTCTCGGTGACGGAGGGCTTCTCCATCGGCAAAGGAGACCTGCTGGTGCTCCTCTGCGCCTTCGGGTTTGCGGCCCACATCCTGGTCATCGACCACTTCTCCCCGCGAGTAGACGGGGTACGGCTGGCTTGCGTCCAGCTCCTGGTTTGCGGGCTGCTCTCCACCCCGTTCATGGTGGTCTTCGAGACGCTCCACTTCGGCAATATAGTCCGCTGCTGGCTGCCGTTGCTCTACGCTGGCATCATGTCCTGTGCTGTAGCCTATACCCTGCAGATCGTGGGACAGAGGCAGACCGAGCCAGCCATCGCCTCCCTCATTCTCTCCTTAGAAGCCGCCTTCGCCCTGCTGTTTGGGATCGTGCTCCTGCAGGAGCGAATCAGCAGCCGCGAAGCCCTAGGCTGCCTGATCATGTTCGCCTCCATTATGGGGACAGTCCCCGCGTGTCATTCGGGTAGCGAAGAATCCCGGCTTTCGCATTGACATACCTAGAATCTCTAGGTAAACTTATGCTGGGAGGTGTTTGGGGTGGAGTTTGATAAGGGCTTGCTCGGCGGGAGCACAGTGCTGATGTTGCTGTCATTGCTGCGGGAACAGGATATGTACGGCTACGAAATCATTCGGGAGTTAGAGCAACGCTCTGAGCAGGCGTTTCGGTACAAGGAGGGCACGCTCTATCCGGTCTTGCACAAACTGGAGAATAAGGGCTATGTCCGCTCTTACCTGTCCAAGGGAGACAGCGGGAGGCAGCGCAAGTATTATCGGCTCACAGAAAGCGGGCTGAAACAACTGGCGGCAGAGAAGCGGACCTGGCGGGCCTTTGCAACGTCCGTGAACAAAGTTATCGGCGGTGAGCTGAATGCCTTCGCGTAACAAGGACGACTTTTTGCGAGAGGTCTTGGGCCTGATCAAGTTTCCCTTTGACCGGTCCGGTATCAAGGCTGAGCTGGAGGATCATATTTCTGAACGAGTCTCCCACTATCTTGAGCTGGGTTATGATGACCACGAGAAAGCAGAGCAGGCTGCGATCAAAGATATGGGCGACCCGAGGCAGATAGGGATTGAGCTGAACAAAGAGCACAATCCGCTACTGGGCTGGCTCTGGAAAGGAACAGAAATGCTGGTCACCGTGGTGATCATCTTGAACATCGTCTTCGTCGCTCCCTCATTGCTGTTGTCGTTGTTCGGTGGCAACCGGATTGAGGCCAATGGCCCGGGGTCAGAGATCGTCTATGAGCTGGCCGTAGATGAGATGGTTCAATTGGACGATCTGGTCATTCACTTCACTCGTGTAGTCTATGACCAGGAAGAAAACTTGCATATCTTCTATAAACACTATGATCAGCGGCTCTGGGGAACCGGCTGGAGCTTTTCCGGCATCGGGGTGATCAGCGACGACCTAGGCAACACCTACTGGGACGGCACCAGCAGCGACAACAACGGGATAGTGGCCCGGGGCCAGCGCACGATAAGAGATTTTTGTCCCGAGGCCAGGATGCTGATCATCACCTACGACCACTACAACAGGAGCTACGAGGTAAAAATCCGACTGCCGGCAGGTGATTTTGATGGTTAGGCGCAAGCGAGTTGCTAGAAACCTCGTCCTAATGATCGCCCTGACGTGGTTATTCATGAATCGAACCGGACTTTGCCTTCGCCCGCTTGCAGCCCATCAGCGCTCAGAGCGCAGTGCCCACTACGGCCCTTCCGAAGTAGTGCACGTGCGGGACATTCCGGGCGCTAAGCTCCTCCTCTGTAGATATGACCAATGGATTTCTTGCAATACCGTGAATAGAACCTTATTCTTTTTCTGGACTTTCGGGAGCGGCGTGAGCGGCTACAAGTACGATTCAGAGGTGCCTCTGGATTTCACCTGGGCCGTGTCCAATGGCATCTATCGGTTATTCGGCATTGTCAGTGATCGTAACATTACAGCAGTCGAAGTCACCTTGGCAAACGGTACCCTCCTGCCACGCAGCGAACTACACGATGGGTTGTTCCTGTACACCTGGAAAACTAACGATGAAAAAGGTTGGTATGCGAAAATCATCCGAGGATATGATGCAGATGGCAATCTGGTCTATGAGAAAGAAGGGTACTGATACCAAAGCGGGAGTCTCTGGCTAAAGCAGCCGGCAGACTCCCGCTTGCGCTGATGCTGTTTGCCTGGGTACAGCGAGAATGCGCCCTGGTCATGGACCTTTCTTCTGCATAATCTCGCCGAAAATCTCCTGTGTTTTGTCCCCGTTACCCAAATTAAAGATCACCCCCCGGCTATCTGTCTCCAGATAGATGAACGGTGGCTGCTTTGTGTCAACAAACAACTTCAACGAACCCATTTCCTTTGTCCTGAAATGCCCCTTCAGCTTTGAACCCAGAGCCGAACCATTGGTGCGCAGGGTAATAGTCGGCAGCTCCTCAATCAAGCGGACATCCCCAATAGACTCCCATGCATAAGTGTCGCCATAGATGCCGTGGAACTGTATCCCCGTTTCCAGGACAGTCACCCTGGTCGGTTGTGATGAGAAATGCATCAGACCGGCTACAAAGATCAGTGAGACGACTGTGATTGCAGCAGGCCAAATAAACTGTTTGCCTGCTCCCTTGCGAAGCTTGCCGCGCTGATCGAAAAGATTACCATCGTACTTTTGAGCCTTCACCAACAGATAGACTGTGGAAACGCCGAAGAACACCAGGCCTGAACTGATGCCCTGTCTAATCTCCAGCGCGTGCAGTATGCCCATCATAATGAACAACATCCCATTGATATAGGCATACATCCCCATCAGACGGCCAAGTCCCTCGGTATCCACATTTGCCTGTTTCTCTTTGGGCATAGTGTTGTATCCAGCGATCAAGAAGTACCACTTAAGCACATGCACCGCCAACCCCATGGCTATAAAGAGCACCCCGCTGAGGACATAAATCCACGTCATCGCAAGCCCTCCTCCAGCATTATCTTGTGCCTGCCTTCACTATTGCTTATTCTTCAAGCAGAAGAGATAGGAATCCTGCTTGCGCCTTATTCTCAGCTCGCCGAGCATCCAAACCCGACCTGAGCCCTAAAGACCTTCTGTCCGCTGCGTTGGTTGATTCCCTCAACGTAACGTGCCCCTGTGGTGTGGGGCTGCCTTTCCATGAGCAGCTGGATGGTGTCGCCTGGCAGCGCCTCATTGACAAAGCTCAGCTCGAGGCTCTGCATGCGATGTCGGCGATGGAACTCTACAGGGAAGCAATCCATGATGAAGTCTACATACTTGGAGTTGTTCAGATGCCCGTAAACATCGATGTCGCTGTAGCCGATTACCCTTTGATAGACGGGTGCCAAGTCGCCTGGCTCTGGCAATCGCCTCAACTGGCAATCCAAGGCACGGGGGCGGTCAATGGCGGGCAGCTGCAGCGGAATAAGGTTGGTCCGGCGCAGGCGTCGCTGCTTGGTGTCCATAATCACCCATCCAGTGACCGCCCGAGCGACGATTCCTCCGGTCTGGTCCAACACCAAGTAGTCCCGTTGAAACTCCACCTTACCCGGCTCCTGTGGCCAGGTCTCGATGATCAGTTGCTCGTTCCAATCCAATTGGCGGAGTAACTCAACCCGTACGCGTACCAGAATCCAGGCGACGCCAAATTCCCGTTCGACCCGATTCATCCCCACCCCCAACGCCTCCGCTGCCAGGTTGGCAACCTCCTGGAAGTAGTTGAACAGCGCACTCGGTTTTAGCTTGCGGGTGAAATCTATCTCGTTCAGGCCGACCAAATAACCCTTACGGTAGATAGCTACATTGTCCTTGTCCATTTTCTCACGTCCTGCCTTAGCGAAATTTCCCGTTTCTTGACACGCGGGGACTGTCCCCGCGTGTCACTGCTGGCCGGCGCTGGCAGTCAAGTCCTGCAACAGCATGGGCAACAGGCGTTCCTGGTACCCGGCCCGCCGCTCGGCCTGCATACGCTCGCACAGTGGCAAAAGGTTAGGCAACGTCACTCGCTCCAATTGCTTCAGCCGCTGCTGTGAGATGCCCACATCGGACAACGATGCGACATAATCACCCACACCGAAGCGCCAGGGTCGGACATGCCCCGGATAACGCCGACAGAGGCGTTCTGCCATCAGTAGCCCTTCGGGATCGTGGTCACCTGAGTAATAGATTGTCGCACCACCTGCTACTAGTCTGTCCAGCAGCAGGTAGCTGGCCAACTGAAAGTGGCCATGGGTACAGACCAGCGGAGGAATCTTGTCGGGCAGGCCGTCCAACAGATCAGAGAACACCCCCGGGTTTTCTACCACAAACACCCGGTTATTCCACCCCGCCGGAACCATTACTCGAAAGACCTTAGCCAGCTCGCGAACCGGCACGTTTAGCACCGCACCCTCAGCCAAGGCAGCCTGCCAGTAGCCCAGCGGACCGGCCGCGTCTTCTGCCAATAGTCCAGAGCAGATAACGAAGTTCATCACGTCATCCCGTACGCTCCCGAAGGCATCGAACAACAGGTTTTGGTTCTCTGCGTCAGAACCAGGATCGAGTTGCTCACCATCCTGCTGCATAAGAAAATTGAGTGCCTGCTGCAGATAACGTCCGCTGGCTTGTTGCTGATCAAAGGCGTGCGGGTCGCCAGTAATCTCGGCTGACCATACGGGCAGGCGTTTTACTGTGCCAGCATCGACTGGCAGATTGCTAAGCGCAGTCAACACATAGCTAAGATCAGCCTGCAGTTGTGCACTGTCTTGTTGAAAGGCGCTATGGATGCTGCGGGCGGATCCGGGATTCGCTGCCACGTGCCACAACCAACCCCGGCAGTGCGGATGCGGAAAGCTGGTCTTCAGCTCGGCGAAGAAGCGCGCCCTCTCTGCGGCGAGGCTCTGCCGCTCCAGGGAAAGCGGCTGCATGGACTCACCAGTAACTGCCCCCAGCAGCTCCACTAGATCAAGACCTGCAAAGCGAGTGCGGGCTAGCGCCTGCTGAAACTCTGCCAAGCCAACGGTGACCTCACTCTGCGGGGAAAGGTCTCGACCTAACACTCCGGAGAGGGCAGCTATCTCGGCCTCGCGCAGTCCCTGCAAACGAATACTCCCGCCTACTCGCCCCAAACGGCGGTATCGCTCTGCCATGGCGGCCATAATACGGGTAAAACCTACCGCCGAGAAATAGTCTATAGCCTGCCGCAGCAGCTGTTCATCCATTATCACGCTGCTCACTCTCCACGCTCACCTGCAGGTGCCGCGCTGCCCCGTCCCAGAGATAGGGCACTACCGTGACAAACGGCGCGTTCTTTGGCCGTACCAGTTCACTGATGGCCAAACGTCCGGCGGTATCATAATCCCCCCAGAGCCCTTGCGAGTTAATGATGTAGCAGAACTCCAACTGCTGCATCAGGGCGAACATGTCTCGGATGTTTGTCTCATCCACGCCTGCAAAAGCCTCATCCAGGGTAATCAGCCGGGGAGCGCTCTCTGCCGCGTCCTGATAGCGGGAGTAGGCCGCCGAGAAGAGCGGAATGTACATGGCCATTGCCTTTTCGCCACCGCTGAAGGTGAAGAAGACCCGATCGGTCAGTTCCCGGCGCTGTTCGCCCTCCTTACGGAAGTAGAGCTTGAAGTCAAACCAGAGTCTATAGTCCAACATTCGTTGAATGATCATCTGCAGAGTCCCATCTTGCTGGCGCTCGGCTAGCTCTAAACGGGCTCGCTCGATCTGCGAGCGGAAATGACCAGCAATGCGCTCCGAATCTGCGGGTTTGAGCAAAATGGGGTCTATCCGTAGCAGCTCTACCAGCTCTTTAGTGTCCAGCTCGTCCTCGTGCTCTGCCGTACGAGGCCGCCAAGCCAAAGAGAAAGTTAAGCCACTGGACGTGTCACGTTCTTCCATCAGGCGACTGATCTTCTTCACCCAGGCATCTGCCCGGTTGATACGCTGCCGAATCATCTCGCCCACGCTGTGCACGATGATCTCCTGGTATAGCTCGCGATCTTTGGCCTCCAGCAACAGCTGCTGTTCGTGGCGGTCGTGCTGCAGCGCCTCCAGCACGTGAAAGATATCTGTTGTTCGCCCCTTGTACTCCAAGGTCAAAGACAGGCGCTGGTCCTGCTCCTGCAGCTTCTGCAGCCAGTTGGCCGCCAATTCGTCGGTGGTGGAAACTTCTGGGGGAAGCACTTCTCGGTTCTGCTCGCTGAGGGTGGGGCGGTATTCGGTGAGCTGGCCCTGCTCCCGATAATAGGCATCGTTCAGCCGCGACCGGATGCGACCAGCATCTGTCTGCAGCAAATGGCCCATCTCCCTGTTCACCCGCCGTGCTAGTTCCAACGGGCTGGCATCAACCGCAAACTGATGCAGCCCTAGTGTTAACTCGCCAACAAAGAGCTGCTGCCATCCATCCAGCACCGCTTTAGCCCCCAGTATGCGTTCTCGAAGCGTCGCTAAGTCACTCTCGCCCCGTCCAATGTCGCCTTCCAGGCTGGCTTTCTCAGCGGCGGCCTGCTCCCGTAGTTGCGGCAACGACTGCAGGCGCCGGACAATCTGGGTGATGCGCCCCCGGATTTCTTTAGCGCCCATCTCCAACAGGCGTCGCTCAATAGCTTTGATCTCCTCGGCCGCCTGCCGCTGTCGTGCGACTAACACGTTTAGCTCACCTTGCAGCTCATCGACATCCTCACGCGCTGCCTGCAATTCTGCATCAAACCGTTGCACCGACTCGCGGGCATGCTGCCAACTGAGATCCAACAACTGCAGTCGGTGTAATTGAGACTTGTAGCTTCGCGCCGCCTGCGCAGCTGTAGACAATCCATCCTCGGTGGTCTGCAAGTTCAGCCCCAGCACAGCCAGTTGCTGTTGGTTGCGCGCCCGCAACAGCCGCTGCTGGGCGGATATGAGCATCTCCTGCCGCCGGTTTGCTTCGCTCAGGCGTACACGCAGCTCCTCCGCCACCCGGCTCATGCTGGCCCAATGTCGTTCCAAGTCGGCCAACGTCGGTCGACCACGATACTCCTCTGCCGCCTGTACCTGAGCATCGGCGGCTACTTTCATCTCGTGCTCAATCTGCTCGCGCCCAGCCTGCAAGACGGCGAGCTCGGCACCCAGTTGCTGCAACTTCTCTTCCCGGTACCTGCGCCGGGCTTCTCGTCCAATGAATCGCGACATGGTCCGGGGTGGCGCCTGCCCGCTGAGCAGAGCGATGCGATAACGCCCATCAGCGTTCAAGACGACGGCTCCGGGATCACTTTGAGGGATACCCCAGAGAATGCTGCGCAACACATTATCGATAGCCTCGCCGTCGACCGACTCACTGGGTACGGGCTGCAGAATGTCCGCCAACGTATGAGCAAACAACTGTGGATTGGGGATGAGCACCTTATCATATCCGCTGACGGCAGCCAAGTGCTTCGGAGGCACGATCAAAGCATCCAACAGTCCAGCCTCACTGATAGCTGCTTCCACCCGTTCCCGTTGCCTGGGCGTAACCTCTTCCCGAAACTCCACCGCTGCATAGAACGGCAGGTGCGGCACATTGGCGGCAGCCAGTGCCTGCCGCGCCGCTTCGGTGTCCGGATGGCGCTCTGGCTCGGGCTCAGACTGTTCACGCCAGCGGTTAATTTCCGCCTGCTGATCAGCAATCTCCGCATGGCGCTGCGCCAACCGTTCGCTAATCCCCGCCACCCGGGCAGCATTCTGCTCGCGATGACAGCTCCAGGCCTCGTCAATGGGCTCCATCACCGCCCTAGGGGCGTATGGTTCGTAGATGTCCACCACGCGCCGAGATACTAGCAACCGCTCCTCCTTGGTCAATTGCAGCTGCTGCAGTGCGCCCCACCAGGCATCCAGTCGCTGCAAGTAGTCCTCTTTCAATTGGTCCATGCCCAAATTCAACTGCTGCTGCTGGCGAGCTTTGTCGTCGTGCGCCCGACTGGCTTCGGCGTAAGCTGCCTCGGCATCGTCAAACTGTGCTCGCGCCTGTCTATGCTGGCGCACGGCAGCCAAAGCTTTTTCCAATTTTCCCAGGTGTTGCTCAGCGGACTGCTCCCACAGCACAAAACTATAATTGCCACTCTGGCGTTCCCGTCGCCAATGTTGCAGCGCTCCCTGATGTTCTAACAGATCTGCTTCCGCCGCTAGCTCGCCCATTTCCTCGCCCTTCCTGGCGAGATCCTGCTCAAGCTGATCCACCAGCCCAGATTGCTCTCTCAGTGAGCTGGCTATTTTGCGCTCCCTTCGCTGCTTTTGGTCGAGGCTGGCCTGCTTCTTACTTTGCCCTGCTTGCCTCTCGCGCAGATCCTGCTCCAGTTGCTGATGGCGGCGTTCGACCGCAAAGACATCATGCTCCTGTAACTGCTGCTGCTCACTCTCCAGCACAGTTTGCTCGCGCTCCATTTCCTCCCGCGACTGCTGTAGTTCCAGAACGCGCTGGCGCTGAAACTGCAGCTTCTTGCATAGCTCCTGCTCATTTTGCCCCAGGCTACGGCAGCGTTCGTCAGCCGACAGCAGACTGTTAGCCAACAACGCCAGTTGCCAACGATTGTAGGAGTCATAGACGCTGGAAAGACGCACCATGGACTGCTCGTCCCGCTGCAGTTGGTCCAACTGCTGCTTAATCTGATCCATGTTTTCAATCGTCTCCGAAAGGGGACGTAGTTCATCCTCTGAAAGCGGTGGCAGGCTGGAATTGAGAATCTCATAGATCACGGTAGGCTTGAAATCCCTCGAGAGCTTAGGGCTGCGCAGCTGGATCAGCAGTTTGATCAGGTCTTCGTAGGCACCATGGTCCTTGAAGCCAAAGATATGGCGATTGACCAATTCGGCGTAATCTCGCCGGGTTTCCACCAGGCGGCCGCCGCCTTGTAGCCGGTTGTTCAGTTCCCTGCGAGATAGGGGTACGATTTCCTCTTTGCCAGTCTCGTAGTTCACTTCCAGCTTGTGCAGGTGGAAGCTCTCGCCGATACGCCGGTTATCGGTGATCACGAAGCCCCAAAATTCCAGCGATGCATGCCGTCTCGCTCGCAGCCCGATGCCGCAGGTGAGATAGCGCTGGCTGGACTGTCGCCTAAACTCCAGCCAAATATAGCCGGTGCGTTCTTCCTTGTCACAGACCTCTCCCAGAAGATAGTCATCCATACGGCGAGCGCGGGAACCGAAGGGGTCAAGGCGGCCCGGGCTGGTTTGCCCGTCCAGCAGGACGGGGATCAGGCTCTGCATGGTTACCGACTTGCCGGAGCCGTTGCTGCCCCTAAGCAGCAGCTTTCCGTCAGCGAACTCAAACTCCTGCTGGTCGTAATACCAGAAATTGAGGAAGCCTGCCCGACAGGGCTGCAATCGATTGGTTGTCATACTGGAGACCCCTCCTCCTGCGCCACAAAATCATCCGGGTAGCCGCCGCTGAACCGGGCCAACGCCGACTGCAAGCAGACCGTCCTGGTAGCTGCCTCCAAGGTGGCCAACTGCCAATCCAACAACAGCTCGAGCAAGTCCTGCGCCACCCCCTCGACGTCCATGTCGCGGTACTGCTTAGACCAACCGTGTGCGTAGCGCTGTCGGCATTCCCGCACCCAGGCCAGGAATCTCGGCTGTGGCAGGCAAAGGCTACCGTCGTATTGCAGTGGAATGTCCTCGGCAGAGTAATGCTCGCGGGCCACTACTGCAAACTGCACCGCGATATCCTCAATGGATCGATTGCCGGGAAAAGGACGGTAACGCACCCTCCGCTCGGGCAGGGTAAGCATGGCGGCATTGCGGTAAAGATCAAACTGAAAGTCGAAGTGCTGTTCAAAGTCGTCACGCAGGCGGGTACGGTAATTGCGCAGGTAGAGGAAATCTGGATCCTGGGGGCTGCTGCGATAGACGACCGGGCAGAACAGCAGTTGGCGATAGATGCGGTGGCGGCGGCGATCCGTCGGATCGGACACCAAATCACACTCCAAGATCTGCTCGGGGCTACCCACTTCCTGCAAGCCGCTGGGAAAATTGCGCATGAAATAACGGGCCACAGCAGGCACCTCGTACAGCACCTCTACCTCGTTGCGGCTGAACTGATCGACATCGCCGTCAACCACCAACAACACACCCAGCTCGGAAGCCACGCGCATCACCCGCACCAATGACTTGCGATGCTCGTAGTTGGTCCAATCCAACTTGTCGATCTTGGGGTAAAGCGATTGCAGCTCCTCGCAGAGCTGCGAAAGCAAGAACTGCTCCTCTACTGCCAACCCTTCCAAGAAGGCTAATAGACAGCAGAAGAGGGCATAGTCCCTGGGGCTGGTGAAATCCTGGATGCCCATCCAAGGCAATGCAACAGCCGGCACCTTCTCTAGTTTGGCAAAGTGTCGGTGTACAATCAGCCGCAAACCCGCCTTGTCCCAGAACCACTCGCGCAGCACATCTTCCCGCCGACGCACCTGTCGATACTTCTCTGGCTCGCTCCGACGCAGAATCCAGAATTGCTGCAGCAAGTCAGCAGCGGCTTCTTTGGCCACATCATCAAAACCCTCACGGGTCGTCTGTTCCTCCATCAGCAGTCTCACTCCCAAAACTCCAAGGTATAATTGGGCATCAGCAGGTTGCCGTCGCTGGAATACAGCCACACCTGCCCCGGCTGCATGTGTAAGCGAAAGCGTCGTCCGCTCTCGGTACTGCCGATGCGTTCACTGTTAGCCAGGCCACGGGTAATCCAGCCTAGCAGTGTCTTGCGCAGCACTGGCTCAACTTGCCCCAGGTCAGCCAGCCGCAAGCTGCCTTGCTCAGCCAGCTGCTGCAGAATAGCTGCTTCAGCACTCTGCTCCTGCAGGTAATCGGCCAACTGCCTGGTCTTCTCGTCCGTCTTGTCCAAAATGGCTGTGGAGCGACTTCTCTGGCGATAGGTGCGCACACGCGGCTCCAGCGGAAGGGCTAAAGGCGGTCGATCCCAGGTTTCGGCGTAGATATCTTCCGTATCACGACCAGGAGCATAATAATGGTGCGTGTCCATCAAACCAAATACGCTGGCAGAGAGGATATGGGCATCTGCCAGCGAGGTGCAATCTGCAAACCTGCGCGCCAACTGCAAGTATTCTTGCCGACGACTGCGCTGCTGCTGATGCCTCTCCCCCAACCGCTGCACAAAGCGGGTGATGCGACGGATCGCCTCGTGCGTTTCCAGCTGCAGTTGATAGCGGTCGCTGCTTCGCCCAGGCTCACCCAGAAACCAGCAATACAGATTTTGCCATTGCCTCCGGTAATGCTGCAGCAACTGGTCGCGCTCTGGGCGCTCATCCAATCGCGGAGTGCTTAGGAAGTAGTCCGCCAGTCGCTCGCAGATGGCGCCAATCCGCTCCTGATCCATGTCCGACAATAGAAATTCAATTTTTAGGGCAGCACGCTGCAGCGCACTGACAAAGTTGCGCAGATAGTCACCCAATGAATCCTTGTAGACCAGAAATGCTTCTACGCTCATCAAGGTCTCGCTGCGTTCGCTGCTCAGATATGCCAAATAGTTGGTGGCATTGGTGGTCAGGCGGCGAAAAGCTTCGAACAGATCCGTCCACCGGCCCTGCAGCTCTTCCGCACTCACCTCGTCACCCAGGCCAATCAAGCGCTGCAACGTCGCCAACAGGCGGTCGACATCTGTGCGCTCTAGCGAGCCGCCAAAGGACGACCCCATCTGCTCCAGATGCACAACCATCCGCTCGATCTCGATCGTGTAGGCCGTAGCTTGATATCGAAAGCGCTTCTTGCGAAACTCCTCTACACTAGTAACCCGCCGTGTGTCCTGCCGAGCCACTAGATTGCCCCACTCCACCAGTTGGCGCAGGTCTTGCTCCAACTCATTCTCTCCATACTGCTCGAAGTACTGGCTCTGGCCGAGCTCGCGGAGCAACTCCTCGGGATAGAGGAAATGGCGCATGCTCTCATGCTGCAGATAGAAATGCCGCAGGATCGCCCGGTAGCGCCAAGCGTTGCCGGCGGTCAAGTAACTCGCTTCAGTCAGTGGACGCAGTATCCTTTCATCCATAGCATCTGCTCCCTCATAATTTCGCCACCCGCTACGCATGATGCAGGCGCACTACCGTCTGAATTCGCCGCGGGTGGAGGACTTACCTGCCTGTGGTATAGGCTACCATAGACTTCTCCTCAGGACTTGCGAGCAGCAATTTGAAGTCCTTGACGAAAAGAACCACAGCCGCCATTGGCTATGGTTCTTTTCGACACTCGTATTCAAGCCCATGACGAAAGCAGTCTGCCTGCAACTCCAAACAACAATGCATTCCAGTTCCGACAGTTCGACCGTCGCAATGGCCCAGATAATCTCCGAGTGGAGCTCATGATAACCATGGGCTACGCAGTTAAGCAGGCCCACGCAGTTAACAACATCTTCCAACATCTGTACTTGGGACGAAAGAGAACCTCAGCGTGGTTTAGTTCTCGGTAGAAGGTACTTCTTCATGAAGCCTGAGGGAGTCAATATTTCTGGCTTTTGAACCTCAATGTCGGCAAAGTCCTTGTCGCCGGTGATGAGAATATCCGCATCAGCGATGATCGCTGTATATAAGACGGGGTAATCTTTCGCGTCACGGATGCTGAATAGTGTATCGGAAACCTCATCAGGCGTATAAACAAGGTCATAGCTTATTCTCAGCAGGAACTGGTCTACAGCCTTCTCACCTACTGGAAACTTACGCCGTACAACCGCCTTCAGTTCGTCCACGACGAAGGTAGCCAGCACAAGCTCATGTTTTGTGAAGATGAGTTCCATCATGGAGTTCATGCGAGAGTTTGGAAACAAAAACAGGGATATGAGCACATTGGTATCCAGCATAACCCTCATGTTACTTCACCGTTCGCTCGCGCCGAAGCTCCTTTACCATAGCAACAACATCATCCTCATTTCTTAGCCCAGCGCGCTCCGCTTCTCCGGCGAATGCGGCCTGCGCTTCCTTAAGGGCCTCCATTGAGGAATTGAGTATATATATCCTTCCGGCTTCCTCAACGAATAGAACCTTGTCGCCCTCCTTAACTCCCAGCTTTCGGCGGATATCGACAGGGATAGTAATCTGTCCCTTAGAAGTAATCTTTGCAATCTCCACCCATAATCGCTCCTCTCATGAGCAAGGCATTCTTTACTTTCCTTACACCAACAGTATATGCGGAGAAACCAAGAGTAGCAACTCCTTCAAGCAGAGAATTAGCATTGGAAGAGAACGTATCGCTAGGAACAAAGCGACAGATTAAGGGATACAAGACAGACTACCAGGCATTTGAAAAGCGGAGATCAACCCGAGGGATGCCTCGCTCCTTCTGATGCAACCCGCGATGGAATACCCCACAGCGGACTTATGGAGAATACCTACGCGGCACGCTGACACGGGCCTGGTATCTTGTGTGCTCAAGAGGGCAGATCATCACTGTCCAGCAGCGGCGGAGCTCTCCTTCCCATCTTAGCGGGAGCGTGCCGCTGGGGCCGCCCACGGCTAACGCGCCTCTTCCCCGTCCGCCCGACAACAGCTGGCCCGCCTGCACACTAAAACTCCCAGCACTCCCACTCACAATCATCGAAGTACGACTCTTCTTCCCTCTTGGCGGCAGCCCTTTGTTTTCTGCGTTCACCCAACTGCTGTTCCTGTTTTCGCAGTTGCTCAATCGTGCTTGGTTCTACGTGCACGCCTAGCAGTTGCAGTTCTGAGGCAGCACAAAGCTTGCTCACTCCAAACCACTTGCTGTAGCCTCGAATTGCACTCTTGCCGGCGTAATTGGCCAGCCATTGCTTCCCGGCATTGAGCCTGGCATCTCTTCTCATTCGCTTGCGCCTTGGCGTATTGCCTCTATTGCCCCGTTTCTTACGTCTCATCGCGCAACCTCGGTAGTCAATGCTTAGAGAAGCAGCTTTCGTTGCAGCTGGATAAAGTGAGCAGGGACTATCTTTGTGGCTACAGATATATCGGTTCCCACAATGGAACCAACGCTAAACCCAGTTCTGCTCGAATATACGGCTTCGCTTGCGGTCATTTCTATCCCAAAGCTCATAGATTCGGCTGTTATGTGA
>CAYVCY010000036.1:0-14401 GCA_964450265.1 uncultured Clostridia bacterium
CCGCTGATGTGACAGGGGGGACGGATCTTTTGTCACACAAGTGTGACAAAAGATCCGTCCCCCCTGTCACATAACCCAGCTAAGGGATAGAGACCAGGACGAACATGTTGTAGTCGATGCCGTCATCTTCGTCGCTGCCTTGAACAGCATGGATGTTCTGGAAGATAATCCGCAGCTGACCCTGCTCGCTGGATGCGTCTAGGGTCATTCTCTCGACGGGCAAGAACCTCTCTGCGGGACCACCAGCGTCCATCAGGCTGGTCGCGAAGTCCTGCAATCCGGTGGCTACCAGCTCTGTCCCGGCGCTGTCCTGCACCAATACACGGGCTTCGTGGGCGGATACGCGCTCCACCAGCAAGCGATAGTCCTTCCCACGAATGGTAAACTCCTGCGAGAACTCTCCCTGCTCTCGATAGCGAGAGCAGGAGGCCTCCAGCAGGACATCGTAACCGCCGATCGGCAGCACCCCCTGGCGATCGAGGTTGGCGTAGAAGCGAGTGATGTCTCCCACCATGTAGGCATAGGTAGGTTCAAACCCGAGGGCGCTTTTCATGTCCCGGTGGGGCTGAAATTCCTCTGGCAACCAGCTTACCTGCGGCAGATAGTTCCGCTGATCCAAGTAATTGAGGATGTTGGTGGCTTCCCGACGCAGGTCGAAGTCCACTTCGCTCTTAGGGTGCAGTTGCCCTTCCGCCAGCACCCCTGCCGACTGCAACAACCCTTCCAGACGGGAAACCTGGCTGAGACGGGAGACGTTAAAGGCATCCACCGGGGGAATGACGGAAAAGATGGCCAATGCGGCGGCCAAGAGGGCGATGATGCCGTTTCTGGTCACAGGGCGCAGCGAGAGGACAACCCCCACCACCAGAGAGAAGATACCAAACAAGGTCATGTAGTAGCGGGATTCGGTGATGCCGTAGGCGCGCAGCCGAATAGCGACCGAGATCATCTGCATAATCACGATTGGAACCAAGGCTTTAGGAAAAAGGCCTTGATAGAGCACGGCAGAGCGGTTGCTCAAGCGGCTGGCCAAGACATAGACCAGCAAACCAGCGGCTGAGTATCCCAGGATCATCGGGCCCAGCTGGCCGATGGGCCAGTTCCTGGTGACAACGATCTTGAGGAAATAGGCAAACAGCACCGCTGTATAAGCGGCGATCAAGGGGATGGCGATGTGTGCCACCAAGATCTCCAAGATGCGTGGATACTGGCTGGCCTCTTTGGCCACAGTCCGATCCGCAGCCAGACTGGAGTTAAAACGGGGCAACAGCGACAGGTAATGAATGGGGGCAAAGAGGATCCAGACAATGGCCATCATATATCCATAGGTGTCGCTGTCCATGTTGAATAGCAGCACATCGATGGCCAGAATCAAGGCCGCTAACCCTGCCGAAAGTACCCCGGCATAGAGAACCGAGGTCATTGCCGACTTAAAATGAACCAAGGCCACGCTGTTGAAATCACACTTACCCCGGAATGATGGCAGCCAGATAAAAGCGCAGAACATGGCGAAGACCGCCACAGAGGTTCTGGCCCCTACCTGATAGTCGATTGCTGGCGCAGAAGCGATGATCAAATAGTAGCCCAAAGTGATTAGCACAGAGAGAGCGTAAACGCCAATCCGCCTCCTGGCTAGACCTGGGAAACGTTCGCAGGCGAACTGGGCGGTGACGCCCGAGAAAGCGGCAAACAAGAAAACAAACATCAACTTCTGTATCAGTAGGCTAGGAGTACTGTGCAAGGAGATCATGTGGCAAGTTAAGGCTGTGGCACCGACTAGGCTGACCACCGTCAGCGGAAATCGGACGATAGCCTGGGCCAAGCCTTGCAGCATCCTGGCAATGGTCTCGAACAAACGTCTCATATAACTCTCCCCTCTCTGGTTAGCTTACCCATGGGGCCTTGACCCCTTTCCCTCAATTGTTCGTTTGTTGTGGTCGCCTACAGGTAATTAGACGCAGCGAAGAGCAGAAAGATGCGCTTTCCAGCGAAGATGTGTCAGGTGCGGGGATGCCGCTGACATGGGTTACGCTTGGCAGATGGTTGGAAACATAAAACACTCTGGGAATTGGAAGTCTCTAGGCAAGTAGAACAACCCATCCTGGGACTGCCAATCCTCGCAGAGCACAGACAGGTTAGTGTCATCTGGCGTAAAATGAAACTGCACTCGGGTAATTCCTGGTACCAGTATGGCGGCGACGATCTGATCGAGACTAAATGGCTGAGCGCTGATCACGTCGTAAAGCTGCAGCAGCTCACCCTCGCTCCGGTAAATGGCGACGGCGTCTAGATGGGGCAAGTAGTAGAGGTCGTTGCCACATAGATGCAGGCAATAGAACATCAGCAACCAGGTATCATTGACCACCCCAAGAGTCTGCGAGACCGGCACGCGCTGACGGCTAAGCCGCAGCAACGTCTCCAAGTCCTTACGCTGAGACAGGTCCAAGCGATAGGGTGCGCTCGACGCCGACGGCAAGTGCGCCACCGAGGCAGAGAATTGTTTCTGCTGCAGACACTGGAAGCCGAACCTGGGATAGAAATCTAGCACAGAGCGATTAGCGAACAGAAAGGCTAGATCGTAAGAGCCGGCATGATGGTCCAGGGCTATGCGCATCAGTTTCCCTGCCAACCCCTGCCCCCGATAATCCGGATGGGTGATCACCGTTCCCACCTGGATAGCTTTGATCGGTTCTCCCAAACAAACCATATCCATGCGACTGATGGAAACGTTAGCAACCACCCGCTGATCGTGCAGAAAAGAAAAGCAGACGTAGCGGTCATTCCAATAGCCCCTGCTGTACCAACGCTCAAAATCGATGTTAAAAGCCTCCTTCGCCAGCTGGGAGAAGCTGTGGCGATATCGATCATTGTGCTTGTAGTCTTGAACGAAACATAAATCCGTCATGGCTGCACCTCCAAGTCTAATTGGTCAACACTTTCATCAGAACCTGATTATTATACCTGATATTCTTCTTGGAGGTACCATTCGCCTGCAGGCAGGCATATGTAGACCTTAAATATTCGGATAATATAACAATAATCATTATTGATTATCTTCCGTTGGAAGATTATAATGGGATCATATAGAGCTTTCTGGGATGAAACCTGAAGGCTCCTATCGCATCGCTGGGCTGCTCTCTGAAGGCAGAACAAATGGCTTGCAGAGAATGCCCATCGGTAGAAAAGAGGAGGGGAATTTGGATGACAGTCATGGTTGGAAAACCGGCACCAAACTTCACGGCCAGCGCCTTCCATCAAGACAAGTTTACCAAGATCGAGCTGGAACAGCTGCGTGGCAAATGGGTAGTCCTCTGCTTCTATCCGGGAGACTTTACCTTCGTCTGACCGACGGAACTCACATCGATAGCGGTTCGCTATCCCGAATTGCAGGCGTTGGATGTAGAAGTGCTCAGTTGCAGTGTAGACAGCGTCCACTCACACAAGGTTTGGCAAGAGACAGAGCTCTCCAAGATGGTGGAAGGCGGAGTCCCTTATCCGATGTTATCAGACCAGGGCGGAAAACTGGGTAAGCTGTATGGTGTTTATAGCGAAGATGCCGGCGTGAACGTGCGTGGTCGCTTTCTGATCGATCCCGACGGCATCGTACAGGCGATGGAAGTGCTCACCCCACCTGTAGGCCGCAACGATGCCGAATTGCTGAGGCAAGTAAAGGCATATCAGCATCAACGTGCTACTGGAGAAGTGATCCCGGCAGGCTGGCAACCTGGCAAACCCACATTAAAACCGTCAACCGCTTTGACCGGTAGGGTATGGGAAGTCTGGAAACCAGAAGCCTAGGCAAGCCGCCGATAATACATAATCCCCTGGGACCGCGCGTGGGCCCAGGGGATTCTTCTTGATCGTTGAAGCTAGGCAGCCCCTAAGGCAATAACTGGGCTATCCCACGATGCCAAACAGTCGCCACAGTGGAATGCTGAGGCAAATGGCCAAGGCGATGACGGACACGAAGATCAAGGAAGCTCTGGCGGTGTCGCCAGAGGTGATCACATCCTGCCCCGAGGCGCCGACAGCCACGATATAGGTCGCACTCTGGTAAGGCAAAAAGAAGACCAAATGTCCGATATACTGCACGGCGAAGCCCAATACCCATACGCTCAAGCCGGCCTGCTGAGCTACAGCCGCCAGAACCAGAATAAGGATAGTGGACAGCGCATTAACAGAGACGACCAGAAAGCGCAGCCCGATGGCGATGGCCATCAGTGCCGCGATGAAGAACAGACAATTGCCGCTGAGTGGAGACAGGAGCAGAGAAACCCGTTCGCCCAAGAAGTTGTCTATTCCTAAAGCAGGGATGACCACTCCCAGGTTGAGGATTATTCCTAGGAAAATCAAGGTCGACCAGCCGAGCTCGGACTGCAACGCCTTCTTATCCACCACCCCGGTAGCAAGCAGGACTGCCAATCCGGAGAGCGCCACCGTAACCGCATGGATACCGTGCATCCCCTCGGTCACCCACAAAGCGATAGCCACGGCCAGCACGGCCAAGGTGATCTTCTCTTGATGGGAAAAAGGGCCCAGTTCCCGCAGCTGTCGACTGACTATAGTTGGATCGGCGGCCACCTTCTGCTTAGGAGCCATGAACAGCATAGTCAGCAGAAACCCTCCGGCAAGTATCATGGCACCGGGCAAAAGGGTTAGCTTCAGCCAACCCATCCAGCTGAGAGCCGCCTGCTCCTGCAAGGGCAACATATCCAAGATCAGCAGGTTGGTGCTGCTGCCGGTAAGAAAGATCGGTGCGGTGGCCACAAAACCTAAATACATGGCCATAAAGAGACCGGCACTCGCCTTGCTCTTCATGGGCAGGCCCATACCGCGCACCAGCTCGGGCACAAACTTAGCAGCGATACTCACCTTGGCCACGATGCTAGGAACAGCCGGTGCGGCTATCAAACCGGTGATCAGCAGGGCCAGCGACTGACCGAAGTAAGTCGGCGGCATCGTTTTCAGCATCAACAGGGTTGACCGTCGCAACAGCCCGGATTTGGCCACTCCCAAACCCAAGCCCATCGCCCCCAGCATCAACCACCAGGTCTTGCTGTGAAAAGTGGCGAAAGCAGTTTCGAAGGGAACGATCTGCAAGGCCACCCAGCCGATACCCATGATCAACGCCACGACGTAGTCATCAAATACTCGACCGATCCAAAAACAAATAGCCGCCGCCAGCAAACCTAGGGTGTACATCGCCTGCGTGGATAGATCGTCCCAAGGGGGCTGCAGGGCGATGAACAGTCCAATGGCGATGCCGGCGACGGCCATGATTGGTTTCAGTCTGTTTCTAGTTGGTTTGGAGGTAACAACGGTGTTCACAGCTGGAATGCTTGTTGTCTGCATGTCAGTCTCCCCCAAGAAAGCATAATGTCTTGTATACATCATACCACTTCCCAGGCGAACTGTGGCCTCCAGCTGCTTCAGTTAATGCTGACACGTGGGGACTGTCCCCGCGTATCAGCGCCGGCGGCCTCGGCCCAGCCCGGCTCCCTGAGCGTTGCCACCGCAACCGAATCCGACACCGAACTGCTTACCCAGCCCGGCTCCACCGGCGCCACCGGCACCAGTCCCAGGGCAGGTGGCCAGGTTCTCCTGCAGCCCTTGATAGATCTGGTCTGCTTCTTCCTGCGTCAACTGGCCGGCGGCCACCCTCTGATCCAGGATTTCTTTCCTTAACTCCAACATCCTCTGTTGGAACTCCTCCCAGACATCTGCTTGCATGGCGAGGGCACCATAGGTAGCCCCTTCGCCACGTTGTTCCATCACCGACTCCAGCGGCTGTTCGGTCAGCTCTGCCACTATTTCCGCTGGAGTGTTCCCACTGGCTGCATAGGCAGCTGCACCGGCACCGA
Organism: uncultured Clostridia bacterium; assembly: GCA_964450265.1. Taxonomy (GTDB): domain Bacteria; phylum Bacillota; class UBA994; order UBA5500; family UBA5500; genus JAEZJZ01. Next base: position 5,862 of record CAYVCY010000036.1, read on the forward strand.
GAACCACCACCAACACCAGGGTGACGCCTACTAGTTTCTTGATGCTCACGTTTTTCACCTCATATCTTCCGATGTGAGCTTTCGCTCCAACTTAATTATGCCGCCTAATTGTGAGCAAACTGTGATCAAAAATGGAGCAAACTGAAAAACTCACGCCTGATATTGTTCCAGATCAAACCAAACAACAGTGCCAAAACCAAGCTGGCTGTCTATGTGATAGGCTGACCCGTGTGCATCTAGAATTCCTTTAACTATGGCCAAACCCAGTCCGCTGCCACCAAAGGCCCTCTCCTCGCTGGAGCGTGCTTGGTAGTACTTGTCCCAAACGTGCTCCAGATCCGCTGGGGAGATCCCTGAGCCGGTATCAGCGACGCTCACCCGCACCTTGCCATCACTCTTCACCGCTTTCAAGGTGATGCTTCCGCCTGGCTCGGTGTGCTGCAAGCTATTTTGCAGCAGGTTTTGAACCACTTGTGCGATCTTCGCCTCGTCAGCCAAGGCAATCAAGTCAAAGCTCGCCCGTACCTGCAGATTGATTCCCTGCTGCTGGGCCATGACCGAGTACTTCCCGACAATATCCTGCAGCAACTCACCGATGGAAAAGTCCCGCGAGTTAATCTCCGCATTTCCCGATTGTAGCAAGGCTAACTGCAGATTGTGGTCGACCAGTTCAGTCAGGCGCTCCGTCTCTTCAATAATGGTTTGTAGATCTTCATCCCGCCGCCCGCGATCGTCTCCGCTGATGTCGCGGATGGTCTCGGCATAGCCGCGGATGACGCTAAGAGGCGTGCGCAGATCGTGGGAGACGTTGGCAACTAAGTCCCGGCGCAATTGTTCGATCTTAGCCAACCGCTCACCCAAGTGATTGATGGATCTTGCCAACATACCGATCTCGTCCTGGCTGTCATGCTCTACCCGGGCGGAAAAGTCTCCCTCAGCCATAGCGCCTGCCGCCCAGCGCATCTGCTTAATGGGCCGGGCAAAGCCCCGGGCCAACCAGTAGGAAAGGGCGGCAGTCAATGCTAACAGCAAAACGCTGACATAAACCAACTGCCGCTTGAGGATGGTCACCGTCTCGGCCACAGCGGCCATCGGCACAGTTGCGATCAAAGCTCCACCGCCACCCTCTAAAGGCAGACCGAGCAGAATGTACTCGCTGCCGAAGCGCGGATGGGAAGCAGTCAACTGTACCTGCTGCCCAGATAAAGCCCTCTCATAAAGCCCTCGGGCCATGCCCATCATCATTGGCATGTGGCCGACCTGCTCTCCGCTGCTGGCATATACCAAGCGACCTTGAGAATCCAGCCACTCGATGGTCAGGTTCTGGATACTGGCCAAACGGTCCAACGCGAACCGCACTTCCTGCAAATTACCCTGCTGGGTCGTCTGCCCAATGGCGTCTAGCTGTTGTTCGATGTTCGAAATACGCATGTCAGCATAAAAGGTCTGCAAAAAGACGATCTGTAATAGCCATAACGCCAACAGAATGACCGCCACCAAGGCCATCATGCCCAGCCATAGTTTTCCTCGGATACTGGTCATGGCTTACTAGCCGCCTGAAACTTGTAACCCACTCCCCAGACGGTGACCAGGAAGTGCCGATATGGGCCAAGATGATCGCGCAGCATCTTTACATGGGTATCCACCGTGCGGCTGTCCCCGGCAAAGTCATAGCCCCAGACTGCACCGAGCAGTTGCGCCCTGGAGAAGACCTGGTTCTGATGCTGCAGAAAGAAACTGAGCAGATCAAACTCCTTGGGGGTAAGCGCCAGCGATCGGTCGTCGACGGTAACCGTGCGAGATTCAAGCTCAATCTTCAGACCGCCCAGTTTGATCCGCGTCGGCTGTGCGCTGTTCTGCTCGCTGCGACGGATGATCGCTTTCATCCTGGCCAATAGCTCCTTGGGGCTGAAGGGCTTCACCAGGTAATCATCCACACCCAGATCGAAGCCGAACAGGCGATCGTATTCCTCGCCGCGAGCGGTAAGCATGATCACCGGTACGGTGGAAGTGCGACGGATCTCACGACAAACCGTCCACCCGTCTACCTTGGGCATCATCACATCCAGAATGACCAAAGAAAACTGCTGCTCGGCAAACAACTGCAGCGCCTGAGCGCCATCTGCCGCCTCCACCACCCGATACCCCTCGTGCTCGATGTATCCCCTCAGCATTTGACGCAACCTCTGCTCGTCATCCACCAGCAGAATTAACTTGCCGTTCATTTCAGAGCTCCTTCCAACACCTCAGCCTGCATTTCCTGCAGTTTACATTTCCCCATGGTCAGGGTCAAGAAAAAGGGTGCTAGGCAATGACACGCGGGGACTGTCCACTGTCCCCGCGTGTCATTATCGCCGCCTATTCGGCGAGCATTATCTGTTCCAACCGCATTGGCTCGACATATTCGTCTCCGCGATAGGCCCGCATGTTGCCTCCGGAAATCTCATCTATTAGAGCTACCTGCTTGTCTTGCCCGACCCGGCCAAACTCAAACTTGATGTCGTAGAGCTCAAGACCTTTCTTGGCCAGTTCATCTCGTACAATTGCCCCGATCTTTCTGGTCAAATCGGCTAACAGCCGATACTCTTCTTTGGTCATGATCCCCAGCATCGCCAAGGCATCGTCAGTGATCAAGGGATCATTCCTAGGGTCATCCTTTAGCGTCACCTCTACGTAGGCATCCAGCAGTTCACCCTCGCTGCAATACTTGCCGTACCTGCGATAGAAGCTGCCAACCGCCCTGTAGCGGAGGATGACCTCCACTCCCTGACCAAATACCTCTGCCGGCTTGACGGTCATAGTGGCGTCTTCTTCGTTCGCAGCGACAAAATGAGTCGGAATGCCGGCAGCGTTGATCTTCTCAAAGAAGAACGTCGTCAACTTGAGGCCAGATTTGCCGGCCCCGGCAATAGTCAAACCAACCGTATTGGCACCAGGATCAAAAACCCCATCAGTGCCAGTGACGTCATCCTTAAACCTCAATAGGTAATTGCCATCGCCCTTGTCAAACACGTCTTTAGTCTTGCCTCTGTAGACTAATTTCACAAGTTTTCACCCCTCGCAAAAGAGTAGCAGTAGTACGCCTTATAATAACACAACCATACTATTTCCTGACATAAAAACCTATAAAATAGCCCATAAGATTCCGCCAGTGCTGCCCTCTGTAGAAACTTGCCCTATACTCTTAATTAGATCTGCAACTCCATTCCCTCTGTGGCTACATGGAATCCGCGCTGCCGCAACTGACGTGTCTCGCGGCTAGCCGGATCTAGCAATGGGTTGGTGTGATTCAGATGGAAAAAGTAGATTCCGGCATGTCCGGCATCGGCGACAGGTTGCAGCAAGTCCATCGTATCTTTCACTAACGGATGAGGTATTTGAGCGTAGTCTCTGCCCTGTGCAGCCAGCTCATCCGCAGAAAAGAAAGTCCCATCCAGAAAAAGATAGTCCACGTGGCGGGCAATATCCGGCAGGGAGCGTTCCCATTGTTCCCAGCGATCCAGATCCGGCAAGAAGAGCAAACGGCGCTCTGGGCCGCAGATCAAGAAGGCGAAGGTCTCGGCAAACTCGTTGCGGTGAGGCACTAACCAGGGGGTAACGCAGACTCCAGCTGGCAGCGATACCGATCGTCCCGGCTGCAGCGATTGCAGCACGATGTTTTCGGTATCTACCAATTGGCTCCAAGGCGCGGAGTGACGAAGCAACGCTTGCAGGCCCGAACCAGCCCAGACCGGAATTCCAGAAGAAGCGATGGCTTCCTTTCCTAAGTACATCAGTCCTGCATAGTGGCCGATATGAGCGTGGGTAAGAAAGATGCCCCTCATCAAGTTCAGTTCGGGACGAGCGGAGTGCAGGATGGTCAGGTGCTCTGGCAGATCTGGCGTTGCCTCCAACAGATACCAGCCTTGGTTTCCTGGCAGTATCAGCGCCAAGGCAGTAGCGAATCGGCGACGTGCAGAATCCTCCCTAGCCGCTTGACAGCGCTGGCAGTAACAGTTGGCCTGGGGCACACCTGCGTCCTGTGCCGTACCCAAGACCTTAACTGTGATCGATCGGTTCTTCATACTACGGCCCCCTAGGTGTTACTGATCAGTACTGCTTATCAGTTTAGCTGATCACTAGCCTCTTTCCTAGGCATAAGGTAAAAGCTAAGACGCTTGTGTTTGAGAATATGAAGGAAATCACCACCTATTTCCATTGACGACGAACTTGGAAACTGCTAGACTCGTGCCTAATATACCTTGGAAGTGTACCTAGGGTTCCGCAGCTAAATGCTGGGCTGGACCGAGCGGTACAGGCGTTTCTGCGCTACACCGTGGGGATAAAAGACCCAAGCGGCAGGTTCCAACCGTAAGGATTGGACTGTCCGCTTGGGCCTTTTGTTTGGGCCATCGCCGCAGTTCGATGGTATCCAAATTGGAGAGGAGCGAAAGAAATGCCCCCACATGATCAACCTTCCACATCCTCCAAGAACCCGGTGCCTAGAGAAGCCTTCGCCACCAGCCTGGGAGCGGTGGTAGTGGCCTTGGGCTCGGCAGTCGGGCTGGGAAACATTTGGAAATTCCCGGCTCTGGTCGGGCAAAACGGTGGCGCTGCCTTTGTACTGCTCTATCTGGTCTGCGTGGCCGGCGTCGGTTTGCCGGTGCTGATTGCGGAACTTCAAATAGGACGCAGAGCCCGTGCCAACGCCGTGTCGGCTTTCCGCAAGCTAGCCCCCGGTAAAGGATGGCGGCTGATCGGGATCAGCGGAGTGATCGCGGCCGTGATCATCATGGCCTTCTACACGGACGTTGCCGGCTGGGTATACTCGTATGCTTTCAAGGCTTTGACGGGAGGGTTGGCAGCCGATCAGACTGGAGCGATCTTCGACCAGACTATCGGCTCCCCGGTTAGCTCATTGATATGGCAATATCTGGCCTTGGCCGTTCCCACCATCGTCGTGATCATGGGTGTGGGAAAGGGCATCGAGCGGGTGATCAAACGGTTGATGCCGCTGTTGTTGACCTTACTGATCATTTGTGGCATACGCGCACTGTCGCTGCCTGGCGCCAGCGAAGGCTTAGCATTCCTATTCCGTCCCGACTTGAGCAAGATATCGGCCACTGTGGTGTTGACTGCCCTCGGTTTGGCCTTCTTCAAACTCTCTTTAGGCATGGGAGCCATGCTCACCTATGGCAGCTACATGAGCGATGCGCAGAGCATTCCTGGCACCGCCGCAAAGGTGGTCATCGCCGACACCCTAGTCTCTCTCCTAGCAGGCATCGCTATCTTTCCTGCTGTTTTTGCCTTTGGATATGCACCCACAGAGGGTCCCGGACTTTTATTCGTTACTATTCCATCGGTGTTTGCCGAAATGCCCTTTGGTGCCGTTTTTACCTTCCTCTTCTTTGTGCTGACCGCCGTTGCGGCTACCGGCGCCATGATTTCGTTGGTGGAGGTGCCGGTGGCTTTCATCCACGAGACCCTTGGCTGGTCTCGGCGCAAGGCGGGCCTATGGACGGCTGCCGTAATGGCGCTCTTAGGCGTGCCAGCCGCCCTATCCACCAGCGTTTGGAGTTCCATCAAGCCGTTTGGGCTGACCTTCTTCGATCTGTTCGACTTTGTGTCCTCCAACATCCTCTTGCCGGTGGGCGGCATCGGCATCGCCCTTTTCGCGGGCTGGGTCTGGAGCAAAGACTTATTTGTTAAGTCGGTCAGCAACGAGGGCAGCCTGCACAACCAGGGCCTGATGTCAGCGATTCACGGTTTGCTCCGCTTCGCCACCCCGGTGGCCGTAACCATCGTCTTGCTGAATGGGCTAGGATTTATAAAAATATAGAAACGGGAACGAGGGGGAGGCACAAACCTCCCCCTCGTTCACTATAGATGTAGATCCCGGCGATCGAAGTAGGCAACGCCTGCACCATACAGCACAATCGCTAGCGCAGCCAGTACCACCATGCCCACATAGGCAAAGTTCGATCCTTCCAGCAGCTTGTTGGGATCAAACAGTGCATAAAGCGATAGATTACCGACCCAGCTGAACTTATCGCCCACGTCACCTAGCATCTGCAGTACCAGAAAAGCCACCGGCAAACCAATTCCTATACCCAAGCTGTGTTTGCTTTCGTTGGCGACGCAGGAAGCAAAGAAGCCGATACCTCCGATGGCGTAATACGTGATCAGTGCATAGAGGTTAATCTGAATGAACTGGCCAAGATCCAGCCCTCCAGGGAACACGGCTTGGCAGACCAGTATCCCTACGATGGTGATCAGGACAAAAAAGAGGGTGATGGATGCTAGGCTGAACAAGAGCTGCGTTCTGGCGATCTTCAGGCGGGAGTTGGGAGTGGCCAGCAGATAGGCCATGCTGCCTTTGTCTATGTGGGCAGCCAGCAGTTTGTGATTGACCACGATGGAGATGACCATAGGAAACAGGAAGACCAAGAAGCCATACATGTAATTGGTGAGGAAAGCGGTCAAGCTGGCCCCCATGTCGGAAAAACCGAAGGCATTGATCAGCCCCTGGGGCAACATCTGCAGCATCTCTTGTAATGCCTCCGCCCCTTCGGGATCGTACATCCAGGCGACCATCAAAAAGTAGAGGCAGAAGATGGCGGTCATGATTATCCAGATGGTGCGACTGTTGCGGATGTTGGCCTTGAACAGAGTCCAGGACATGTTAGCTCACCTCCTTGCCGTAGAAGCGAATGAAAATCTGCTCTAGGGCCTGCGCCGGTGCATCCAGGCTGGTTACTTGGCAGTCTGCCAGTGTAGACAGCATATGATGATAGTCGTTGCCAATAAATATCTCCACCCGATGCTCGTCCAGTTGGTGATGCTCCAGTCCGCTTGACTTGATCTTTTCCATATCTGATGCATCTACTATTGTAACCAGGTAGCTCTTACGCAGTGACGACTTAAGGGAGGCGATGTCCTCCACCGCCACGATCCTTCCTTCGCGGATAATGGCAGCCCGCTCGCAGGTGCGATCGACTTCATCAAACATATGTGAGGACATCAGCACAGTCTTGCCGCGGCCCTTCTCTTCCCTGATCAGCTCCACGAACCGCCGCTGCATCAACGGATCAAGCCCGCTGGTGGGTTCGTCCAGAATCAACACTGCTGGATCGTGCATGAAAGCGGTGATCAGCCCCACCTTCTGTTTCATGCCCTTAGACATTTTGCGAATCCTGCGGTCGCTCTCTAGTTCAAATCGCTCAATTAGGCGATCCCTATAAGTGGTATCCCTGGTGCCGCGCATGTCAGCCATAAACTGCATGAACTGTATCCCGGTCATGTTCTCAAAGAAAGCGATTTCCCCCGGAACGTAGCCAAGTTGTCGCTGGATGGTCGCTGTCTCAGCGCGACAATCAAGGCCATTGACGCGGCAACTGCCTTTGGTGGGGTTGGTGAACCCCAACAGCACACGGATGGCCGTGGTCTTCCCGGCACCGTTTGGGCCCAGAAAGCCGAATACTTCGCCCTCAGGTACTCGAAAGTCGACATCGAAGATTCCCTTGCCATTGGAGTAAACCTTGCTCAGCTGCTCTACCTCAATCATATAGCTCCCTCCTTATCGATAGGGACTAAAGACGCATGGACTTACGCTAGTTGAACGTTCCAAGTATGCACAGAAGGCCTTCTCGCGCACATGAAGATGACGCCTTTACAGATACCGGCTCAAGGACGACAGCGCACAACGCCCTCCGGCAGTGGACTAGTGAGCATCAGCTCTCTTTACGGCTGAAGAATTCGTCGCAAAACTGATGCCACTTTACCTTGTACTCTTCGTGGGGTAGCGGCCTGAGATCGTGAGGCGAGTATACCCCTCTCCTCCTCGCCTCTTGCACAAACCATTCCAGATAGTCCCCCGGGTCGGTGAAAAAAGCCCTGACCGTTGTATACCCTTGGGCTGTGGCATAATAAAGCCTGGTATGACCGTCGCAAGACACCAGAAGCTCCTTAGCCCGTGCCACAGGGATGATAATATCGTCCGCTCCCTTGATGAAGCCGGCTATGGCAGCGACCTTGTCCATGTCCACAAAGAACTGAGATGGCTGAATATCCTCAGTCTTCATAGAGAAAATCTCCAACGGCGCAAATGACTTGAGCAACCGCATATCTCCATCGTAGAAATTGACAATATGCTCCGCATAGAACCTGAACTCGTCGATCAATTCGCTCACGTTTACTTCTGGGTCATGGAAGACAACGGCGGAATCCTGATCGATTATTCTAAAGCCGCACCTGTATTCGCCATCAACAATGAAGGCTCCATGTTGACGGAGGATTTCTGGTTCAAATCGCTGATCAGAATAGCAGTCAATTCTCTGGATTTTATGGCCCATTTTGCACCTCGTTGGATGTTCTCTCGGCCTGTCGCTGTCTACACTTCGCGCTTCGGTGCTGAACCCCTCCCTACAGGCTTCTTCCTTGTAGACGTCGAAGCTGAAGGCTTGTCTCATTTTCTGCGTGTACTACTCTTCAGTGATCATTCTGCGATACTGGGTAGGGGTCATGCCCACCTTTCGCCTGAATACACGGGTGAAATGCCCGTT
>CAYVCY010000036.1:14501-15642 GCA_964450265.1 uncultured Clostridia bacterium
TGACGATATATTGGATCCCGTTATTCTGGTCGCGAATCGGAAAGGCAGTCATGTTGTGAAACATGCTGCCAAAAACCACTTGATTCCCGCTCGCCAGTAGATTGACTACTTCTTGATAAGGCACCTTCACATCATAAGCATGCACTACTTCGCCACTGAAGGCCCGCTGCACGAACTCCGCGATCCCCCAGCGCTCGAGCGCAGGGTCTAGGAGAATGTTGTGCTGCTGATAGAGCCGTTCCGGATCAGAAATGCGGGCAAACGACAGGAAGGCTTCATTCGCCAAGAGCAGAGTGCCGTCCGGTGCACAAATGTGCATCGGGTAAGGAAAATGCTTCACAATTTCAACGAACAGCTCTTTATTCTCGTATAGCGATGGAAAGGAACAGTTGCCGATATGCTGTTGCTGCTCGCCCAACGAAAGCATTTCCTGAGACACCGCTGCCGCTTCCTCGTTGCGCAGCACAGGCGAAATCGCCCGCTTCGCTCCATCCGGGCCCTTCGGTCGCGCGGCGTTCTGGGGAATCAGCCACAAGCCGCCCTGTTTCACGGCGTCTATCCTGCCTTCGGCACAGTAGCGCGTTATTGTCCTGATGCCTAGTCGCCACTTCTCGCTGGCCTCCCGCACAGTCACGTATTCCACGCTACCCACCTCCTGGAGCAAAACTCATGCTTAAGGACAAATCAAGTTAGCGAAGTCGCCGCTCCTTTGTAATGTGTGTGCTTATTTCGTTCTCGGTGTTCCCCTTACCTTCCTACCTGGAAAAAAACTGTGATTGACAGTAGGGCTGCCCTAGGCTTTATTAGGGAAATAAATCACTATTTCTTGCGGATAAGATGGTTACCGCCTGCATTCTTGCGCAAAATAACGAAGTGATGCACTCATCTGGATGGAGAGGCGTTTGGAACGCCCGGCGGCCGATCTGAAAAGGGAACGAAAGCCGCTCCATCATCATTTCATCGATAACAGAGAGGGGTGTTGACTATGATTGGGAATACACCGCTAGCCGCGATCGATTATCGCTTTAGCGGAAAGCAGGCTCTATCGATAAGAGCCGCCGAAACGATGGGCTGGCCAGGCTACTATAGCTGATCACTCCAGTAGGCAGAGGGGAGCAACCAGCAGAGTCCAATCAGCCCT
>CAYVCY010000037.1:0-15578 GCA_964450265.1 uncultured Clostridia bacterium
AGAAAAAGGCGTCACCAAACATGGTATGGGGACCGCCATGGATCTCTAGGATAGCAGGATATTTCTGGCCAGGCTCGTAATTGGTCGGTTTCATAATCCAGCTCTGCAGCTCCCAGCCGTCCTCGGCGTGGCAGATGAACTCTTCCGGAGTGGACAGCGCCAGTGAGTTGAGCAACTGATCGTTGAGAGCGGTCAGCTTCACAGCTTCCTTAGTAGTCAGGTCGAAGGTGAACAGTTCGCCCGGCGAGAGCGACTCGGCAAAGGCCAAGGCTACTTTCTTGCCGGTGTTGTCCATGGTGAAGCTGTAGATGGCGCCCTTGAGTTCGCTCACCACTTCCACATCGCCACCGTCTGCCGGCAGCCGATAGAGATTGGCGTAACCGCGATCGGAAGCGTAGAAGTAGATGTAACCGTTGGTAGCCCAAATAGGGGTGGAAGAGCCACCGCCGTAGCGGGAGTCGCTGTTGGCGCTGCCGCCCACTGGCAGTTCCATGGTGCTGTTCAGGCAGACAGGCTGACCGCCTCTAGCTGGGATGCGATAGAACTTGGACAAGGTGGCACCCTTATACTCGTTCTCATTCCAGAGATAGACGATATCCTTGCCGTCCAGAGACCAGATCGGGGCGGATGCGCGGCCGTTGCTTTCGGTCAGCTTGATCAGGTCGCCCCCGTCTGCAGGCACCAAATAGAGGTCAGAGATGCTCGGCTGCAGATCGGGCTCCGGCATGCGATTGCTGGTGAAGGCGATGTATTTGCTGCAAGGTGCCCATGCCGGGCTGGCGATGGTGAAGTCGCCCGAGGTCAACTGCTTCGCCTGCTTGGTAGCTACATCCAGCACCCAAAGCTGCGAGGTACGCTTAGGCAGCAACCCAACGCCGTTGAATTTATAGCGCAGATTGTCCACTACGTAAGCTTCATCGGTGCGCTTCTTGGCCTGTTTTTCCTTCTCCGCCTTATCCATTTCCTTGGTCAGCAGCTCCGGAGTGTCGTCGACGCCAACCGCACTGCTGAACATAATCTGCTTGCCATCGGGAGACCAAATAGGATTGGATACGCCATAGCGCATAGTGGTCAGTTGCTCGGCCTCTCCCATGCCCGCATTGAGTAGCCAGATTTGCCGACTGCCGCTGCGATCGGAGATGAAGGCCAGCTGCTGGCCATCCGGTGACCACGCCGGGCTGTTGCCGTTCTTGGTCAGACGGTGAGCCTGCTTATCCGCTGCATTAGTCAGATAGAGATCGGTCTTATAGTTCTTCTCCTTCTCGTCGATATGTGTCACCGCGTAAGCGACTTTTTCGCCACAGGGTGAGATCTGTGGATCGGCCAAGAATTTCAGTTTCAGCAGATCCTCTGTTACGACGGGTCGTTTCATCAGTGATTTCCTCCTTCTGATGGTAGATGTGGTTTTGCTCGCAGCCCTGAGAGCGGGCGTCGCATGCTTTACCCCAATTGATTTACTTCGCTGCGCGTATTAAGTTCACCTGCTCCCTGTGCGGGGAGAAGCATAATTCCACCAAAAAAGCCGGAGCAGACGCTCCGGCAGGAGGTATGGACTACCTGCGCACAGCAGGGCGCATCAGGTCCAGGCCACCCAGGACGACATGGGCGAGACCGAATCCCAGCACACCGTTGCCCATCCGCCTGTTGCGAAGGATCAATCCGGCACCTGAGACTAACGCTCCCAGCCCAGCTACATAAAACCCTGTCTTGTTCTGTTGGTGCCGCTTTTTCAACCGTTTGGGCAACAAGCGGCTCATCGAACGTGTCTTCAGTGGGTTTTTGATCATCTGAGCACACCTCCTATGGAGTATCATTCACCAAAAACAAAGCGGCGATTAGTCCTGCTGAAAAACGAACAATCGCTCAGAGCTTGGTTTCACTCAGAGCGACAGCGAGGCATGCGGCGATACCTGTTCAGACTAAGATGATTAAGAAACATTGATGGAATTTTGCAAGGATACACAGCCTGAGTGGAGAAATATAGCTACGATATCATGTTCAGAGGAGGTATTTGGATGTTCAAACGTTTTTGGGTTGTCTGTTTAGCAGTCCTGTTGCTGCTGACACCGGCAGCCGGCCACCTGCAGGCCGCACACGTCGACTACACCCATCATTTTGACTGGATGCAGCAAGTCGGATTACTGGCTGGATCGGACCAAGGCCTGGAACTTGATGCCAGCATCACCACAGCACAATTGGCAACCTTCCTGCAACGAGCGCTGGGCTGGACGATGCCTTCGAAGAAGGTGGCGGTTTCCGATGTGACCAGCACCCACTGGGCTTATGAGCCGATCCAAGCGGCAATTGCTCACGGGGCAATTGAGCTGAAACAAGGGAAGGCCCACCCATCAGCCAAGCTCAGTTCGATCGAGGTCTTTGACATTGCCCAGCGGGCAGGACTGACTCTCAACCTCCGTCCCTCTGCAGAAGTGTCCCGAGGGCAGTTCCTGCGGGCGCTGGGGGATGTGGTCAGCGAGACGATTACCGTGGTGCATACCAACGACGTTCACGGCCGTATTTTGACCGATGAGAGCAACGGAGTCCTGGGATTGGCCAAAGTAGCTACCATCGTAGAACAGACCCGGGCCGAGAACCCCCATACGCTGGTGTTGGACGGTGGCGATGCGTTGCACGGCACCAATGAAGCACAGTTCTTCTCCGGTGCGTCGGTAGTCAACGCGATGAACTGTGTCGGCGTGGACGTGATGGTGCCCGGCAATCACGATTTCAACTATGGCTACGAGCACCTACTAGCCTTGGAGCAGGACGCTGCCTTTGACATCGTCAGCGGCAATGTGCTCAAGGGAACCGAGGGCGAGAGTGAAGAATCCCTGCTAAAGCCCTATATCATCCGTGAATTGGCCGGGCTGAAGGTGGCCGTCTTCGGGCTATCCTCGGTGGATACCCCGATCCTCACCCATCCCAAGAACGTGGCCGGACTGACCTTTGTCGATCCGATAGCCACTGCCAAAGCGATGGTAGAGGACTTGGCCGGCGCCGATTGCATCATCGCCTTGACCCACATTGGATACGATATCGATCTGGAATTGGCCAAGGCCGTCCCTGAGATCGACCTGATCATCGGTGGACATAGCCATACTGAAGTGGTAACCGCAGAAAAGGTAAACCAGACATATATTGCCCAGACCGGCGAACACACCAAAAACGTCGGGCGGCAGCATTTAGTCTTCTATCAAGGTAAACTGGTAGGGGTGATCAGCGATCCGGTCAGCTATGACGCAGCCATTCCTGCTTCCCCCCGGGCCAACAAGCTGATTGAAACCGTCGGCGAGCGCGTGAAAGAGGAAATGAAGGCCGTGATCGGCAGCACAGTCAGTCCGTTGGACGGCGTGCGCGAGCATGTGCGGGCAAGAGAGACAAATCTGGGCAACCTGATTGCCGACGTGATGCGCTGGAACACCGATGCCGACATAGCCATGACCAACGGTGGCGGCATCCGAGCCAGCATTGCTCCCGGCGAAATCACTATCAATGACGTAGTCACGGTGCTACCCTTCGGTAACACGCTGGCCACTATTAAGCTGACTGGGGAGCAACTGGTGTCCGTGTTGGAGCACTCAGTAAGGCTCTATCCAGAGACCAACGGCGGCTTTATGCAGGTTTCTGGACTGACCTTTAGCTTCGATCCCAGCCTGCCAGCAGGCGAGCGGGTGGTCGAGGTGAAGGTGGACGGTGTGAAGCTGGTTGCTGATGCAATCTACACCGTAGCCACCAATGACTTCACGGCGGCCGGTGGCGATGGCTTCGACGCCTTCGCCGAAGGCAGAGACCTGGTGGACACCGGCATCAGCCTGGACATCGTGTTGATGGAGTATATTGCACAGAACGAAGGGCTCGATGTCGGCGTGGATGGGCGCATCACGGTAATCGGCGAATAGAGACTGACAGCGATCGACCGGAGGGAGTGGGTGCTCCCTCCGGTTCTTTTTGTCCCTATCATGCCGATGCAATCAGGGTCTGGGGCTGCGCTGAGAGCGGCAGGAGAGCTGCGCGGGTAACATTCGTTTCCGTCGGTTTTTTACCGGGATTGCGGTTGACCAGGTGCGGCGCACTGGAGTATGCTGCGATCAACCGGGAGGTGTGTTGATGTCACTTGTCGTTCTTGACACAAAATAAATTCAAAAATGGGGAGATGTTTTCTGGCCATCTCGGCGCAAATCGGGAGGCTGATTTAGCGTCCCCACTGTGTTAAGGACACACCACGCAAAATTGAGATCGGAAGTAAGAGATCGCTCTTAGGGGGTCCTTTGCCGGCCTTTTTATGGCGTTGTGGCTTGTGCCACGGCGCCTTTCTTGCTTTCAAAGGAGGTAACAACCATGGAACAGATGACTTTGCAGCTATTGGAGTTCGATCGCATCCAGGCGGATTTGGCCCTATATACCGAAAGCGGCTTAGGCAAGCGGCTAGTGGAACGCATGCACCCGCTGTCAGACCGAAAGGCAGTCGAACACGTGCTGCAAGAGACCAACGAAGCCAGGCAGTTGCTGGATGCGGGCTGCCATGTTCCGTTAGGCGGCATCAACGACGTGACAGAGGAGCTAGAGAAGGTGGAGCGCAGCGGGGTGCTGCAACCGCAGGAACTATTGCCCATCGCTGACCTGCTGCGAAGTGCTGCCCGGCTACGGCGCTACATGGCAGACAGAAGCGACCTGGCACCTTTGCTGGTAGCCTACAGCCACTCATTGACTGAACTGGACGAAACGAGACAATTGATCGAAAGCTGCTTAGAAGGCAATACGGTCAGCAACAACGCCAGCCGTAAGCTGCACAAGATTAGGCAACAGATTCGGATTACGGAAGAGCGCATCCAGACCAAATTACAGACGATGCTCTCCTCCTCTGCCCTGCAGGCGTGCCTACAGGACAATTTCGTCAGCGTGCGAGATGGCCGTTTTGTCATTCCGATAAAAGCCAGCCACAAGCATCACGTAGATGGCTTGGTCATCCAGGGCTCCAGCAGCGGCTCTACGGTATTCATCGAGCCAGCCGGGGTAAGAAAGCTGGCCAACGAGCTGCAGGTGCTACGTGCGACGGAAGAGGCCGAGATCTATCAGGTGTTGGCCATGCTCAGCGGCGAGATCTTCGCACAGCTACCAGCGATCAAACTGAACGTGGAGACTATGGCCGCCTTTGATTTTGCTCTGGCCAAGGGGCGCTACAGCCGCGCTCTAGAAGCCACTTGCCCCCTCCTGAACAATCGCGGCCAGATCAGGCTGCAAAACGCCCGGCATCCACTGCTAGGTAAACAGGCAGTGCCGCTGCAGTTCTCCATCGGCGAAGGGTATCGCACCCTGCTGATCACGGGGCCGAACACCGGGGGCAAGACGGTGACGTTAAAAACCGTAGGGTTGTTATCGGCCATGGCCCAAGCAGGGCTACACATCCCGGCAGACACCGGCAGCGAGATAGCCATCTTTCAGGAGATCCTGGCAGACATCGGCGACAATCAAAGCCTGGAACAGTCGCTATCCACTTTCTCATCCCATATGGGACGGATAGCTGCCATCCTGCGACGGGTATCCCCCGCCTGCCTGATCCTGCTAGATGAGATTGGCACGGGCACGGATCCGCGCGAAGGGGCTGCCCTGGGAGCGGCCATTCTGGAACAACTTCACCGGTCTGGCGCGGTGACTATCGTCACCACCCATTACGGTGATCTGAAGACCTACGCTGCCAGGCGACCACACTGGAAGAATGCCCGCATGGACTTCGATCAGGAAAGTCTGCGACCGCTATATCGTCTGATCATCGGTGAATCGGGGGCTAGTCAGGGTTTGTGGATAGCAGAGCGTCTGGGCATCGGACACCAGGTGATCACACTGGCTCGGGAATTACTGGGCGAGGAAAGCACACCAGGAGTACTATCGGGTGGCCTGCAGCCGCCCAGCCAGCTCGAAGGAGAAACAGAGAGTCCGGCGGCAACACCCCCGCCCAAGCAAGCGGCACTGGAGACGGACCTGTCCATCGGGGACCGAGTATGGGTGCATCCGCTGGGCAAGAGTGGGATAGTAGCCAGCCTGCCGGACCGAAAAGGCATGATGACGGTAATTGTGCAGCGTCGTCCGGTGAGGGTCAATCATAAGCGGCTCAGACTGCAATTGGAGAAAGCGGATCTCTACCCGGATCACGAGACTTATGATCTAAATATCGTACTGATCGGCAAAGAAGATCGTAAACTGGTGAACCGCATGGCCAAGCGGCATGTGCCGGGTGCGGTGCGCATGATCAGACCGGACCAATAGTTGGATGATCGCCGATCTGCTGCCTTTCCTCGGCAGATGCCTGCTAAGACAGGCGACTGCCACAGTGAAGAAGCGGCTCGTGGCTCGGCCAATCATCTTCGATGGCGCGTAAATATGGCAAGTTGGCAGGGCAGGCTAGCCGTTTGGCTAGGCCTGCCCTCTGACGTGGCACCTAACGCCTCAGCCGCATATGCTGCTGTAATGATTGCGGGAGGAGGTTAATCTATTGCCAAGACAATCACGGAGCAGAAGAATTTCACGGAGCCTGTCCTCGCGCCGGAGGAGCAAGGCAGCAGGTGATCGTGGATACGCCTTGACGGTCTTTTCTGGCAGCTCCATCAGCCGCTTTCCGGTTAGGCTGGTTGGATCGCTGCCGGATTCCGGAATTGCCGGGCTGGATCCCATTTTAGGCAGAGCCAGCGGCAAGCAACTACAACTCTATGGTGGTGTCCCTTCCGGCACCAGCGGCAGCCCGGTTTACATAGGTGGTCGCCTGATCGGGGCCATCTCGACTCTGTATTATCCCGACTCCCTCCTGGTCGGGATCACCCCTGCCGAGGCGATGCGCAGCGTAGCCGCCGAACCAGCGACCGACTCCACCAATCAAGTGCTGGGCGCGGCTGTCCCTGCCCCCACCAAAGCGATCGTAATCGGGCTGACCTCCGGACGCGCCCTAGGCGAAGTGGCCGATCGCTTCGGATCCCCCGTACTGGGCCATCACCTGCCGCTCGCCGCCGGCAGCAGGTCTGCCGCCCAACTGCACCCTGGCAGTGCCATCGGTGCCGCAGCGATGGTCGGGGACATCAAGCTGGGCTTCATCGGCACAGCCACCATAGTAGACGGGGCGCAGATCTTTGCTTTCGGCCACCCGCTGTTGTTTAGCGGCCCCTCCAGCATGGCCTTGACTACGGCGGATATAGCCGACGTTGCGCAGGGGGATTTTCCCAGCAAGGTGGGCAGCATCGGAATGGTGATCGGCACGGTGCTGCAGGATCGAGCATCCGGCATTTACGCTCGACTAGATCTCCAACCACCATTGATCCCCGTCCATATCTCCATCAGGGACGAGGACCGGGGCCACACAGAGCACCTACAGCTACAGGTAGCTCCGTTACCCTCTGAAATGGCGTTCCTCACCTACATCGCTGCCCTAGAGGGTATGCAACGGGCGATGAACCGGGTTGGGTCCGGCTCGGCCGCTTGGGATTGGACTATCTCCGTCAGCGATACCGATGCTCCCACTGTTGCTTCGGGAACGACTTATGACCCGTATGACATCGGCGGAACGGTAGCCAGAGCTGCACTCCCTGCTCTAGAGCAACTGCTACAGGCTGGGCAGGCCATCGACAGCATCAACCTGACAGCGACGGTGACTATGCAGAGGCTCCCAGACCTAAAGGATGAGTGATCCAGGGGGATCGTCGATCAAGCTAGCGCAGAAGCACTAGGCGTGCTAGACAACTGAAGGAACTTTGAACACAAGGAATCCAAGACCTGATAGATGCGGGTCTTGGATTCGATTCTTCACGGAGTTCATGCTGAGCTTGTCGAAGTGCTCTGAATGACCCTTCAGGGGGGGGCGGGACAGTGGGGACAGGCCCCTGTCCCCACCTAACGGCCCAGGCTGACCCCGTTGAGATTCTTCTCTTCGCTCTGAATGACACTTTCCCAGTGGTTTCACGCTGTGTGCTATCCTTTTTTGTCGGCGCTGATTGGCAAAGGGATCGTCGGTGGTAGGAGGCAGGAAACTGACCCACAGCGGGGAATTACCAGAGAGAAGAATGACGGAGGTGACCTACCGATGAAAACAGTGACTGAGGTAAGAGCAGATATTCCGGTACTCTGCAAATTTGCGTTTCTGAACGCCGGCACCCTCTTCCCCACCCCAGAACCGGTGATGCAGGTCTTCTTTGATGCTTATCGCCGCTGGCATGAGCAAGGGGCCGGCCTTCCCGAACACTATTGTGCTTGGCGAGAGACTGTGATTGATGGGGTGCGGGAGCAACTGGCCGAGTTCTTAGGCTGCTCTCCCCTGGAACTGGCCTTCACCCAAAACGCCACCGAAGGGGTGAACATCATCGCCTTCGGCATCGATTGGCAGCCAGGGGATGAAGTGATCATCACCGATGCGGAGCATGAGGCTAACGCCGTGGTCTGGCTCTATAACGAGCGACGCTTCGGAATCAAACTGCAGGTGGTTCCGATGGATCCGGATCCCAATCTGTTTCTGCAAAACATGCGGCAGGCTATAAACGAGAAGACCCGGCTGGTGTCCATAGCCCATGTGCTCAGCCATACCGGACAGATCTTGCCGGTAGAAGAGGTGATCGAGCTGGCCCACCAAAACGGCTCGCTGGTGCTCCTGGATGGCGCCCACGCAGTCGGGCAATTGCCGGTAGATCTGCACGCGCTGAACTGTGACTTCTATACCATGAATGGGCATAAATGGCTGTTCGGACCGGCGGGTACCGGCATTCTCTATCTGCGGCAGGACCGGATAGACTCGGTGCGCCCTAGCTTCATGGGCGATGTAGCCCAGAAACAATGGAACTACCCCCAGGGAAGGAGCTTCGCGCCACCAAAGGGGGCACGCCGCTATGAGTATGCCACCCGCAACTGGCCTGCGATAGTGGGACTGGGGGCGGGACTGGAATACGTAAATGAGGTCGGCTTGGACAACATTCGCGCCCGGGTGCTGCAGCTGACAGAGCAGCTAAAGAGAGACCTGTTAACCATCCCTGGGTGCCGTCTACACAGCCCCATGGAGTCCCGTTGGTCCAGCGGCTTGGTGGCCTTTGAGGTGATCGGCCATAATGCTAAAGAGATCATGACCTATCTGGAACAGCGCGGCATCTGCCCCCGCTGGCTGAACGATCGCCTGATCCGTGTCACCGTTGCCTATTTCACGCTAGAGCAAGAGTTAGAGGACATGGTGGCCGCGATCAAGGATTACCTGGATAGCTGACGCTAGCCACGAGGATGGCGAAACAGTGGGACAGGCACTCTGCACCGTTCCGAAGAGCGGTACAGAGTGCCTGTCCCCCAGTCCCACCCGTCACCAGCCGTGGCTGTGGTGTTACTTAAAGTAGAACATGCCGACGCAGCCTTTTCCGACATGGGTGCCGATGGTGGCCCCGATATCGCCCAAAACCACTTGGGATTGCGGCTTCAGCTCCTGCAAGGCAGCGACCAGTTCGTTGGCATCGTCCAGGCAATCCGCGTGACAGAGGCCGATGAAAGGATAGCGCGGCTTTGCCTGTTCGGCGAGACTATCCAGGAGATACTTGAGGGACTTCTTCCGTCCCCGCACTTTGTCCAGCGTATCGATGGCACCTTGATCGTCCAAGCAGAGAATAGGTTTGATGTTCAGCAGGTTGCCGATGGCGCCTTTGGCGCGACTGATCCGGCCTCCCTTGACCAAGTTTTCGGTGGTATCCAAGGTGAAGATATGTACCAGCCGTTGGCGCGCCACCTCCACCGCCTGCACGATCTCAGAGGCGTCTTTGCCTTGCCCTGCTAGCTCCGCTGCCAGCAGCACCAGCAACCCTTCTCCGATGGAAGCTGCCCGGGAGTCCACCAGATGCAGTTTGGCAGCCTTGTCCTCCAAGCTGCTCTGGGCAATCCGAGCGCTCTCCACTGTTCCACTCAATGCGGACGAGAGGTTGATAGACACGATGGTGCGTCCCGCTTCCAGGTGGGGCAAGAAAGCCTCCATGAAATCGTGGGGAGATGGCTGCGAGGTAACCGGTAACCGGGGTGACTTCTCCAGAAGGCGATAGAACTGCTCGCTGGTCAAGTCTACACCATCGGCGTAGCTTTTATCGGGGAACGAAACCTGTAGCGGTACTACCCCGATGTCATATTTGGACACGATATCCAAAGGCAGATCAGCTGCGCTATCCGTGAATACCTTGACGTTGGTCATGCGAGAGCAACTCCTTTCTCATTGTCCCTACAGCAAGTGCTTCAGCAGCCTGCAATATCAGAGCCACAGTCTTTGCTTAGCTGTTCGCCATCTGAACCGCGCGCTCCTGCTAGGTTTAGTCGCTGCCTGGAATTTGGTGCACAGAAAAGTGAACAGGTATGGCATAGTCTACCCAGATTTTGCACACACATTGGAATGATTCGCGAGGAGGGGTAAAAATGCAGCGCATGCCGGAGGGGACAGAGGGACGTACGATTTGTGCCCTCCGGTCAAATAGGAGAGGCGTGCCACATGGCACGCCTCTTCGGAGCGCTGGCGTTAGGTAGCCAGCCACCTCCTAGTCCTGAACACTTCAAGACCACCCCCTCTCAAGGAGAGTGAAATCGGTCCCTTAACCAGTATCGAGACCTCTTCCCAAGTTGATTATACTGCATGCGTTATCAGAATAGTAGGTAAAGATCCCTTCAGACAGTTGCTGTACCCCACCGATCCTCTAGTAGCCGAATCCGGTAGAGACCTGGTCGATCAGCGAGCCGACATACTCCACGGCAGCCCGGATGGCGTCTGGCTTGGTCATATCCACGCCTGCCATGGCCGCCAACTCTAACGGCTTCTTGGTTCCACCCGACTTGAGCACTTGCAGCCAGCGGTCCACCGCGGGCTGGCCCTCGGTTTGAATGGCTTTGGCCACCGCCGTGCCCACGGTCAGTCCGGCGGAGTAGCTGTAGGGATAGAGGCCCATGTAATAATGAGGTTGACGCATCCAGGTGAGCCGAGCACCGTCGTCGATTTCCACTTCCCCTCCCCAGAACTCGTCCAGAATCTCGCCCTGGACACGGCTAAGTACGGAAGCAGTGATCGGTTGACCCTTCTCAGCCAGGACATAGATGCGGCGTTGCAGCTCGCCCTCGATTAGGTGACGCACGAAGTTATGGTAATAGGTCATCAGCACTTGCATATTCAGCCAGCGGTGCATGCGCGGATCTTCGGTCTGTGCCTTGACATAGTCCCCCACCAGCAGTTCGTTGATGGTGGACGGGGCCTCCGAAAAGAACATAGAGCCGCGGGCGTTGCTCAGGCGCTGGTAACGTTGGGCTAAGACGCCGTTGCCGCCATGGCCCAGCTCGTGGCTGAGCAGCAGTACGTTACGCATGCTGTCGGCCCAAGTGACCAGAATATAGGGATGGACGCCGGGTACTGAACTACAGAAGGCGCCGGTGGATTTGCCGATGTTGTCCGCCAGGTCGATCCAGCGCTTGGTGAGCGCGTTTTCAATGATGGTGGCGTATTCGGAACCGAGCACCTGCAAGCCGGCCAAAATGATCTTGGCACCCTCTTCAAAGGTGGTCGGAGCGCTGAACTCGGGATCCAGCGGTGCTTCGATGTCGCAATAGAGCAGCTTGTCCAGGCCCAAGACCTGTTTTCGCAGCTTGACATAGCGGCGCATGTGCGGTGCCAGCTCGGTGAGAATGACATCATGCAGCATGTGGTAAACGTCCACGTTCACTTCTTGGCCTTGCAGCAGCATGTGCGTCGCCGACGGGAACCCGCGCAAGCGAGCCAAGACGACCTGCTTCTTCACCTCGGTGCCCCAAGTGGCTCCGTAAGTGTTCTGATAAGCTTTTAGTCCCTTGGTAAACGACGCGTAAGCGTTGCGGCGCAGAACAGCATCAGGGGACTTTTCATATGTTTCCTCGTATAACGCAAAAGACATCGGATAGCTGTTCCCCTGGCTGTCCAGAATTGGATCAAAGGTCAGGTCGGCCGCCTTCGAGCGGTTGTAGATCACCGCAGGAGCACCCAATGCCTCTCCTAGGGAGGCCAGCGCCATCTCGGTCTCTGGCTGCAATACGTGGGGCTTTTGGGCGACGATCTTGTTGATCATCCGCTCAAAATCTTTTAGCGCCGGCTCTTCCTGCAAATAGCGCTCCAGAGTGCCTTCCGGAAGGGCCAACGCCTCCGATTGCACAAAGGAAGTCTTGGCTTGCGCTTGGGCAGCCAGAGACGCTGCCCGCCCCATGGCCACCTGGTTGGCAGGGTCGGTGCCGTCGCCAGATTGCCTCAACGAGGCAAAGCTGACCACCCGCGCGAGGCGTGCCTGCAGCTGTTCCATAGCGTTAAGGCAGTCGAGTAACGGGGCGGGCCCATCGGCAAACTTGCCTTGGTACTGAGTCACCGTGGACAGATCAGCGGCGACTGCCGCCAGTTCCTGTTCCCAAGCCTCTGTCGAGGGGAAAATGTCGTCCAGATTCCAAGTGAGATGGGCCGGGACCTCCGACCGATGCAGACGTTTCTTCATAGAAACCCTCCTTTTGCTTTCTTCTATCATGTACACGTTAAGACCACTGATGAGGCATCAATTCTCTGCGCAACCTGGCCATAGGTTTCCCCTAGATCGCCATTATAACGAGCTAGACTTGACACCCCACTGGCAATATTCGCAATTGACCTGCTCTACTCCTGCTTATGCAGCAGGAGTAGCTGGTTCGACTATCGAAGATATATTTCGAGGAAGAACATCCTAAAGCTAGCTTGATGATCAGTAAAAAAGGAGGAGATTCTATTGGCGAAGCGTCTAACCCGTGCGGAGGTTCCAGTGGAACAAACCTGGAACTTGACGGACATCTTCCCCACCAAGGAAGCTTGGGAGGAGGAGATGGCCGCTCTCCCGGCTTTAGTCGACACAGTTACCGAGTTCAAGGGCAAACTAGGTGACGGAGCACAGCTGCTGTTGCAGTGCCTCGATGCACAGGAGGGCCTGCAAAAGAGGCTGGCCAAGGTATCGTCTTACGCTTCCTTCCATCAGTCTAATGACGGCACCAATCCTGCGTATCAGGCGATGTTTGCCCGAGCCAGATCCCTGATGGCCAACGTGCAGGCTGCTACCTCATTCATTCAATCCGAATCCCTCAGCTTACCAGAGGGGCGACTACAGGAGTATCTGCAGGCAGAGCCGGAGCTGGAGCCATACCGCATCACCATCGAGAAGTGGATTGAGAAGAAACCGCACCAACTCCACCCAGAAACCGAAATGGTGCTGGCCGCGCTCACTGAAGTATTGAATGCTCCCGGCAGCATCTATGAAAACTCCCGCACCGCTGATATGCTTTTCGACTCGGTTCCCGATTCCAAAGGACAGTTACACCCGATGTCCATGGGACGGCATGAAACTGCAGCCGACATGACCTTGCGCCATAACGCCTATGCAGCCACCACCAACGCCCTCAAGGCCTACAACAATACCTATGGGGCTTGCTGGGGTACCGAGGTAAAGAAGAATGTGGTGGAAGCTAAGCTGCGGGGATTTGACTCTGCGATCCACATGTTGCTGGATCTACAGGAAGTGAATATCGACATCTACAACAACCTCCACGATGTGATCCTGACCGAACTGGCCCCGCACATGCGCCGCTATGCACGGCTACGCAAAGAAGTGCTTGGGCTAAAACAACTGCTCTATTGCGACTTGGAGGCACCACTAGACCCGGAGTTCAACCCCTCCACTACTTACGAAGAAGCGTCTGAGATCGTCCTTGGCGGGCTGTCCGTACTCGGTCCAGAGTACCTGGAGATCATCGAAAAGGGATTAAAGAACCGCTGGGTGGATCGGGCGGATAACATCGGTAAACGCACCGGCGCCTTCTGTAGCTCGGTCTACGGCGTGCACCCTTACATCAGCATGACCTGGTCCGATCAAATGCGCAATGCCCTCACCCTGGCCCACGAGCTGGGGCATGGCGGACAGGGCGTGATGGCACAGCGCTACCAGCGCCTGGCCAACACCCGACCAACGATGTTCTTCATCGAAGCGCCCTCCACTATCAACGAGATTCTGGTAGGCAACTATATTCTGTCCCAGTCCAACGATGTGCGGATGCGCCGCTGGCTGCTAATGCAGTTCCTGATGACCTATCATCACAACTTCATCCGCCACCTGATCGAGGGCGAACTGCAGCGCCGCACTTACGCCATGGCCGAGCAGGGACAGCCGATCACCGCTACCGTGTTGAACAAGGTGCAGGGTGAAATCCTGTCCGATTTCTGGGGCGAGGACCTGGTGATCGACGAAGGTGCCCGCCTGGTCTGGATGCGCCAGTCCCACTACTATCGCGGCCTCTACCCATACAGTTACTCTGCCGGATTGACCATCGGCACCAACGTAGCCAAGGCAATCCAGGAGGAAGGCGCACCGGCAGCCGAGCGTTGGGTGAACGTGCTCAAGGCTGGCGGAACCAAGAAGCCGCTGGAGCTGGCCAAGATGGCCGGAGTAGATATGTCCACCCAAGAACCCATCCGGGCTGCGGTGGCTTATGTTGGCTCGCTGGTCGACGAAGTAGTCAAGAGCTTCAGCTAGACCGGAATCAGGGCTGTATAAGAGGGGCTGTCACACGACAGCCCCTCTTAATCCCCCAGTCGCTTCGCGACAGCCCCCGATATTACCGATGTCTTTTTTCCAGACCGTACATGTCCTCCACCCGGTCGACCATGTAGTCATGGGCATCCTGAATGGCTTGATTGTAGATGTAGAACCCCGCCTTGGTAAGAATAAACTCCACGAAGACGCGGGCCTGAAAATCGCTCAGTTCTTCATCCCGCTGCTCGGCGAAAAACTGCTTCACTTCTTCCACCATCAGCTCGATCATTTCTCTTTCCAACTTGATCTTCTTCAACTCTGCACCCCTTCCCCCGCTGAATCGCGCTCAACTCTTACTAGGTGAATTGGACGCCAGGACGCTATCTCCTGCCGATGAGTATGATCGGCACCTAGGGTGCGGCGCATAATCTACAGTGGAAGGTGTCGGCCTGATCCAGTAGAATAGAACTAGCCACCTAGTATAAACACTTGAATAAAAGGAGGTCTAAATTGATGATTACTTTATTTGGCAGTAATTTGTGACCGGGCTGTGCACCGGTGAAAGAGGCTCTTTCACAGCACGGCATAGAGTTTACCTACGTGAACATTACGGAGAGCATGCGCAACTTGAAGGCTTTTCTCAAGTATCGGGATCACCACCCGGCTTTCGCCGAAGCGCGCGAATCAAACCGGGTTGGCGTACCTTGCACCGTGGTCGATGACGGCAAGAAGGTCTTTTTCGGCCAACCGGATCTCAATGAGTTGGTCTAGCTAAGTAAGACGACCCAGGCAGAGTTGCCTGGGTCGTCTTCTCTTCTGTCTATAGCCCGTAGCCGAACATATGCTGAATCAGAGCCTCCTCCAGCAATCTTTCATCCTGCAGTTGCTCTTCCGACAGACCGATGCCTCCCGGGAGCAGCTGGGAGAAACCAATCATCCCTCTTCCCGCTTGAAAGAGCCGCTCCTCCAGATATGTATCGCGGAAGTAGCCGGGCACACCCTCCACCTGGTAGCGCACCTTGATCACCGGGTGGT